>CAJWOT010000190.1 GCA_913044215.1 uncultured Rhodospirillaceae bacterium | reverse complement strand
GGCGCAGGGCCTCGCGCCAGGGGGCGCCGAGGGCGAGCCGCGCTTCGATCGCCGCCCGGTTGCGCACCGCGCTCTGGGTTAAGGCATGCAGCGCCAGCGCGACGCCGGTCATTGTGTTGCCCAGGATCATGCCAAGGATCGGGATGGCGTAGCGCGGGTCGTACCAGGGGTCCGGCCGCACCTGCGTCGCCAGGCCGAACACGGTGACGAGCAGCGCCGCCGTCATGATCGCGGAGGTGCCGAGGCCATAGCCCCACCAGCCGAGATAGCGCCGTTCCTGCCGGGCCATCACCTCGTAGCCGGCGAAACCGATCATGACCAGCGCCGCGAGACCGGTTAGCAGTGGCGTGGCGGTGGCGAACAGCGCCTTCAGGACCAGCCCGACCAGGGTGAGCTGCACTGCCATGCGCAGGGCGGCGATCAGGAACCGGCGCTCCAGCCCCAATGACAGACGCAGGGACAGGCCGGCATTTATCAGCACGAGGGTCGCGGCCAACGCGATATCGACATAGTCGAGGGTGATGAAATTATGCGGCGCCTTCCTCGGCCTTGCAGTTATCCAGCGTCAAGACGTTGTCGGACAGCCGATCCGCCTGATCGGCGTCGTGGGTGACCAGGATGATGCCGGTTCCCGCGTGGAGCCGTTGCCGCAGGAGCCGTTCCGTTGCCGCAGTCGCGGCTGCGTCGGGCGGGCCGGTCGGCTCGTCCAGAAGCAGGAACGCCGGCGTTTGAACGAGGGCGCGGATCAACGCGAACCGTTGCCGCTCGCCCGTGGAGAGCTGGGAGAGCGGGGTATCGGCGAGGTCCAAAGATAGAAGCAGGGCGTCGGCCAGAGAGGCCGCGGCCTCCCAATCCTCGAAATGCTCGGCGGGTGTCGTCGCCCACCAGCCCGGCTCCGCGGCGACGTAAGAAATGCGCCGGCGCCAATCCGGCGCTGGCACCGAAAACTTGTCGGCACCGTCGAGCGCAATAGAACCCGTGCTGGGGTCCAGATCGGCAATCGCCCGCAGCAACAAGGTCTTGCCGCTTCCCGACGGCCCCATGACGGCGAGACAGCGCCCCGCCGCTATGGAGAACGAGACGGTCGGCATCCCCGGACGGGCAAGATTATCGACGACAAGCAAATACGCGGCTCCCGCACCCCGTGACAGACCGCCAGCCTAACGGTTTTTGCGGCGCGGCGCGCCCTCCCGCAGGCGCGCGTTTTACATTCGCCGGGGAGGCTGTTACTTACGACGGACCCTTCCGCGCCAACCTCGACGGCCCGTCCCATGCCAGACACGACCCTCGCCTTTTTCGTCGACCTTGAGCCGGCGGTCGCGGATTTTCAGGAGTCGGTGATCGAGGGGTTGTCAAAAACACCGAAGCAGCTTGCCTGCAAGTTTTTCTACGACGAGGTCGGGCTCGATCTGTTCGGCAAGATTTGCGAGACCGAGGAGTACTACGTCACCCGCACGGAATTGGCGTTGATGCGGCAGATCGGACCGGAACTGGCAGAGCTGGCCGGGCCGCAACGCACCGTGATCGAGCTCGGCTCCGGCTCCGACCTGAAGATACGCCTGCTGCTCGATGCGTTGACGGCGCCGGCGCAATACGTGCCGATCGACATCTCCCCGGCGCATTTGCGCGCCTCGGCTGAGGCCGTCGCGTCGGATTATCCGGAGACAAGGGTTGGCGCGGTCTGCGCGGATTTCACGGCGCCGCTGTCGATTCCGGCGGATGCGATCGAGGTGACCGACGGTGCGCGGCTGGGATACTTCCCCGGATCGACGATTGGCAATTTGACGCCGATGGAGGCCGAGTCATTTCTGCGCGGGCTGCATCCGCTGCTGGGTCCGAATGGTGCGCTGCTGATCGGCGTGGATTTGCGCAAGGATACGGGCCGGCTCAATCGGGCATACAACGATGCGGCCGGGTACACGGCGGCCTTCAACCTCAACATCCTGCATCGCATCGCGGGTGAGTTGGACTCCTCGATCGATCCGGCGGTATTCGAGCATTATGCCTTCTACAACGAAGCCGAGGGCCGGATCGAAATGCATCTGCGCAGCAAGCACCAGCAGATCATTCGCGTGGGAGAGTCACGATTTGAACTCGTGGCGGATGAACTGATCCACACCGAAAATTCCTATAAATATTCTCTCGACGGATTCGCGGCGCTTGCGGCATCCGCAGGCTACCGATCGGTCGCCCGATGGACGGATGCCGAGGATTTTTTCAGTATTCATTACCTGACCGTGGCGGCGTAAGGACTTTCGGAACCGGGGACCCTTATGAACAGGGTGCAGCGTAAATTGGCGGCCAAATTTGCCGAGGCGATGGCCCGCCACGAGGCCGGCGATATGGCTGCTGCCGAGACGCAGTACCGCGCGCTACTGGCCGATAAGCCGAACCATGCCGATGCGTTGCACATGCTGGGCCTGTTGCACTTTCAGACGGGACGCCCGGAACCCGCCATCGACCTCATCCGCAAGGCGATAACGCACCATCCGAAGAACACCGCCTTCCATGCCAACCTCGGCCGTATCCTGAACGAAACAAAACGCTTCGAGGAGGCCGCCGAAGTCTACGCGCAGGCCGCCCGATTGGACCCGCGCTCGGCCGAAGCGCATGCGAACAGGGCGGTGGCACTCACCGCGATGGGGCGCTGGGACGCGGCGGTGGACTCCTTCGAGGCCGCGCTCGCCCTGGTACCCGGTCATCCTGATCTATTGCAGGCCCTCGGCAAGACACTGCTATCGCAGCAACGCCCCGAAGCTGCGGCTGAGCGGTTCCGCCTGGTGGTCGAAGCTGTTCCCGATCATGTCGAGGCCTGGCAGGGTCTCGGAACGGTGTTAATGGCGTCCGGCGACTTCACCGGTGCAGCCGCGGCATTGGCGGAGGCCTGCAAATATCGCCCACAGGATACGGAACTCGCCGTAGACAGAGGCGTTGCACTGACGCGGTCCGGTCAGCTGGATGACGCCATCGCCGTGTTGGAGGCCGTGCTCGCGCAACAGGTGGGTCACATCCGCGCGCGGTATACGCTGGGCCTTGCGTTGAAGAACGGCTATCGGATTCCCGAAGCGCGCGATCAGTTCGAAATGGTCCTGCGAGATCAACCTGACCATGCACCGGCGATGATCGAGCTTGGCGGGTGCTGCCAGCGCGAGAATAATTTCGAGGGTGCGATGGCCCTATATGGCCGCGCGTTCCGCCTCGACAACAATCACTTCGCCAACATCATCAAAACGATGACGACGATCCCGCATGGCCGGTTCAGTGCGGATTACCGGCGCATGCGCAGAAACTTGGAGACGGCGGGATTGTGAAGCCGGCCGATGGCAGCTGGTTCGAAGAGGCCATAACTGCCCTGACTACCGCTGAAAACTTCGTGCCTAAGGCTTCTTCGCCCGAAACTGGTTCTTGTAGACATTGGTGCCGTGCGCGAGTTCGCGGGTCAGCGGCAGAAATCTTTCGGCGTCTTCGCGATCCATCGCCTGTATGTCGAGCTCATGGGCCTGTCGTTGGATGGCGATGCATTGTGCAACTGGTGTGCCCCTCTTCAGGACACCCTTGAAATCCGGTTCGACCCATAGGACGGGAAAATTTATAAAGACCTCATTGTATGTGTCCGCGTCGACCAGACCATTGATCGTCCGGAACGGCAGGTCGTAACGGTTCGACGGATGGGTGACGTAAAGCGAGTAGCCCGCTTCAAGCTGGATTGTCCAAAAACAATTGAATTTGGCGAAACCGACCCCTTCGTTGAAATAGGGCGTGCCTTCCGCCTGCGCGGGCGAATGGAACCCAAGCGGGGATTGGCTGTACAGACCGATATCGGTGTGGCCCGGACCATCGGACGGCTGCGGCACGTCCCAGTTCCAGGAAAACTCCATATTGTCGACTTCGACATCGACCGGCAGTGGGATGATGAAGCCGTAGGTCATGGCGTCGAGGAACGGCGGACATTGCTTCAGGGTCTGCACATCCTGATCCAGGTCCGGCGAGAACGCGTTCATCGGCATCTGCTTGTACCAGTCCGGAACGCTGCGCTTGGCCGGGATCGGTCGGGGCAGGTGGTCCAGCAATTCTTCTGGACAGCGAAAGGTGATTTTCACGCGTCGATCCTCCCCAGTTTCCCGCGAGAGTAACCAACCTGCCGGGGTGTACAAAGCCCTTATTGGGGCTGCTGCGTTGACCCGCTACAGGGTAATCAGCATAGTACCGCTCCTTCGCCCCTGGGACGAATTAATCGGTAGAAAACAATAGAGCAGGTTGCGTACGCATGAGTAATGGGGCGCGGTTGGCCGTCGATATCGGCGGTACGTTTACGGATGTGGTCCTGGAACATGAAGGCGGTCAGGATCAGTTGAAGGTTTTGACGACGCCGGACGCCCCCGAGCTTGCGGTGCTTGAAGGGGCTGCCGCCGTGCTGGCGCAGGCGAATGTTCCGGCTTCCGCGGTAACGCTGGTTTTCCACGGTACGACGCTGGCAACGAACGCTCTGATCGAACGTAAGGGCGCCAAGACCGCGTTAGTCGCGACGGACGGTTTCCGCGATTCGATCGAGATCGCATACGAGCATCGTTTCGAACAGTACGACCTTTACATGGAACGGCCGCAGCCGCTGGTCGCGCGCGACTGGCGGTTCACCGTTCCGGAGCGGGTGGCAGCGGATGGTGAGGTCTTGCTGCCATTGGATGAAGACGCAGTACGCCTGCTGGCGTCGGAGCTGGCCGCGTTACAGGTTGAATCCGTCGCGGTTTGTTTCCTGCACTCCTATGCCAATGGCGATCACGAGCAGCGGGCCGGAGAAATCCTTGCCGAAGCGCTTCCGGATGTCTCAATTACCCTGTCCTCTGTCGTCTGCCCCGAGATCCGCGAATACGACCGGATGTCCACGACCTGCGCCAATGCCTACGTTCAGCCCCTGATGGCGGGGTATCTTGGCCGGCTGCAGGAAGGACTGCGCGAGATGGGTGTCGGATGCCCCATGCTGCTGATGATGTCGAGCGGCGGGGTCACAACGGTCGAAACCGCTGCGGCAATTCCAATCCGTCTGGTTGAGTCGGGGCCGGCCGGCGGGGCGATCCTGGCACGGGATATCGCTAAGGAGAACGATCTGGACACCGTCCTGTCTTTCGACATGGGCGGCACGACGGCGAAGATCACCTTGATCGACGATTTTACGCCGCAGATCGCCCGCTCTTTCGAAGTGGCGCGCATGTACCGGTTCCTCAAGGGCAGCGGGCTGCCGCTGCGCATCCCGGTGATCGATATGGTCGAAATCGGCGCCGGCGGCGGGTCCATCGCCGAGGTCGACGCCATGCAGCGCATTCGCGTCGGACCGGAGAGCGCGGGTTCGGTTCCCGGTCCCGCCTGCTATGGCAATGGCGGCGAGAACCCGACCGTAACCGATGCGGATGCGGTGCTGGGCCGGATCGATCCGGCGCGCTTTGCCGGCGGTCAGGTCACGCTTGAACCGGAACGGTCCGCACAGGCGATCGATAGCGAGATCGGCGGCACGCTGGACACCGCGACCCACGTGGCCGCAGCGGGTATCGCGGAAATCGTCGACGAGCATATGGCCAACGCGGCCCGTGTGCATGCGATCGAAAACGGCAAGTCGATGGTCGGCCGCACTCTGGTCGCGTTCGGCGGCGCCGCGCCGCTACACGCCGCGCGGCTGGCGGACAAGCTGGGCATCGAGCGGGTCGTCGTGCCGCAAGGCGCGGGTGTCGGTTCCGCGATCGGCTTCCTGCGGGCGCAGATCTCCTATGAGGTGGTGCGGACCCGCTATATGGATCTGCGCGCCTTCGACCCGGCAATTGTCAATGATTTGTTCGCCGAAATGCGGGCGGAAGCGGAAGCGGTCGTGCGGCTTGGGGCGCCCGACGAAGCCTTGGTCGAAACGCGCGGCGCCTTCATGCGCTATCGCGGCCAGGGGCATGAGATCATGGTGCCGCTGCCGGACCGCGACCTGACGGCTGAGGATGGGGCGGCGCTGAACGAATGGTTTTCAGAGGCCTACAGCACGTTGTTCCGCCGTTCGATACCGCATCTCAGTGTCGAGGCGCTGAACTGGACATTGTCGCTTGCGACCGATCGGCCGGCTGCGGAGACCGTCGGGGAAGCCGGAGAGGCCTACACGCCGGATGTGGAAGCGACGCGGCGCCTGTTCGATCCGGCGCGCGGCGACTGGATCGAAGCGTCCGTGTATTCGCGCGGGGCGCTGCGGCCCGGCGCAGCCGTTGCGGGGCCGGCAATCCTGGTCGAGGACGAAACCACGACATTGGTCACCAATGGATTCAGTGCAAGCGTGAACGGGTTGGGTCAGATCGTGCTGACAAAGGATGGGGCGGTGGCGTGACGGGTGTGCCGTTCGACGATCTGTTGATCGCCATCGAGCGGGACCCCAATGATGCGTCGGACAAACTGCGCAATGCGATCCGCGATGGCAGCTGTTCGATGGACGAGGCTATGACCGGTTTGCGCGAGGTCGCTGCGGACGCGGACCGCGCCCGCAACCCGGCGGTGGTGAAACACCATGTCGGCGAGATCGCGAACGGGCTCCGCTTCGCGGATATGGCGGGGTTTAACGACTGGGTCGCGCGCAACGGATCGGTGTTGGGGCAAGGCGTGATTAAATACATGCCGGACGAGCCCGAGAAAGACTACGAGCGGCCGACGGTCATGGGTATCTTGAAGCGGGTATTCCTCGGCCGAGAATAAGACGGAAGGATTGGACGCGATGAGTGACGCGAATATGGACCGGATTCGGTTCCAGGTGATGTGGGACCGGCTGCTGTCGGTGGTCGAGGAGCAGGCGCAGACCTTGGTGCGGACCGCGTTCAGCACGTCCGCGCGTGAGGCCGGCGACATTTCCGCCGGCGTTTTCGACCTAAAAGGCCAGATGCTGGCCCAGGCGGTAACCGGTACGCCTGGCCATATCAACTCCATGGCGCGCGCCGTGGTGCATTTCCTCGACGTTTTTCCTTCCGAGACGATGAACGAGGGCGATGTCTATATCACCAACGATCCGTGGAAGGGCACCGGCCATCTGCACGATTTCACCGTCGTGTCGCCCGCTTTCCGTAACGGCAAGATGGTCGCCCTGTTCGCCAGCACGACGCATGTCGTCGATATAGGCGGCATCGGCATGTCGCCGGACGGCAAGCAGGTCTATCATGAGGGGCTGTTCGTGCCGATCATGCCGCTCGCGCTGAAAGGCGAGATGAACGAGTGGTTCCTGAATATGGTGCGCGCCAATGTCCGCGAACCGGTGCAAGTGGAGGGCGACATCTACGCGCTCGCAGCCTGTAACGAAACCGGCGCGGCGCGGCTGTTCGCCATGATGGACGAGTACGATCTGGACGATCTCGATGCGCTCGGCCATCACATCATTGAGCAGAGCCGAACCGCGATCACCGCCAAGATCAATGCGATGCCGCAAGGCAGTTGGACGCACTCCATGCGTATCGACGGGATGGAGGCGCCGATCGACTTCGTCGCCAATCTGTCGATTTCGAACGGACAGATTCATGTCGACTACACCGGATCCTCCGGCACCTCCGACTACGGGATCAACTGCCCGATGTGCTACACGGAGGCCTATACTGCCTTTGGCGTGAAATGCGTCGTCGCGCCGGAAATTCCCAACAATGCGGGTACGCTCGACGCGATCACCGTCTCGGCGCCCGAGAATACGATCATGAACGCGCCGCACCCCTGTGCGGTGGTGGCGCGGTCGACCATCGGACATATGCTACCCGACGTGGTGTTCGGCTGCCTGCACCAGGCGATGCCGGATGTGGTGCCGGCGGAAGGCACGTCGAACCTGTGGAACCTGAAGCTCGGCGCGGGGCACGGCATCACGCCGCGCAGCGACGAGGAAGCGACCGCCTTCATGATGATGACCTTCCACAGTGGGGGCTCCGGCGCGCGGCCGAAGCAGGATGGCCTGTCCGCGACGCCCTATCCCAGCGGGGTGCGTAATGTGCCGGTGGAGATTTCCGAAGCGATCACGCCGATGGTGATCTGGCGCAAGGAGCTGCGCCTGGATTCCGGCGGGCCGGGGGCGCAGCGCGGCGGGCTAGGCCAGGTGATGGAGGTGACCAGCCGGGAGAACGCGCCCTTCGGCATGTTCGCCAGCTTCGAACGCGTGCATTACCCGGCACGTGGCCGCGACGGTGCGGGGCCGGGCGAGAAGGGCCGGCTGCGCCTGGAGTCGGGTCCGGAACTGCGCAACAAGGGCATCCAGACCATTCCGGCCGGCGACCGGCTGATCGTGGAGATGCCGGGCGGTGGCGGCTATGGCGACCCGATGACCCGCGACCCGGCGGCGGTCGCCGACGACGTCCGGTTGGGTCTGGTCAGCGTCGCCGCGGCGGAACGGGATTACGGCGTCGTCGTCAGCGCGGCCGGCGAGGTCGACGAAGCGGCGACCGCGGCGCGCCGCACCGCCTAACCGCGTTTTCCCTCCGACAGGGCGAGACCAGCACCGGCCAAAATGTAGAAGGCGCCGACCATTCGGTTGAACCAGCGCTGCCGCCGGGCGCTGGACAGCAGCCGCGCGATGCCGAGTCCCAGCAGGCAGTAGCCGCCATAGACCAGTACCGTCACGGCGATGGAAGTCGGGAACAGCACCAGGAGTCTTGCCGCAATGTCGCCGCCGGGCTCGACAAACTGCGAGAAGACGGCGA
>CAJWOT010000189.1 GCA_913044215.1 uncultured Rhodospirillaceae bacterium | reverse complement strand
GACCTGCTCTACGAGCATTCGCGCACGATACTTCGGCAGATCGAGCGCGCGGAAAACGATGTCAAAAACCTCGGCCAGTCGCCGAGCGGGGAAGTCACTGTCGTTCTCGCAGCGTCAGTGGCGCAGCTCGTCGCCGCGCCTCTCATGCTTGCTGTCGGTCAGGAATTTCCGGAAATTGCGTTGCGAATTCACGAAGGCATGAGCATCAATCTCGCCCGGTTGGTAGAAAGCGGCCGCGCCGATCTGGCATTCGTTCCCAGCACGATCTTCCCGTCGAACGTCGACGCCGAACCGATTCTGGTCGAACGGTTGGTCTTGGGCGGTGCGCGAGGCGTGGAAGGCGACGCTGACGCGCCGATTGCGTTCGAGGATGCGTGCCGCTTTCCGCTCGTCCTGCCGACCCGACCGCATTATGTGCGCAACACGCTGGAGCAGCTCGCGTTCGACCGGGGAGTCCTTCTCAATATCAAGGTGGAGCAGGATTCGGCGCGCCTGCTGCCGCGGATCATCAAATCCGGATTTGCCTACTCGATCCTGCCGGAAAACGGGTTTTTTGAAGACTACGGCGAAACCGATTTCTTCTCCCGTGAGATCGTCAAACCCGAATTGTCTCGCGCGCTGCACATCATCTGGCCGAAAACGTCCTCGCGCGACAGATCGACCACGGAGGTGCGCCGCATCTTGCGTACGATCATCACCGGCCTGTCCCGGTCCGGCCAACTGCGCGGTGACTTGCAGTTTGAAGCGGATTGATCGGGACTGTGCGTCCCGTTCCCAGCGTTACAGCGCCGTCAACGGCACATTCAATTCCGTTCCCGGAACCACAACGCCGCCGCGGTCGCCCGGTGTGACGCTGCCGTAGCGTTCCGCGAAGGCGTCCGGTAATGGCAGCCCGTCGGGCGGTGACAGCCACAGCCGCAGCAGGTAACGCTTGCGTTCCGGTTCCGGCCAATCTTCGTACGCCGTGCGGTTGTGCAGGATCTGGTGGTTGTGGATCAGCTGGATGTCGCCCGGTTCAAACTCCATCGACAGGAACAGATCCGGGTCTTCCGCCAATTCCGTCATCAGATCGAGCGCTTCGACCAGCAGCGGATCGTGCGGCCCAACCTCCGGGATCTCCTGCGCATCGTCGATGAACTGGCGCAGATAGCTAATCACCAAACGTCCTTCCAGATAGTTGAACACGGGCAACTCGTACCAGGGACCTTTGCCTTCGGGGATTTCCTTGCGGCGGCTGCGCGGCACGCCCCGATACAGCCGTTCTGCCAGATCGGGGCGGCGTTTCCACATTTCGTCATGGATCGTGTAGGAGCTGACGATGGTGCTCAGCCCGCCCTCTTTCGCCTTTTGCAGGCAAAGCAGCGAGACCATGTCGACGGAGTCGCTGTGATAAAGCAGATGCCGGCGACTGAGATAGCCGCGCCGGCTCGGATCTTCATACTGATCTGTGATGTCCGTGACATGGCCCAACAGATGACCACGCGCGTTTTGCGACCGGGCGCTGCCCATATAGGTGCCGAAGCCCCAATACATAGTCGCGATCTCTTCAAAGCTGAAACCCTCGACCGGGAAGTTGCGCAGCAGGACGAAACCGCGCCCGTGCATGACCTCGTGCCGAAGATCCTCCAGGGTCTGCCCGAATGTGGGCATGGCGAAGTCTGCCTTGGTCATATCGGCGATGTCGTCGTGACGGCTGCGCGCCTGGCGCATGGCATCGACCATTTCGTTGCTCTCGGTCTCGGAAAGCGCATGGATCCACGCGCCGGATTTCTTCATTTCCGGGCCGTACCAGACGCCTGGCCCCCCGACGGGTCCGTGCCGCGGTGACGGATGGTTGGCGGACAGTCTGTTACCTGCGAGGACGGCCATGATGACTCCGGTCTGTTGAATCGGTGGTTCAGGATCGCTACCTGCTGCGATATTCTTAGCCTTAATCACCGCGCAAGCGAAAGGCCCGCGCGGTGATTCGTGGAATAGGAGAGTATTCACCATGCTGACGTTGGGCCGAAAGATGGCTGGTTTTGGGGGGCTGTGTTCGGTCTTTGCGCTGAGTTGGGGATTGACCGCAGCGGCGCAAGTGCCGTGTCCGGCGATCGCGGACTATCACCTCAAAGTCTTCGACAAGTAGAAGATGGAAATCTAGGACGCCGCCGAGAAACTGGAAAATCCCTGTACCGGCAAGGTCGAGATCGTTTCGATCGACTACAAGCCTGGGCTCGGTTTCGTGCAGAGCTACATAAGCGGCGACATCTACGCCGAAGTCGATCCCTTCGTACTGATCCAATGCCGGGACGGCCGTGCGATGGTCAAGAACGCCGAGGAGAAAAAACTCATCTGCGATACGATGAGACCGTCGGGCTAGGTTCTCGTCACTCCGGCCAGTTCTCCAGCAGATCCACCGGGTCGCCGAACTTCTCGGCCATGGCGACGACCGAGGGCGCGCGCAGCGACGTCAGGAATCCCTGGTCGATCAGGGTGGCGTTGCCCGCGGTGACCGTGGTGTCGTAGCTGATCAGATCCATATGGACCGGCGGCTCTTCCCATTCCGGCATCATTTTGCGGATATAGTCGGACGGTTTGTCGAGATCGATGCCGTAATGCAGCGCGCCCGGTGAATTGGAACCCGCAGGGTAGACCGTGTGGCGCGGCGCCTTCGGGTTGAAGCCGCAGCCGAGTTCGATGATCTGGCCGCCCATCAGCATGTCGCGCAGGATCACGGCTTCTTCGCTGCTGCCGTCGACACCCGTCACGCGGTCATCCTTGAAATGGACCTTGATTGATTCCGCGAAGGGTTTTTCGAAGCCGACCGCCCAGAAGGGGACGACGGTGCCGTTCAGTGCCACATCGACCGAGTCGTCATTGTTGACGGTGGTGCGGTCGTACAGATTCGGGCCGTGCGTCGGCAGATAATGGACGTAGCAGCCCGGCTCGTTCGCCGCCATGTTGCCGCGCCAGCGCGCCGTGGCGAGCATGTTCTGGCGCATGTCGGCGGTAAATTCGATGGTCAGGTCGGTGCCGCGCGCGCAGGTAAAGTGCAGATCGAAATCCTCCGATTCCGGATACTGCGCGGCGGTCTGGCGGATGATCTCGCCGACCAGGTCGATCGGGAAACGGGCCTGCGGTGTGTCGAGCAGGTCGAGATTGCGGAAGTAGGTGATCTTGACCCAGCGTTGCCCCTTGGCGCGCATGCCGATGCAGAAGGGATCGATGATCGAGCAGAACCAGGAGGAGACGACGAAGGTCGCCTGCTCGACGATCGGCCGGATCTCCGCCGGCACCTCGGTGTGCTGGCTGTGGTCGCTCATGATCACCCAGGGTTCGACCCCGCGCGAGCGCGCTACACCGCAAATCGCGTGAATGACCCTTGGGTCGAGCTTGCGGTCGGCGAGGAACACGAAGCGATCGTCCGGCTTGAAGGCGAAAGTGCGCAGGAAATTATCCATCGCCTCGAAATGCAGGCCGGTCAGGACGGTTTCCAGTTCGCTGTCCGTCGGCAGTCCGACACCGTTGAAGTCCTTTAAATCCGCCATCGTCATTCTCCCGCTATCGCATCAGGTCGCGGAACCCGACGCTTTCGTCCGCAAGCTGTTCGTCCGTCGCCGTCTTGCCGGAGCCCATCATGCGTTTGATGAAACGCATGTCGCGCGGCCGTCCGAGACCGATCGCACCAACGATCGCGTCGCCCTGCATCTGGAACAGCAGGCCGTCGCAAGCGGCGATATCGCCGCGTGTCACGATCCGGTCCCAGTTTTCCGGTGCGCCACACATTTGCAGGTTCACGTCGAACTGATCGGACCAGAACCACGGCACTTCGGAGAAGGGCGTTTCCACATCGCACATATTGTTCGCCGCCGCGATCGCCTGGTTTTGCGCGTTCTGCCAGGATTCAAGCCTGAGCCGCCGACCGGCGAACGGGTTTGGATGATCCGTCGCATCGCCGGCGGCGTAGATCGCCGGATCGGAGGTGCGGCAGAACTCGTCGACCACGATGCCGTTCGCGATCTCGAGACCGGCGGCTTCGGCCAAGGCCGTATCCGGGTCGATGCCGATGCCGACGACGACGCCGTCCGCCGCGATCCTGTCGCCCGCCGCGGTCACGACCGCCTCGACCGACCCCGTGCCTTCGATCCGCTCGATGGCGGTGTTCAGCCGAACATCGACGCCTTTGCCGCGGTGCAGCGCTTCGTAGGCCTGGCCGATTTCCGGCGGCAGGGCGCGGCCCATCAATCGGTCGGCCGCTTCCAGCACGGTAACCTGACAGCCGCGTTTGCGGGCGCTGGCCGCGATCTCCAGTCCGATGAAACCGCCGCCGACCACGACGATCCGTGCGCCCTCGGCAAGCATCGATCCGATCGCGCGGCTTTCTTCGATGGTCCGCAGATATTCGACGCCTTTCAGGCCTGCGCCGTCTATCGTGAGTTTCCGTACGAATCCACCTGTCGTCAGCAGCAGCTTGTCGTACGCGAGTATCTGACTCTCGCCCACCGTGACTCTCTTGGTCGACCGGTCGATCGACGTCACCGGCGCGCCGAGATGTACGGAGATATCTTTCTCCGCGTACCAGGCGTCGTCATGCATGAGCTCGAACGGGGCGTCCTCGGTGAGTAGTTCCTTGGACAGCGGCGGACGTTCATAGGGCAGGTGAGGCTCCGCCCCGATTAGGTCGATACGCCCCTCGAAACCGCTGGCGCGCATCGCTTCTACCGCGCGGCCACCAGCTTGGCCCGCGCCTATAACGACATAGGATTCCATGCCGCCTTATACACGACGCGGCCCCCTCTATGACAGTGTTTCGCGGTCGATCGGCTTCCACAAGGCCGGCATTAGACTGCATTGGTGTAACTATTACTGTCGCCACCGACCGTCCGCTTGGCCTAGGCTAGGCGCCGCTACCGTATGGGATTTGGATGTAACATGTCAGTCTCGCACGCCGATAATGCGCCGTTGGTTACCTGGCCGAACGACGGGTACGACCGTATCCCCTATCAGATCTACACCGATCCGGAAGTCTATCGCCAGGAACTCGAAACGATTTTCTATGGCGACAGCTGGGGGTTCGTAGCGCTGGAGGTGGAGGTTCCGAACGCGGGCGATTTCAAGTCGGCCTGGATCGGCGAACGGCCGGTGATCGTCACGCGGGCCGAAGACGGCTCCGTCAACGTGATCGCCAACCGCTGCGCCCATCGTGGCGTGAAGTTCTGCCATAAGGACTCCGGCAACGCGGAGAATTTCACCTGCCCTTATCACCAGTGGATGTACGATCTGAAAGGCAATCTGTTGGGCGTTCCGTTCCGCCGTGGGATCGACGGGCAGGGCGGGATGCCGAAGGATTTCGACCGCGCCAATCACGGGCTCGACAAGCTGCAGGTGCATTGCGAGAACGGCGCGATCTTCGCGTCCTTTTCCGAGACGGTCGAACCGTTCGCGGGTTTCCTCGGCCCGGAGATGCTGGGCTATTTCAATCGGGTCTTCGACGGGCGCGAACTGACGCTGCTCGGCTACTCCCGCCAACTCATTCCGGGCAACTGGAAGCTGATGATGGAGAACCTCAAAGACCCCTATCATGCCAGCCTGCTGCACATTTTCCTGATCACCTTCGGGCTGTTCCGCGCCGACAACCAATCCTCGGTGGCGATGGACGATACCGGCCGTCACGCCTGCCTGATCTCGAAGCGGGGCGAGCAGAAGCACACGGACAAGACCCGCGACATGAAGCGGCTTTGGGAGGATTTCAATCTGCAGGATCCGCGCATTCTCGATCCGGTGCCGGAGTTCCCCGGCGACGCCACCGTGGTCATGCAGACTCTGTGGCCGAGCCTGATCATCCAGCAACAATCCAATACCCTGGCGATGCGCCAGATCGTGCCGCGCGGTCCGGGAAGGCATGAGTTGCGCTGGACCTATTTCGGCTATGCCGACGACGATGAGGAGATGACGCGCCGCCGGCTGCGCCAGGCCAATTTGATGGGGCCGGCGGGCTTGGTCTCGGTCGATGACAGCGAGGTGCTCAAGGTTTCGCAGGACGGCATTGAGCCCTTCGAAGAAGCCGCGGCCGTGGCCGAAATGGGCGGCCGCGAAACGGAAAGTCAGGACCATATGGTGACGGAAGTCGGCGTCCGCGGTTTCTACAAATATTACCGCCAGGTCATGGGGCTGTAGCAGCGTGGCTTCGATCGAACTGCGTCTGGAGATCGAGGATCTCTACACCGCCTACGCCGCCACGCTTGACGATGACGATCTCGATGCCTGGCCGGACCTATTCACCGAGGACTGCCTTTACCAGGTCATCCCGCGCGACAATTTCGACCGTGACCTGCCGCTGGCGCTGATCCGCTGCGAGAGCCGCGCCATGCTGCGCGACCGGGTCACCGCGGTGCGGGAGACGACGATGTTCGAACCGCGCTATGTCCGCCATCTAATTTCCAATATCCGCGTGTCATCGGAAACCGACGGGGTCATCGAGGCGCAGGCGAATTACGCGGTGTTCGAGACGATGACAGATGCGTATACGCGCGTGTTCAATGTCGGTCGCTATCTCGACAAGCTGGTTCGCGAAGACGGCCGGCTGCTGTTTTCCGAAAAACGGTGTGTCTACGACTCGGTGCTGGTCCCCAATTCGATCATCTACCCGATCTGACCGGCAGCTTATTTCCGATTAGGAGTAGAGGATTTGGGTAAGGTACGGAACATTCTGTTCATCATGGCGGATCAGCTTCGCGCGGACTATCTGTCTTGCGCCGGACACCCTAGCCTCGAAACGCCGCACATCGATGCGCTGGCCGCCAAGGGGGTGCAATTCTCGCGCGCCTACACACAGTCGCCGATCTGCGGTCCTTCACGCATGTCGTTCTATACCGGCCGCTACATGTTCTCGCACGGCTCGACCTGGAACAACATTCCGCTGAAAGTCGGCGAACTGACCCTGGGCGACTATTTGCGGCCGCTCGGACTGCGAACGGTGCTGGTCGGCAAGACACATTTTGCCGCCGACGTGGCGGAAATGACGCGGCTGGGGCTCGATCCGAAGTCGCCGGACGGTGTCCTGATGAGCCAGTGTGGGTTCGAGCCCTTCGAACGGGACGACGGGTTGCACACCCATGTCAGCTACGATCCCAACCTCGCCTACAATGTCTGGCTGCGGGAGAATGGCTATGAGGCCGACAATCCGTGGCACGATTTCGCCAACGCGGCGGAAGGGCCGGACGGCGAGATCCTTTCCGGCTGGAACATGCGCAACGTCAAATATCCGGCTCGGGTAAAGGAAGAGCATTCGGAAACCGCCTACATGACCGGCCGCGCCATTGAATTCATGGAACAGGCGGGCGACAAACCCTGGTGCGCCCATCTCAGCTACATCAAGCCGCATTGGCCCTATATGGCGCCCGCGCCCTATCACGATATGTACGGGCCGAACCAGATCTTGCCGGCGAACCGGGCGGCCGGCGAACGCGAGAATGTGCATCCCGTGGTCGATGCCTTCATGCAGCATGAGGAGAGCGAGAATTTCCAGCGCGAGGAAGTCCGTCAGACGGTGATTCCCGCCTATATGGGGCTGATCAAGCAGATCGACGATCATCTCGGCCGGCTGTTCGCGGCGATGGAAGAAATGGGCCGCATGGACGATACGTTGATCGTCTTCACCAGCGATCATGGCGACTATCTTGGTGACCACTGGCTGGGCGAAAAGGAACTGTTCCACGAGGAATCGGTGCGCATTCCGATGATCGTCTACGATCCGGATTCCGCCGCCGACGAGACGCGGGGGACAGTCGACTCGCGATTGGTTGAGGCGGTCGATCTCGTGCCCACCTTCGTCGAGGTTGTCGGCGGCGACGCGCAGCCGCACCGCATGGAGGGCCAGTCTTTGCTCCCGGTTCTGCGCGGCGGGCCGGTCGACGGTTGGCGCGATGCGGCGATCAGCGAGGGCGACTACGCCGTGCGGCACGCCCGGCTGACCTTGGGGTTGGAACCGCACGAGACGCGCTCCTACATGGTGCGGACCGCGGATTGGAAGTACATCCACTATGAAAATTTCCGGCCGCAGCTTTTCGACTTGAACGAAGATCCGCAAGAACTTGTCGATCTCGGCGAGAGCCCGGACCATGCAGCGGTGCGGGCGGACATGCATGAACGGCTGTTCGCGTGGATGCGGAAGCGGCGGTTGCGCACCACACTGAGCGACGAACAAGTCGCCACGCGCACGGCGTCTGGCAAGAAACGCGGCTACTTCATCGGCGTCTGGTAAACCCTCCGTTCACGCGGCGCGCTGAAACGGGTCGAACGCTTCGAGACCCAGCGCTTCGAAGTCGCGAGTGTTTCGGGTCGCGACCGTAAGACCGTTGGATATTGCTGTCGCAGCGATCATCGCATCTTCGATCAGCGTATTCGATTGTCGGTGCATCAACTTTGCCCAATGCCGGAAGGTCTCTGCGTCCATGGGCAAAATGTTGTAGCTGCGGCTAACCTGGATCAACCAAGCCTCCAGTTGGCTCGCCTTTTCAGGATCTTGCTCTCGCGTAAGTTCGATGCCTGCTTGAATTTCACCGATCGTGACCGCAGAGATAAACAACTGCTCGGTCGTAAGTGTATTTACCCATTCGACGACTTGCGGGTTCGGTTTGGGGCGCCGCAGCTCGGAGATGACATTTGTGTCGATCTGGAACATGTCTCTAGGCCAGTTCAGGTGTGGTCCGCCTCGAGGTTTTGCCGCGTGGCGGGATGGGAATGTCCGCTCTCGGTTCCGAAGACATCAGCAAATCTTTTAGATTGGGCTGGCTATTGGCTTCCAACTGCCGCCATTGATCAATCGGAACCAAGACTGCCGCCTCAATTCCCCGGCGGGTTACAATCTGCGGACCGTCTTTTACTGC
>CAJWOT010000188.1 GCA_913044215.1 uncultured Rhodospirillaceae bacterium | reverse complement strand
GATTTCGCCGTCCAGCACGCCGTGCATGACGTCGAGAAAGGCGTCGATGTCGCTCAGCTGATCGTCGGTCGGGTCGGACAGGTCGCCGACATAGTTCTCCATGCGGCGCAGCAGTAAATCGAACAGCGGCTTGTCGACGGAATTCCGCAAGTTCATCAAACGATCGAGCCCGGCGTTGAACGATTCGAGAATACCGTCCTTGTCGGCGCCGTCGACGCGCATGTTCCCGATATGCACTTCGAAGGTATGCAGCTCATCGCGAACTTCCTCCTCGAAATCCGAGTCGACTTGAGCCTGATAGTTTTCGATTGTGTCCATTGCGGCGCCCCCAAAATTTTGCGCCGCGGACTGTAGGAACGGATCGTTCACGAACGGTTAAGATTTCCACCGCGATGGACCATCCAGAGTCCGATCATGGCCAAACTAAAACCTATAAGAGCATTCTGCGATAACGTTTCGTCCAATATTAGCCACCCGAGGACGGCCGTGAGACCCGGCGTGATGTAGAAGTTCGCGGTCACTTTGCCGGCCGTGCCGGTTTTGAGCATGTAGAGATAGAGTCCCATCCCGCCAAGCGAGACGCCGAAGGTCAGGTAGACGAAGCTCCAGAGCGCCGGTTGCGTCAGCGATATGGTGATGTCCTCGAAAACGAGAACGACGGCCCAGCAGAACAACGCGGCGGCGGCCAGTTGCACGCCGTTCGTCGTCACCAGGCTCGCCGTCTTGCAGTAGCGGGCGTAGAAAAGCGTGCCGGCGACGAAACTGAAGCAGGAGAGCACACCCCAAATCACGCCGCGCGTATGGCCGAGATCGACGATATTGATGCCGGCGACGATGGCGACACCCGCCGTCCCGATCAGGAACCCCGCCCATTGCAGAAGTCGGAAGCGATCGCCCAGTACCGGACCCGACAGAAAAGCGGTCAGCAAAGGCTGCAGCGAGCCGATCAGCGCCATGCTGGCAGCTGAGATGTCGACCATCGCCCAGTGGGCCGCCGACAGATAGGCGCCGTTGAGCAGGATTCCGGATATGGCCAGATGCGGCCAAAGGCGCCGCGCCTCGGACCAGTCGCTCAGCGGTTTCAGCATAAAACTCGCCGGCAGCAGGATCAGTGCCGCCAATGTGAAACGGCTCGCCAGAAAGGTAATGGGTGAGACGTCTTGTACTCCGGCGCGCACTGCGATGAAGGCGCCGCTCCACAGGAAAACGAACAGCAGTGGCGCCAAAACATTCACAGTCGGTTTCCTCGGTGTACAGGGCGGCGGAGTGTGCCCGATTGCATCGGTGGCGACAACGGACGGGCTGGCGTCTAAGGGCGGATAGGGTAAGCTGACGGTAACGGACTAAAGACGAACAGGGAGAGACGTCATGCGCGGTATCGTATTCACGGGTGATCGCAAGCTGGAAATCATGGAGTTTCCGGATCCGGAACCGGGCCCGCGCGAGGTCGTTTTGGAAATCAAGGCGTCTGGCATGTGCGGCAGCGATCTGCACCAGTATCGCCGCTCCAGCAGCGGGGACTCGCAAGCAGGCGGTGTCCGGCGCAGCACCGAGCCGACCATCGCGGGGCACGAACCCTGCGGTGTCGTGGCGGCGATCGGGTCCAACGTGCTGGAGCATGAGGCGCGGATCGGCCAGCGGGTGATGGACCATCACTATGAAGGGTGCGGCACTTGCAAGCATTGTTCGGCGGGCTGGGCGCAAATGTGCCTGGAGGGAACGACCGTATTCGGATCCGGCGGCCACGGTGCGCACGCCAAATATATGAAGGTACCGGTCAGCACCCTCGTCCCATTGCCAGACGAGCTGTCCTTTGAGGTCGGCGCGGCGATCTCTTGCGGGACCGGCACGGCCTATGGTGCGCTGCGCCGCCTGTCGCTGCATGGCGACGAGACCATCGCGATTTTCGGGCAGGGTCCGGTAGGCCTGTCCGCGACGCAACTTGCCGTCGCCATGGGCACCCGGGTCATCGCGCTCGATACCTCGCCGGAGCGCCGCGAGCTCGCCAAGGAATTCGGTGCGCATGAAGTGATCGGTCCGGAATCGAACGACCCGGTCGAGGCGATCCGTGAACTGACCCACGGTGAGGGCGCCCACAAGACGCTCGACTGCTCCTCCGCACCGTCCGCGCGCCGGGCGGCGGTGCAGGCGGCGCGATCCTGGGGCACGGCGTGTTTCGTCGGCGAACGCGGCGAGGTGACGTTGGACGTCAGCGCCGATTTGCTGCGTCGCCAGATTACGCTGGTTGGCAGTTGGACCTTCTCGAAAATCGGTCAGGCGGATTGCGCGGAATTCGTCGCTGACCGCAACATCGATGTGGGTAAGCTGTTCACCGACCGCTGGACCCTTGACCAGGCGGAAGAGGCCTACACGCTGTTCGACACCCAATCGACCGGCAAGGGTGTCATCATTCCGAACTAAAGGAAACATCTCATGGTCGATCGACTGGGCTATCGCATGAGGTTCGGCGTCATTGCGCCGTCGACCAATACGATCGTGCAGCCGGAATTCGATGCGATGAGCCCGCATGGCGTGACCAGCCATTTCTCCCGCATCCACATTCCGGACGATCCGTTGGGCGGCGACGATGATTTCGAGCTGCTGATGGAACGTATCCGCGCGGAGCTGATGCAGGCGGTCGACCGGGTGATGACCGCACGACCGGGCCATGTGGTGATGGGCATGTCGTCGGAGACCTTCTGGGGCGGCCTGCAAGGTTCGATTGAATTGAAAGCCAAGCTGGAGGAGCGCGCCGGCATGGCGGTGACCATGGGCTCCGACGCATCGCAGGCGGCGCTGCGCTGTTATGGCGACATCAAGCGCATCGCGGTGATGACACCCTATATGCCGGTCGGCGACGAGGAAGTGCGCAAATTCTTCACCGAAACCGGCTTCGAGGTGCTGGCCATCGAAGGGTTCAAATGCGAGAGCCCGACGGCGATCGCTCATGTCACCGGCGAACAGATGCGCGACGCGGTGCAGCGGCTGAACGATCCGCAGGTCGAAGCGATCCTGCAGGTCGGTACCAACCTCGCCTTCGCCGATCTGGCGCCGATGGCGGAGTTCTGGCTCGACAAGCCCGTCCTGGCGATCAACACCGCAACCTACTGGCACGCGCTGCGGACAAAAGGGATCGAAGACCGTATCGCCGGTTTTGGGTCCTTGCTGGAGGACTACTAACGAATGCGGCCGACCTGTTTGCCCCTCACTCTGCCCTCTTTCCAGGAAACCCCCGCAAATTTTCGAACTGGGACGCCGTCCACCCGTCTCGCAGCGGTCTCCCTTGGAGAGAGGGCAAAGGTGAGGGGACTAAAGGAAACACAACATGACCAATTCTGACTCAGACGGCGCCACCTGGCGTATCGGCGTCGATGTCGGGGGGACCTTTACCGATCTCGTCATGATCGAAAGCGCGGGCGCGACCTTCGTCTTCAAGGCGCCTTCGGTGCCCGCCGACCCGGCAAGCGGGGTGATCGCGGCATTGGAGCTGGCAGCCGCGCAGTTCGGCGGCGCCGTCGCGGACATACTCGCCCGATGCGAGCTGTTCGTGCATGGCTCGACCATCGCCACCAACACGTTGATCGAACGCAAGGGCGCCAAGGTCGGGCTGCTCACGACGGAAGGTTTCCGCGATAGTCTGGAAATTCGGCGTGGCTGGCGAGACGACGTTTGGGCACATCGCGAGCCCAACCCGCCGGTCCTGGTGCCGAGGCATTTGCGGCTGCCGGTGCGCGGCCGGGTCGATGCCGATGGCAGCGTATTCCAGCCGCTCGACCGCGAAGACATCGTCGGAATCCGCACGGCATTCGAGCGGGAGGGGGTCGAGTCGGTTGCGATCTGCCTGTTCAACAGTTTCGCCAATGCGCGGCATGAGCAGACTTGTGCCGAGGAATTGCGCGAGCACTGGGATTGGGTGTCCGTGTCGCATGAGATCGCGCCGGTGATCGGCGAGTATGAGCGCAGCTCGACGGCGGTCGTGAACGCCTATGTGGCACCGCGCACTGCCACGTACCTACAGAATTTGAACGAACGGCTGGCCGGCCTCGGTCTGCTGCGCCCGATCCTGCTGACCCAGAACAATGGCGGTGTGATCCCGCTTGAGCGGATCGTCGCGCGGCCTGTCTCGCTGTTGCTGTCCGGGCCCGCCGCGGGGGTGGGGGCGCTCGCCTTCTATCGCCAGGCGATCGGGTCGGACAATCTGATTTCCATGGAGATCGGTGGCACCAGCTGCGACGCGCTGTTGATGCATCGTGGCGACGTCGCGGTCAGTGACGAGATCAAGATCGAAGGCTACCCGCTGGCCTTGCCATCGGTCGACATCCACACGATCGGCGCCGGCGGCGGCACCATTGCCGGAGTCGATTCCGCCGGATTGCTGTTCGTTGGGCCGCGTGGCGCTGGCGCCAATCCCGGACCAGCCTGCTATGGGCTGGGCGGGACGGCGCCGACGGTTACCGACGCGCTGCTCGTGCTCGGCCGGCTCAAGCCGGGTCCGTATGCGGGCGGTGCGGTGAGCTTGGATGAAGACAAGGCAAAGACGGCTGTTTTGGAGAAAGTCGGAAGGCCACTTGGCATCGATCTCGACGCGGCTGCGTCCGGCATCATTCGGCTGCTGGAGCAAAATCTGCTGCACGCCCTACAGCAGATCAGCATCCAGAGGGGCTACGACCCGCGCGAATTCACCTTGGTCGCGGCCGGCGGGGCGGGGCCTATGCATGGCGCCTCGGTCGGCCGGATGCTCGGCTGTCGAGCAGTCTATATCCCGCGTTTGTCGGGAGTTTTCTGCGCGCTGGGCATGCTGCACACCGACCTTCGGCTGGACTTCGTGCGGACCCGCTACGGCCGCCTCGACGAGGTGCCGGCCCCGGAACTGGAGACGATCTTCGCCGAGCTGGAGGCCGAGGCCACGGCCCAACTCGAAGCCAGCGGGGCGCCCGAGATCGACTGCACGCGCGAGATCGATCTGCGTTATACCGGACAGAGTTGGGACGTCCGCATTCCGCTCGACTCGCTCGACAAATCGGAAATTCGGCAGCGCTTCGAGGCGGAGTACGATCGGCTCTTCGGCCATATCCAGCCGGACGGTGTGCTTGAAATGACGGCGCTTCGCGTCGTCGGTACGGGCCGGCTGCCGCGCGCGGCGGCGGCGCAGGCGGACCGGTCGGATGGTGCGCCCACGCCGGTCGAATGGCGCTCGGTCTTTCTCACCGAGGGCCGCGCCGAGATCGATGTGTATGACGGCGCCGATCTGCGTCCCGGGCAGCATATCGCCGGGCCTGCCCTCATCGCCGAGCATACAACCACGGTCATGGTCGGACCTGGCGACCGGCTGGAGGTCGACGGCGCGAACAACTTCATGATCCATCTGGGAGACGCATGATGTCTGATGGGACTTTGGACGCCGTCACCCTGGCGCTGGTGCAGAACCGGCTGGACCACATCACCAAGCAGATGGGCTGGGTAATGACGCGCACTGCGCGCAGCCCGATCTTCAACCATGCGCATGATTTCTCCTGCTACCTGACCGACCGGACCGGCACCATCGTGGCCCAGGCCGACGGCATCCCGATCCATACCGGCGGCGGCGGCTTCGCGGCGCGCGCGCTGATCGCGGCTTTTGGCGATACCATCGTGGAGGAAGACGCCTACCTGTTGAGTGACCCTTACGTTGCGGGCGGCAACCATCTGCCGGACTGGGTGATCCTGCGGCCGGTCTTCTGCGACGGCACGCTGACCGCTTTCTCCTGTATCCGTGCGCACCAGTCCGACATCGGCGGCGGGGCGGCCGGAACCTACAACCCGGAGGCCGAGGAGATCTTCCACGAAGGTATCCGCCTGCCGCCGCTCAAGCTGGTCGACCGCGGTGAGATCCGTGAGGATGTCTGGAAACTCCTGATGATCAATTGCCGCACGCCGCATTATCTGGACGGCGATCTGCGCGCCATGCTGGGCGCGACACGGATCGGCGCGGAGCAGGTGGCCGAACATCTGACCGAGCTCGGCGTGGCGCAGGGGCTCGCCTATATGGACGGCATTCTCGACCATGCCGACAAGCGCCTGCGCGTCGCCATTGCTGACCTGCCGGACGGTACCTATAAGGGCGAGGACCGGTTCGACAATGACTGTTTCGAACCGATGGACATCCCGATCAAGGCTGCGGTGACGGTCAAGGGCGACGCCATGACCATCGACTTCACCGGAAGCCATGAGCAGATCCGCGGCTTCAAGAACAGCTCCTTCGCCAACACCTATTCCTCGGTCTACATGGCGCTATCGGCCTTCTTCGACCCGGCCATCCCGCGTAATGAGGGCACGTACCGCAACGTCGAGATCGTCGCCCCCGAGGGCACCATAGTGAATCCACGCCCACCGGCGCCGATGACCATGAACACGGTTTTTCCCGCTTGCGAGATCATCCACGCGGTGTGGCGCGCGCTCTCCAAGGCGGACCCGGACCGTAGCTGCGCCGGCTGGGGCAAGAACGCCTTCCCGATCACCTCCGGCCTCGGCGAGGACGGCAACACCTTTGTCATGTACCACTGGTTCGGCTCGTCCGGCGGCGGCGCGGTAGATGGGCGCGACGGTTTCCCGCAACAGGGTGGACTGAACAGCCTGTGTGGGCTGCGCATCCCCAATGCCGAAAGTTTCGAACAGCTCTTTCCGATCCGCTTCGTGCGCCAGGAACTGCGCCGGGATGCGGCTGGCGCCGGCAAATTCCGCGGCGGGGCGGGCGGCGACTACGCCGTCGATATCTTCGCGCCCGTGCAATACGCCTTCCGCGGCGAGGGCTATTCGATGCCGACCGGTTTCGGCATGGATGGCGGCGGAGACGGCGCGATGGGCAGCATGAAAGTGACGCCGGAGGACGGGGACGCGATGATCCCACCGACCTACGGCGTACGCCACATCGCGCCCTCGCGGTTGGAGATGCTGGCGCCCGGCGGCGGCGGCTGGGGCGACCCGTACGAACGCGATCCCGCGTTGGTGCTGGGTGACGTCAAGGACGGCATCGTCAGCCCGGAGAAGGCGCTGGCGGAGTATGGCGTGGTGCTGAAGGACGGCGCGGTCGACCTGGCCGCGACCGAGCAGCGGCGCACCAATGGGAGAACCTAACGAGGGAGCAAGGCTATGGCGCGCATCGCGATCGGCGGCTTCAGTCACGAGACCAACTGCTTCGTGCCCATGCGCACCGACTACGCCTATTACGAGGCCGGCGGCGAGATGCCGCCCTTGGCCCGCCGCGACGAGGTGATCGAACGCGCCAGCGGCTCCACCTTCGGCATGTCCGGCTTCCTCGACACCGTCGACCCGAGCCATGAGCTAGTGCCGCTGATCTGGGGCCAGGGTGGCGCCGGCGGCTATATCACCGACGATTGTTTCGAGCGCATCACCTGTGAGCTGGTCGGCATGTTAAGCCAGGCGATGCCGGTCGACGCGGTCTATCTCGACCTGCACGGCGCCATGTGCTCGCTGAGCCACGAGGATGCGGAAGGCCAGCTGCTGCGCCGGGTGCGCGCCTGCGTTGGACCGGAGATCCCCGTCGTCGTCAGCCTCGACTATCACGCCAATATCACCGAGGCCATGTGCCAGCTGACCGACGGGATGGCGGTCTATCTGACCTATCCGCATATCGACCGGCAGGGCACCGGAAGTCGCGCGGCGCTGATCCTGCACCGGGTCCTGGCGGAGGGTATTCCCGGGGGTCGCGCGATCCGACGGCTGCCCTTCCTGCTGCCGCTCAACTTCCAATGCACTCTGATCGAACCGTCCAAGGGCATCGTCGACGCCTCGGTCGCGGGCGAGGGCGGCGAGATCCTGAACCTGTGCTACGCGGCGGGCTTCCCGCCCTCGGACCTTAATGAATGCGGCCCCGCCGTGGTGTGCCACGCCAAAACCCAGGCGGCGGCGGACGACGCCGCGGACCGGTTGGCGGCAATGGTGCTGGAGCGCGAAAGCGCCTTCGCGGAACCGCTGATGCAGCCGGATGAGGCGGTCGAGGAGGCGATGCGCCTCGCCGAGACCGCGTTGAAGCCGGTTGTGCTCGCCGACACGCAGGACAATCCCGGCTGCGGCGGCACCTGCGACACGACGGGCCTGCTGGAGGCCCTGGTCCGCCACGACGCGCAGGGCGTCGCCATGTGCGTCATGTGGGATGCGGACGCCGCCGCGGCGGCGCACGCGGCGGGCGAGGGCGCGGAAATTACCCTCGACCTCGGCGGTAAGCATGGCCCGGACGGCGTCACGCCTTTCCATGGCACCTTCACGGTCACGGCGCTCACCGACGGCCGCTTCACCACCACCGGCCGTAGCATCGGCGGCCGCCGCATCGATATCGGCCCGACGGCGCTGCTGAAGATAGGCGGCGTCAGCATCGTCACCGCCAGCAAGCGCATGCAGGCCTACGACCAGGACATCTTCCGCCATATCGGCGTCGCGCCGGAGAAACAGAAGATCCTGGCCCTCAAAAGCACCTGCCACTTCCGCGCCGACTTCGACCCGATCGCCGAGAAGACGCTGGTGGTGCTGGCGCCGGGCGCGCATATCGTCGATTCGACGCAGTATCCGTTTCAGTACCTGCGCGAGGGGGTGCGGCTGCTGCCGGAGGGGCTGGTGTTTGGGGGCGGGGGCTAGCGGGCTGCAATCAGTTGTTCCAGCATTCGCATACGGTGAGGGGGCCATCCGGCCGTAACGCGGTTCCTGGACATATGACGTCCGCCCCTTCAAGCTGATCCCGATGCCTCTTGCTATCTCCGTTTTCGAGGGGCCAGTCAGTGTTCTGTCGAGGGGTGATCGTACATGCCACGGGACGGCGTTCGGGGGGAGAAAGAAGGCTGCCGCGTAGGGATCGATGTCGGCGGGACCTTTACCGATCTGGTG
>CAJWOT010000187.1 GCA_913044215.1 uncultured Rhodospirillaceae bacterium | reverse complement strand
CGCTTTCGCGACTGCCGAAAGATGGTCGGAGCGAGAGGATTCGAACCTCCGACCCCTTCACCCCCAGTGAAGTGCGCTACCAGGCTGCGCTACGCTCCGACAGGCGCGCACTCTAACGCCGTCCCGTTACCGGTGCAATCCGTTTACCGGGGTTGGAGGTGCTTGATTCTATGACTTTAGGACTTGCCGTAAGGCGGTCAGTTCACCCAAGACGGCCTCGAGTTCCGCCCGGGTCCCCGCGCTCATCCCAGGGGAGTCTTTTTCCGGCTCCGGCGGACTCGCCTCTTCCACCGCGGAACCCTCGACGACCGCTTTGACACCGGCCTCCCGAAAGAGCCGCTGGACGCCGCGGATCGTATAGCCTTCGGTGTAGAGAAGATCGCGGATGCGGCGCAAGAGGGCGATATCTTCGGGCCGGTAGTAGCGCCGGCCACCACCGCGTTTCAGCGGCTTCACCTGGCTGAATTTGGATTCCCAGAAGCGGAGGACGTGCTGCGGGATATCGAGCTCTTTGCCGACCTCGCTAATCGTGCGGAACGCGGTTGCTGATTTTGCGCCGGACCTGCGGGTTTCCGGCTCCACGTCCCCTATAGCCACCGTTAGATTCCGTTCGAGGCCCTGCTGGCGCCATCATTGATACGGTTTTTCAGAACGTGGCTCGGCCGGAACACAAGGACCCGCCGCGGCAGGATCGGCACTTCTTCGCCCGTCTTGGGATTGCGGCCAATGCGGCGGCCCTTCTGCCGGACGGCGAAACTGCCGAACGACGAAATCTTGACCATTTCGCCCCGCGCCAGCGCATTTGAAACTTCACCGAGAATTGATTCCACCAAATCCGCCGATTCATTGCGTGACAACCCGACTTCCTGATAGACCGCCTCGGTCAACTGCGCCCGCGTAACCGTATTCCCCATCCTACCGTCCCCCTGTTCTTCCGTATCTTTTGATCAACGGTACCGCCCACGCCTAACGCCGTCAATTCCAAAGGGATTGAGCCGTTTCAAAACGTGGAATGTCAGTATTTCTAAGGGGATATTACCAGCGGATCAATGACGAACCCCAGGTGAACCCGCCACCCAGCGCGGTCATTGCAATCAGGTCTCCCGACTTGACCCGGCCGTTCTCCACCGCATGGGTCAGCGCCAGCGGGATCGTCGCCGCCGATGTGTTCGCTTGTGACCCAACGGTCGCCACAACCTTATCGCTATCCACCGACAGTCGCCGCCCAATACTCTCAATAATGCGAATATTCGCCTGGTGCGGCACCAACAGATCGATGTCCGGCAGGTTCAGTTCATTCGCCTCAAGCGCGATTTCAACGGCTTCCGCCATGTTGTGAACGGCGTGGCGATAGACCTCCTGGCCGGCCATGCGCAGGAACCCGGCCTGCCCGGTCGTCCCAGGCCCGCCATCGACATAAAGCGAGTCATAGTGGGTCCCATCCGCGAAGAGATGGGTCGACAGAATGCCGCGCCCATTGGCGCCCGCCTCGCTGATGCCCGACTTTAGGACCAGGGCCCCGGCCCCATCGCCGAAAAGGACGCAGGTGCCGCGGTCTTCCCAATCCAGAATGCGGCTGAACACCTCCGCGCCGACGACCAGGGCGGTATTCGCCTGGCCCAGCCGGACCATGTTGTCGGCCACCGACAGCGCATAGACGAACCCGGAACACACGGCCTGCACATCGAAGGCCGCCGCCCGTGTGATGCCCAGCATCGCCTGCACGCGCGTCGCCGTCGCCGGAAACGTATTGTCGGGTGTGGAGGTCGCCAGAACGATCAGATCAACTTCTTCTGGATCGACACCGGCGGATTCGAGCGCCGGCTTGCAGGCCGCCGCCGCGAGATCGGACGTCAGTTCGCCATCCGCTGCGATGTGGCGCTGACGGATGCCGGTACGCTTGCGAATCCAGGCATCGGAAGTATCGATTCGCTGCGCCAGGTCATCATTCGTGACGATATTTTCCGGTAAGTAGGCCCCGCACCCGACGACCAGTGATTTGCGAACGACCCCATCCTGTTTGGAAAATGTATTACTTTCAGGATATTGCGAGCCCGTCTGCTGCTCTGATTCCGTTTTCATTAGCATTATTTCAGTGAGCCCTTTTACGGCCCTGTCGCTTCCCGCAATTGTGCTTCCTCGACTGTACCAAGGCTGGCGAAATCCTGCGTCATCTTTTCCATAAAGCCATGCCGGGCCATCTCGACGCCGACACCGATGGCATTCGCAAACCCCAGCGCATCGGTGCCGCCATGGCTTTTCACGACGATACCGTTCAGACCGAGAAGCATGGCGCCGTTGTATTGCCGCGGATCAATGCGTTCGCGCAACTTCTCTATTTGCCGTTTGGCGAACAGGTAACCGAGCTTGGACATGAAATCGCTACGGAACGCTTCGCGCAGGAACCCGGCATAGAGCCGGACGATACCTTCCGCGGTTTTTAACGCCACATTCCCGGTGAACCCATCGGTCACCACGACATCGACGGTGCCGCCCGCGATATCCGTGCCCTCGATAAACCCCTTGAACTCGATCGGCAGATCGATCGTCCGAAGGATGGCTGCCGCCTCCCTGACTTCCTCGACGCCCTTAAGCTCTTCGGTGCCGACATTTAGCAGGCCGATGATGGGGCGCTCGAGCCCGAGCACGGTGCGCGCGAATACCTCGCCCATCACTGCGAACTGCACCAGGTTCTGCGAATTGCATTGTACGTTCGCGCCGAGATCCAGCATCGCCGCTTCGCCCCGCGCCGTCGGGAAAAAACCGCAGATCGCCGGCCGGTCGATACCGGGCAGCGTCTTCAGGACAAATTTGGCGATCGCCATCAACGCCCCGGTGTTCCCAGCGGAAATAACCGCGCTTGCCTCGCCTGCGCTGACCGCGTCGATCGCATGTCGCATGCTCGAATCGCGGCCGCCGCGCAATGCGGCGGAGGGCTTATCCTCGTTCAGGATCACGCCGTCGGAATGCCGCAGCGTCGTGACCGCCTTGAGGCCTTCATACTTGTCCAGCAGCGGGGTGATCTTGGCCTCGTCGCCGAACATCAGGAATTCGACTTGCGGAAACCGTTCCCGCGCCAATTCCGCCCCGCGCACAACAATATGGGGGGCACGGTCTCCTCCCATAGCGTCTAGCGCGATGACGACCGGCGCTGTCACCTGTTCCACCTACCCGTAATTTTCGTTCGGCGTACTAGTACGTCGAGGCTTCTAAGACCTCGTTCCGTTCATCATCATAGTAGCCACACGACAAGCATACATGATGTGGGCGCTTAAGTTCGCCACAATTCGGACATTCAACGGAAACCGATGGCTTCAGCGCATCGTGCGATCGGCGCATATTGCGGCGGGATCGCGTTACCTTTCTCTTGGGAACTGCCATTATTTTTCTCTTTTACCAATCCAGGCCAGAAATCGAGGGCACTTCATAAACACAAACGTTCGGCACAGCAAGCGCGCGCTAATCGCCTTCGCGCTTCAGGGATGACAGGACTTCGAACGGGTTCTTCCGCATTTCGACCGAATCGCCCTCTTCTGCTTGATACTGTTGTGGAATTTCGGCTCCCGATGCCCTGGGATACGGGTCTATTGCGACGCCCAGAATTTGCGCGACGACCTCGCCAAGATCGATTTCGCCGTTCTCAATCGGCTCCGGCGGGTCCTCTTCGTCGAGGGAAACTTCTATCTCGATATCCGTGTCGCCGGGCTCGCCGAAGCGCTCATCCACGCTCTCCTCAATCGTCGCGGCGACCGGATCGCCGGATATCACACAGGATTGCCGAATCTCCGCGGCCATACGCCCGCGGACCCGAATCAGTTCACTTCCCTTTGTTCGCTCGACGATCAGATCGCCGGTTAGTGATTCGACGGAAATCAACTCGAACCGTGCAGCAAGAGCCGCCCGTTCGGTATCGTTCGCCTCCAAACGGACACGCTTCGCAGCCTCGCTTAAGCTGTCCACCTGCAAAATTTTCGAGAATTCAGGCGTCTCTTGCATCTCTACCGATCCGTTTCCTGGGCCAACGCCGCAAACTCAATCTGCCCCTCGATCAATGTGGCAACCTCCTGTTCGGCCAGAAGGGCCACACTGCGCCGAACATAGCTCGCCAGTTGCTGCAGCGAAGCGCTCCCCGGGTCGGCCTCGGCGTACAGGTTTCGCCGCAAAACAGCGTGAAGCCGCTCATCACTCTCGCTCAGCGCGCTTTCATAGGCGGCGGCACGACCGAAAAAACCCTCCGCCAGCTTTCGCATTTTTTTGCCCACGCTCAGATCGCCTACACCCATCTCCCTCAGGTTCCGGTCCATATCGTCGAACAGCGTCTCGCAAAAGGCTTCCGAGAACTTTTGCGCAAGCGGTTCGCTTTTCAACCGGTGCAATACCAGAAAACAGTGCAGGGCGATCACGTCGAAACGCCCAATCGCCGAATCGGGAACCGACCAGTCTTCATAAAAAACGGGCTGCCGCGCTTGCTCGACCGTCGCGATATAGGACTGGCGTACCGCGATATCGAGTGACGAGCGACCGAATAGTTTGCGCAGAGACCAACCCATTATCGCAGCATTCCCGTAGTGCGAGAGGTAACGCGCACACGCGCGTGCCAATCAGACATCCACCGTACCTCAACCCGATGATATCGCGCCGCACGGCCATTGACACGACTCAATCCGGTGTGCACCTTGCGCGGCGATGGTGTCAGCATCGCAGCGGACAAAATGTTACGGCGTTCCACATCGACCAGCATCGCTTCTGCCTTGGCCCTCGCTCTCCTAATCAGCGCGTGTGCCCCCCGCATCGCCGTGCGGGGCAACCTGCCACGCGAGGAGCAACTGTCGAAAATCCAAGTCGGCGAGCAGAACCGCAACGAGGTAGCGGAAGTCCTGGGAACACCATCCACGCTCGGTACCTTCGATGACAAGGTCTGGTATTACATCAGCCGGAAGACGGAGAAATTTGCCTTCCTGCGCGAAAAGATCCTCGATCAACAGGTGATCGCGATTTACTTCAACGAGCGCGATATCGTCGAGGCGATCCATCGATACAACAAGGACGATCTGCGCGAAGTCGGCATGGTAGACCGGACGACCCCGACCACCGGCAAGGACCTTTCGGTCCTCGAACAGCTTCTTGGCAATCTGGGGCGCTTCGGCGCTCAATAACGCCACAGCGCGCCCTCCTCTTTCGGACCTATATCTGAGTCATGCGGTATTTGGAACGCCGAAGGCGACTCCAAATACCGCGATCGTCTCTCTAGTGTGCAAGCATCGCCAGCAGCAACAGTGCGACGATGTTCGTGATCTTGATCATCGGGTTGACCGCCGGTCCCGCCGTATCCTTGTAGGGATCGCCGACCGTATCGCCGGTCACCGCAGCATGGTGGGCGTCTGAGCCTTTGCCGCCGTGATTGCCGTCTTCGATATACTTCTTGGCATTGTCCCAAGCGCCGCCGCCCGCCGTCATCGAGATGGCGACGAACAGCCCCGTGATGATCACACCGAGCAGCATCGCCCCCACCGCCGCGAAGGCGGCTGCCTGATCGGCGACAGCGATAATGATGTAATACAGCACGATCGGGCTGAGCACCGGCAACAGCGACGGCACGATCATTTCGCTGATCGCCCGCTTGGTCAGCATGTCGACGCAGGTCCCGTATTCCGGCTTCGCCGTACCTTCCATGATGCCCGGAATTTCCTTGAATTGCCGCCGAACCTCCATGACGACCGCGCCGCCGGCCCGGCCGACCGCGGTCATGCCGAGCGCCCCGAAGAGGTAGGGCAGCAGACCGCCGACGAAGAGGCCGACCACGACATAGGGGTTGCTGAGAGCGAAGTTGACGTTCAGATCGCCGAAGAACCGGTCCAGGTCCGCGGTATAGGCCGCGAACAGCACCAGCGCACCGAGACCGGCGGAGCCAATGGCATAGCCCTTGGTGACGGCCTTGGTCGTGTTGCCGACCGCATCGAGCGCGTCGGTGGTATTCCGGACGCTGTCGTCAAGCTCCGCCATTTCGGCGATGCCGCCCGCATTGTCCGTCACCGGTCCGTAGGCATCGAGCGCGACGACCATGCCGGCCAGCGCCAGCATGGTGGTGACCGCGATGGCGATGCCGATGACGCCGGCCAACTGATAGGTCACGACGATGGCGATGCAGATCAGCACCGCCGGTACCGCCGTCGCTTCCATGGAAATCGCCAGCCCCTGGATCACATTGGTGCCGTGCCCGGTTTCGGACGACTTCGCCACCGACCGGACGGGCCGGTACTCGGTGGAGGTGTAATATTCCGTCACCCAGACGATCAGCCCCGTCAGAACCAGCCCGACGATGCCGCACCAGAACAGCGACATGCCGGTGAAGGCGACACCGGCGACATCCATCTTCGTGTCCATACCGACCACATGCGACGTGACCGGCCATAAGAGGACGGCGGAGATGATGGCGCTGCCGAAGAAGCCCTTATAAAGCGCGCCCATGATGTTACCGCTGGCCCCGACCCGTACGAAGAAGGTCGCGACGATGGACGCCACCAGGCAGACACCGCCGATCGCCATCGGATAGAGCAGGAAGCTGCCTTCGATACCGTAGATCAGCGCCAGAACCATGGTCGCGCCGACCGTCACGACATAGGTCTCGAACAGATCCGCGGCCATGCCCGCACAGTCACCGACATTATCGCCGACATTGTCCGCGATCACGGCGGGGTTGCGGGGGTCATCCTCAGGGATCCCGGCCTCGACCTTACCGACCAGGTCGGCGCCGACATCCGCACCTTTGGTGAAAATACCGCCGCCGAGACGCGCGAAGATCGAGATCAGCGAGGCGCCGAACGCCAGTCCGATCAAGCCGTTGATCAGCGTCTTCTCATCGACGCCCTGCGTCAGCATGATCTTGTAGTAGACCGAGATCGACAGCAGCGCCAGACCGGCCACCAACATGCCGGTCACCGCGCCGGAACGGAACGAAATCGACAGGCCTTCTGCCAGACCGGTACGCGACGCTTCCGTCGTCCGCACGTTGGCGCGCACCGAAATCAGCATACCGATATAGCCGGCCGCGCCGGACAGGATTGCGCCGATGACGAATCCGGTGGTGGCGTGGCCGCCGAGCGTAAAGAACAGAATGACGGCAACCACCACGCCGACGATACCGATCGCCCTGTATTGCCTATTCAAATAGGCGCTCGCGCCCTCTTGAATGGCACCCGCAATCTCCTGCATGCGCTCGTTGCCGGCGCTGGCGCTAAGCACCGCGCGGCCGGCGAAAATCCCGTAAAGTAGCGCAATCGCGCCACAGGCAATGACGAACCAAAGCATCACTGACCCATCCCGTTCTCGTTGTAAGGAAACACCCCAATAGCCCTGTCCGTAGCGTTCAATGAACGTTCTAGACCCGAAAATCGAATCGGTACCGGGCGAAAAATCGGCGGGAACATGCCAGAACGTCCCCCGAAACGCAACCGGTGAACGGAAATGCTACTGCTCGCGCCTGCGGCACCTCGCCGCGCCTAACCCTTCAGGAGGTCGCGATTTGCTGTCTGGTCACGAAACGCAGCCAGATTAGCCCGATTACCACCAGGAACATCGGCGGTATCATGGCGATATTGCCCCACTCCCAGCCCAGCGTGTGCTGAATCGCTCCGGATGAAAAGGCGCTCGCCGCGACGGTCGAAAAGACCAGGAAATTGTGCAAGGCCTGGGTTTTGGCGCGTTCCGCCGGAACGTAGGTCTCGGTCAGAAGCGTTGTGCCGCCGATGAACATGAAATTCCAGCCGAGCCCCAGACACACTAGTGCGCCCCAGAATTGAACGACGGAAATCCCCGATAGTGCCGTGGAGATGGACGCCACCATCAAGACAACGCCCGCCATGATGATTTTCGTCGCGCCGAAGCGGCCGATCAGGTTCCCCGTGAAAAAGCTTGGGGCAAACATACCCAGCATATGCCACTGGATAACGAAGGCGGTGTCGTTGAATTTATGACCGCAGGCAACCATCGCCAGCGGGGTTGCGGTCATGACCAGCGCCATAACGCCGTAGCCGATCATCGACGACATGACGGCAACGATGAATTTCGGTTGGCGTGCGATTTCGATGACCGGCCGCCCCGTATCGCGGCGATCTTGGTCGCCGGCCCGCGGAATTTCAATGAACTGCAAAACCGAGATGGAAATCAGAACGACGATCACGAAAGCGGTGTACCAGCCGGCGAACTTCACCGGTTCGAAGAAATCGACACTGAGTTTAGCCAACTCCGGTCCGATAACCGCCGCCAGGACACCACCGGCCAAGACATAGGAAATCGCCCGGGGACGAAACGCCTCGCTCGCCGTATCCGCGGCGGCAAACCGGAAATACTGCCAAAACGCGTTGTGCATGCCGATCATGAAGGAACCGACCACAAACATCGGAAAGTTGAACTGGTAGATCGAGAATCCGGCCAGTACCGCGCCACCTAACCCGATCAATTGTCCCACGGTAAAGCCGGCACGGCGGCCGTAGCGCCGCATGAAGAGCGACGCGGGAATGGTTGTCAGCATGGTGGCAAGGAACTGACTGGCAACGGGCAGCGTCGCCAGGCTTTTGTCTTCCGCGATCATGTAGCCCGCCAAGGCGGCGACCGTTGCCAGCATCGAAGACCCGCTCATGGCCAATGCCTGGCACACAGCCAGCAGCGTTACGTTCTTGCGCGTCGGGTCACGCCGGGGCGCTGTCGCATCTTGCATCATGGGTTATCCAGCAGCGTGTTGCGGGCGTTTCGCCCAGTACGCTCAATTCGATGGTTTCCAGTCGGCTTCGAACACGCCTTACACCAGCACATCCGTGACCGCCCCCTTGCCGGACGACGGGCTCCGGCTCCGCCTCGGCGGTCTTATTCGGGTCGTTCAGCACGAAG
>CAJWOT010000186.1 GCA_913044215.1 uncultured Rhodospirillaceae bacterium | reverse complement strand
CGGGTAACTTCTTCCAACATCCCCTTACAGGCTTTTTCGCCGACCAAATAACTTTCTGCAAATTAACGACTAATTTCCGAATAACTGGTGGCACGTATTCTGCTTCACCGCGGGCGAAAACTGATTTCGCGACGTGGGGCACAGGATCATGGCCGTCACCGGAATTGCGCCGACGGAAGCAACAATACGGTCCCGCCCCAACCCGCGGGAACAACGCCGGGCGGCAACCCTTCCGGAACGTTTCTCCGCGCAACATGTCATTTTGGATATTTCCCAAGACGCCAGGCGACAGATCGGATACGAACCCGTTTCCGACGGTCGCACGACCGAACCGCCGCTTTTCGTCTATACCGATACGGGCGCGTTCGCCTATGACGACGCCGCCAAACGGTACGAAGAGACAAATCAGCGGGTACGGTCGCGCTATGAGCGCGAGCGGCTCCGCAGCCTATCAGCGGTCCAGGAAGAAATAGGGGATATCGTGGAGACGCCCCTGCCGAAAACTGTCGCTTTCGACGGCATGCTGGGTCTCGGATTCTAAATTAGCGCTGCGTCACTTTTCCTGCAGCCGCGGCATCAGCTCGACGAAATTACACGGTGTAAACCTGTAGTCCAGCTGGTGAACCAGGATTTCATCCCACCCGTCTTTGCAGGCGCCCGTCGACCCGGGCAGCACGAACAGATAGGTGCCCGCCGCAACACCGGCATCGGCACGGCTTTGAATGGTAGAAGTGCCGATCTTCTGAAAACTGATCCAACGAAACAACTCGCCGAAGCCAGGAATCTTCTTCTCGCACACGCGGTCGAGCGCCTCCGGCGTCACGTCGCGTCCGGTAACGCCAGTGCCACCGGTGGTGATCACGCAATCGATGTTCGGATCATCGATCCAGGCGCGTAACTTTGCCTCGATCGCGTCCGCGTCGTCCTTGACGATCGCGCGGTCGGCCAGGGTGTGGCCTGCCGCGGTCAACCGCTCGACAAGCGTATCGCCCGAGCGGTCGTCAGCCTCGGTACGGGTATCCGACACCGTCAGTACGGCGATTGAAACGGCCAAAAACGGCCGGTCTTCGTTAATTGGCACGGCCCACTCTCCTGTTGCCTGTGTCGAGCGGAATATAGACCGGCCACTCGCCGGCAGCGGCCGCCGCCAAAGAGGGTGTCGGTTGGCCCAACCGCAGCCGGTAAATCCAGAAATTTGTCATGACCCGCTCAACGAAATTACGCGTCTCCCGCGAGCGGACGCTTTCGATAAACAGGAGAGGATCGTCGCGGAAATCGACTTTGCGGCGCCACTTTCGCAAATTGCCCGGCCCCGCATTGTAGGCAACCGTTGCGTAGAACAAGTTCCCGTCGATCGTCGGGTCATCGATCAGATGCTGAATGTATTTCTGCCCGAGGGCGATGTTCTTTTCCGGATTCATCAAGGAACGCCGGCTGGTGCGCTTGCGCGCCATGAAACGGGCGGTCGCCGGCATCAGCTGCATCAAGCCGGTGGCGCCGCGGCGGCTCTTCGCATTTGCCTTGAAACGCGATTCCTGCCGCATGAAGGCGAAGACGAGCGCTTGGTCGATCTTGTACCCACCTTCCGGCATCCAGCCCGGTACGGGGTAAAGCGCCGCATCATAATTTTCGCCGCGCGTCCGCTGCAGCTTGAACCCCAGCCGGATGGCGACATCCGGAAGATTGGCCTTGCCCACCAAGGCGAGCAGGACGCGCGACAGTTCCGGCGAGGGCGCGCCGGTCAATCGTTTCAACTCGCTTTCGGCACGGACCGATTGTCCTGCCTCCAGCAGGGCGAGCGCGCGATGTGCCGTCGGAATTTGGTCCAACAGCGCCAGCTCGATCGGCCCCAGACGCGGCAATGCCCAATTGAAAGGCCGCTCCCCATCACGCGCCTGCAGCGCCAGCAAGCCGTAAAACGTATGCGGATAGCGCGCGCAGATCTCCAGCATGCCGGCGACCCGTGCGGGATCCTTGCCAACGAGCGCGGCGCGCGCCGCCCAATAGGCGGCTGCCGATCGTGGCCAATCCGAAAGATCGGGTGCCTGCGCCATGCGGGCAAAATGGTCCGCGGCGATATCGTATCGTTCGAGCCGCCAAGCCGCGAGACCCGCCCACCAATAGGCGTAGGGCGCTTTCGCAGCCGACCGGTTCGTGGCCCGGGTCGCAACCTCGAGCGCCGTCTCGTCCTTGCCGGCGTGGTAGTATCCGCGCGCGATAATCGCGAGGCTCTGATCGAAACTCGCCGCATTGAGGCGACGATAGGCTTTCGAATTCAATAGCTTCAACGCCTGCGTCGGCCGCTCCCGTCGCACCAGGCTCTTGACCTGATTCGATGCCCGCCGGGCCAAGTTCCGCTGCGATCGGCTAAGCCTGGCTTTTTTTCGAACAATCGGCCGTGGTTCTAGCCTGGACTGCATTGGTCTCGTCCGCACCGGCTTTTTCGGTGCACGCCAGCCCTTGGGCTGCCTCCGAAGGGCCAGACGATAGATCGTCATGGCGCCCGGGTGGTCCGCATAGGCGGCCATCCAATCCTTCAGCTCTTTGTATTTCGACCGATAGGCCGTCGGATGCATATAGCGCTGATACAGAACATGGCCCATCAACACCGGATCGGACAATTTTGCGATCCGCTTGTCCGCGGCACGCCACTTCCCTGTTTCCTGAAACCTGAAAATCTCCCGGTACAGGGCGGCGTCCGCCTCTGAAAGAATCAGAGGCAGCGACTTCTCGCCATGCAGCGAATCGCCTGGGCGCGGGAGCGACGCCGTATCGGTCGCTGGCGACCCTTGCGCCGCAGCGGGTGCCGCCAGAAACAGGGCGATCGTCGCAACGAGCCAATAGTGCACTTTCGAATATGTCATACAGCCACGCGGTCCGCCGCCTTTACAGCGACCTCTAACCCCTTTTTTCAGCGCCATCCCTAACGGAAAAACGTTTGTTTTGCAAGGCAGTAGCGCATCAGGACATTTCCTCGAGCCGTGTCTTCAGCAACAACAGGTCATGCCATGCCGCGCGTTTCTGCCCCGGCGATCGCAGCAAATAAGCGGGATGAAAGGTTGCCAATGCCGGAATCGGTTTGTCCAGTCCCGGTCCACGATAGTCGTACCACTTGCCCCGCAACCGCATGATCCCTTCGGTCCGATCGAGCATGGCTTTTGCCGACGCACCGCCGACGAAAACAAGTGCCTTGGGCCGAACCAATTCTATATGCCTTTGGACAAACGGCATGCAGGCCGCCACCTCCGCGGTGGTCGGGTTTCGATTGCCGGGCGGCCGCCAAAACAGGATGTTCGAGATGTAGACGCTGTCGCGGTCGAGGCCGATCGCCGCCAGCATCCGGTCCATCAGCTGCCCGCTGGCGCCCACGAAAGGCACGCCGCGCCGATCCTCTTCCGCCCCGGGCGCTTCCCCCAGGATCATCACGTCCGCATCCGGATTTCCATCGGCGAAGACGAGGTTCGTCGCCGTCTGCTTCAGCGCACAACCTTCGAACGCCGACAACGCAGCGCGCAGCGCGTCCAGCGTGTCTGCCGCCGCCGCGGCCGCACGGCTGTCCGCAACCCCTTGGCTCGGCGCCAGCGGCGCGTGTTCGGATAGTTGCGGCGCCCGGCGGGTGTCACCGCGTTCCGCGACCCGGACCGGAGGTGCTGAAGGCGCCGGCGCCGCAACCGATTTCCGAGCGGCGGCGGATTCGGCGTACCGATCAACCGGCGCGTTGCCGATCGCTTCGTCCGCGCCCATTTCGACGCTCCACGCTAACGCTTCGGCTAAATCTCGATGTTGCAACACGCGATCTCATTTCGTGATCTGGCATGCGGTGATTTTCGCATGCGGGCCTCACTCACTATTATCTACAAAATTCACATACTTTGTTATAGACAACGCGGCGCGGTGAAAAACCGTGGAGAGCTGAGGAGTTGGAGTGATGGAACGCGATTATATGGAATACGACGTGGTCGTGGTGGGCGCCGGCCCATCTGGCCTCTCGGCGGCAATTCGTCTGAAGCAGCGTGCCGCGGAACAGGATCGCGAGATTTCCGTCTGCATCCTCGAGAAAGCCTCGGAGGTAGGCGCCCACATCCTGTCCGGCGCCGTGCTGGAACCGCGCGCCTTGAACGAGCTCTTTCCGGATTGGCAGGAGATGGGCGCACCGCTCAATACGCCGGTGAGCGACGAGAAATTCATGTTCCTGACCGAGTCTGGCGGCTTCTCGCTGCCGACAATGTTGCTGCCGCCCACCTTGCACAATCACGGCAATTACATCATCAGCCTCGGCAATCTTTGTCGCTGGCTTGGCGAGCAGGCGGAAGCTTTGGGGGTGGAGATCTATCCCGGATTCGCCGCGGCCGAAGTGCTGTACACCGAAGACGGCGCGGTAAAAGGCGTCGCCACGGGCGACATGGGCATCACGAAAGAGGGCGAGCAAGGGCCCAACTATCAGCCCGGCATGGAGTTGCACGCCAAATACACCTTCTTTGCCGAGGGTTGCCGCGGCAGCTTGGGCAAACAGCTGATGGCGCAATTCAACCTGCGCGCCGATTGCGAAGACCAGACCTATGGCATCGGCATCAAGGAGCTGTGGGAGGTCGAGCCGGAAAAACATCAGCAGGGCTTGATCCTGCACACCGCCGGCTGGCCGATGAACAACAACACCTATGGCGGCTCCTTTCTCTATCACCTAGAGAACAATCAGGTCGCTGTCGGGTTCGTCGTCGGGCTCGACTACAAGAATCCGCATCTGTCGCCCTATGAAGAGTTCCAACGCTTCAAGACGCATCCGAAAATCCGCGATACGTTCGAGGGTGGCCGGCGAGTTGCCTATGGCGCACGCGCGCTGAACGAAGGCGGGATCCAATCCCTGCCGAAACTCACTTTCCCCGGCGGTGTGTTGATCGGCTGCGAGGCTGGAACATTGAACACGCCGAAGATCAAAGGATCCCACACGGCGATGAAGTCCGGGATGCTGGCCGCGGATGCCGCGTTCGATGCCCTTACGGGCGGCGCCGAAGGTGGCGATGAGTTGACGGGCTACGCTGACGCCTTCCGCGACTCCTGGGTATACGAGGAACTTTACAAGGCCCGCAACTTCCGGCCGGCTTTCAAATGGGGCCTGATCGGCGGCACGCTGTACAACGGATTCGATCAAAAGCTTCTCGGCGGCCGCGCGCCATGGACGCTGAAGCACGGCCATTCTGACCATGCCGTTCTCGCCAAGGCCAGCGAGGCGCAACCGATTGACTACCCCAAGCCGGACGGCGTCCTGACCTTCGATCGGCTGACCAACGTTTCCTTTTCAGCAACCAACCATGAGGAAGATCAGCCGGCCCATCTGACCCTCAAGGATGCATCGGTACCAATTGACACAAACCTCGCGCTCTATGATGCGCCTGAACAGCGCTATTGCCCGGCCGGCGTCTACGAGATCATGCGAGACGACGATGGCAGCAATCCGAGATTGCAGATCAACGCGCAGAACTGCGTTCACTGCAAGACATGCGACATCAAGGATCCAACCCAGAACATTGTCTGGGTAACCCCGGAAGGCGGCGGCGGCCCGAATTATCCCAATATGTAGGCAATCAGCCCGCGCACCGGTCACGGCCAGGCCCTGGGCTTGGATTCGACCGTGACCGGTACAATCTTATAGAGCGCCGAGTCACAGTAACGTCTGTCGATTCCACCCGAATTCGGCTAAAATAGGCGGCTTTTCGGAGAACCGAATGATTTTACGTGCAAAATTCCATCGAAAGATCCTTTTTGGAACGATTTTGACCGCCGTTCTGGCCGTTAGCGGACAGACGAATGCCACATCGGAGTTCGGGAGCTACCTGGCCGGCAGACATGCGCAGGCCCTTAAGGACAGCGCCAAGGCGTCCGCCTTCATGCTTCGCGTTCTCGAAGAAAACCCGGGCGATCAGAAGCTACTGCGGCGGACCTTCCTGTTGACGCTCGCCGCCGGAAATTTCGAGGTCGCCGTTCCCCTGGCAAAGCGCATTGAAGAAAGCGGCGGCAAGATGTCGACGGCGTCGCTGCTGCTCGGGATCGAGGCCGCGCGCAATAGCGATTTCGAATCCGCACGCAAACAGTTCGACGCCCTGCCCCGGCGAGGACTCAGCGCCTATGCCGCCCCCCTTGCGTCTGCCTGGTCGAGCGCCGGTGTCGGAGATTACGACGCCGCCCTGAAAGCTTTGGCGGAGCTTAACAAGAAGAGTGGCTTCTCGGCCATGCGCGACCTGCACACCGGCCTGATCAACGATCTCGGCTTAAGGCAGGAAGCGGCGGAGAAAAGCTATCGCGCGGTTACCGATCAGCTGCACAAGGCGCCCGTTCGGGTCGTCCGTGCCGCGGGCTCGTTGTTGGAACGAACCGAGCGAAAGGAAGAAGCGCGCAAGCTCTATCAGGATTTTCTCGCGGACCACCCTGCAAATATCGCCATCGGCGATGCGCTGGCGCGCCTCGAAGCGGGCGAAACGGCGCAACCGCTCATCGACAGCGCGAAGGCGGGCATCGCCGAAAGCCTCTTCAACATCGCGTCGGCCTTGCCGCGTGACCGCTCCACCGACATGGCGCTGATCTATTCGCGGATCGCGCTGCACCTGCGACCGAAGTTCGAGCTCGCAAGATTGCTGCTTGGCGATTTGTTCGACAACCAGCGGCGCTACGCGGAGGCGAACGAAATTTACGGGACGGTCGATGCCAGCTCTCCCTACAGCTGGTCCGCCCGGCTTCGCATCGCCGACAATTTGACCGATCTGGAAAACGTCGATTCAGCCGTCGAGATGTTGCTCGGCATGGCCGAAGAGCGACCCGAACGAACGGATGCGCTCATCAAGCTTGGCGGTATCCTGCGCAGCAAGGAGCGCTATAAGGAAGCAGTCGATGCCTACGACGCGGCCGGCGAGCGGCTGGGCGAAATCTCGCCGGGGCATTGGCTATTTTATTACAATCGCGGCATCGCGCTGGAGCGCTCGAAAACCTGGGATCGGGCCGAAAAGGATTTCCTTAAAGCGCTCGAACTGCGGCCCGAGCAGCCCTATGTGCTGAATTATCTGGGCTATTCCTGGGTCGAGAAAGGCATCAATATCGAGCGCGCGAAGAAGATGATCGAGCGTGCGGTCGAGCAGCGGCAGGATGACGGCTATATTGTCGACAGTCTCGGCTGGGTGCTGTACCGGCTCGGCGATTACGCGGAATCGGTGAAACATCTTGAGCGCGCCATCCGGCTGCGGCCGAGCGATCCTGTGATCAACGATCACCTCGGCGATGCGTATTGGCGGGTCGGGCGGAGATTGGAGGCCCGCTTCCAGTGGCGTCGCGCACTCGGTCTGGACCCCGACGAAGACCTGATCCCCGATATCGAAGCGAAGCTGGAGCACGGGCTCAAGAAAGACAAAGCGGACGGGTCCGGCGGATGAATGCCTCTCCATCGGGGGTCGCGACGGTCCGCGCACCCGCCAAGATCAATCTTTATTTTCACATCACCGGCCGCCAGGCGGACGGCTATCATCTGGTTGATAGTCTGGTCGGGTTCACCACGCTGGGCGATGAGTTGACAATCCGTGCCGGCGAACCGCTGGACATCGTTTCGGACGGCCCTTTCGCAGAAGGCATGCCACCGCCCTACAAAAACCTTGTCTATCAAGCAGCCCAGCTCCTCGCGGATAATGCCGGTGCCCAGGCGCGCGCGCATGTGACGATTACCAAAAACCTGCCGGTCGCGGCGGGAATCGGTGGCGGTTCGACCGATGCCGCGGCGGCGATGAAAGCGATGGCGGCTTTGTGGGGCATTCCGGATGGCGCAGTCGACCTCTATGAAATGGGCCTGTCGCTCGGTTCCGATCTTCCCGCCTGCCTTAAAGCGCAAACCACCTATGTCGGCGGCATCGGGGAAACACTGGATGACGCGCCGGCCCTACCGAAGTCGGGCATCTTGCTCGTCAATCCCGGTGTCGCCCTCGTCACCGCTTCCGTGTTTCAGGCGCGCCGCGGCGGCTTCAACCCGCCAGACCGATTTGATGAATCACCGAAAAACGCCGCCGCGCTTGCTGCCTTGCTGGCCGACCGCGGTAACGATTTGACCGATGCCGCAATCCGGCTCTGTCCGGTCATTCGCAACGTGCTGGCAGCCCTCGAAGCAGCGCCGGGTTGCCATCTCGCGCGCATGACGGGCAGCGGCGCCACCTGCTTCGGCATCTTCGACGATCTCGCCGCGGCGGAAGCGGCCGCGCCCGCTGTCGCGCAGGACGGGTGGTGGGTCGCACCGACCGAATTGGATACCGGGACCATTTAATTCAGTCATTGTCGGCCACGCGCGGGTCAAGCGCTGTCACGACCGGGCTGGACTGCGACGTCTGCGGCTGGGCGACAAAGGCCGATTGCGCTTCTTCCGGGACGGGCGCGCGCCTCGACATGCGATAGAGCGTGAACGAGGCCATGGCCGCATAGACGGCAGCCGCATAGAAGTACAATCCTCCCGGACCGAATTCCTTCATCGCAAGAGACGCCAGGAAAGGGCTGACGCTGGCACCGATACCGAAGGCGAGCAGTAATCCCGCCATGATCGCGACCATTTGCTGCGGCGTGCTGTGATCGCTCGCATGCGCCATCGCAATCGGATAGGTGACCGCGCTGAGGCCTCCGATTGCGAAGGCGAACGCGTAAAGCGACCATATGCCCGCATCACTGCCGGTCATCCCGATCAAGACGCTCATCACGCCAGCCGCACTGGCGACCGAGGCGAGCACCAGCCGGCGGTCGAACATGTCCGACAGGCGCCCAATTGGAATTTGCAGTGCCAGGCTGCCAAACATGAAGATCATCATGAAGGCCGAAACCTGCGCCACGTCCAAGCCGACTCCCAAAGCGAACACGGGACTGAGACCGACGATGGAAGAGTTCG
>CAJWOT010000185.1 GCA_913044215.1 uncultured Rhodospirillaceae bacterium | reverse complement strand
ACCGCAGCAGATGCGCGTAAAAAGCATCCGACAACTCGCACCTACGGCAAGTAGGCTGACGCGAAGAAATTACCTTTTGGGTCGCATGATCTGAAAGGTTCGCAGACCGGGGCCCTGCACATCGTGCAGGGCCCCTTTGCGTTGGTAGCCGCAGTGATTCTGTGGCCCGTGTATCGTCGTCAATGAATCCGCCGCACGGCTCTAGGCGAGACAGCGGGCGATCTACTACCCTTCGGCGGCATCCATACGGCTTTGAGTTCGAAAAGGTCCAGCCATGTCCAAATCTACATCCGACGTTATCGCACGGCTCGACGAAGCGGTTGACGATTTCTGCCATCGGGTCCGGTACTTCCATGAACCCTTTACGGAGGCGCGCGCGCGGATGTTCGTCCGGCAGCACCGGCTCAACACGCGGCAGCGCAACTCTGTGCTGAAGCTGAAGGTGGCAACCAATACGCCTGACTGGGATCTGCGGCTCGACATCATCGGCGCCTGCGCGGAGGAGATCATCGCCGACGACCAGTTTTTCGAGGGCAAGGCGCATTGGCAGGTGCTGCAGGAGCTGGGCGAACGGATCGGCATGGACAGCGACGACATCATCGGCGCCGACCCGCTTTCGACCACCAAGGTCTGCTGGTATGCCTGGGACGGGCTGATGGGCAACCGGCATTGGCTTTTGGGACTGATCGGCAACACCTGCGCCGAGCGCGCCAACATTCCCGGTTATGGACCGGTGGGCCTGCGCGAACATGGCTGGTTCGGCATGGAACGGCTGCGCTGGCAGAAGATGTTCGGCCTCACCGACGAGGACTTGATCTTTTTCTCAAAACACGAGGAAGCGGATATCCTGCATTCCGACATGGGCTGGAAGACGGTGGCCGAACGCGCCGCCGACATGCATATGGAGGACGCCGTGGTGCAGGCCTGCATCGACAATCTGCAGGTATGGGAAATTTATCTCAACGGCATCGGCGACGGTGCGGACAAGTTGGGTTAGAGGTTACTCCGCCGCCACGTCGCTATCGCGGTTCGTACCGAAGCCGACATTGGCGCCGAGCAGCGAGGGGGCGAGCTTCAGGTCTTCCTGCCACAGCAGACTTTCGGTCGCCAGGTGCAGCGGTTGGTCCTGCACTGTCAGCTCATAGACCACTTCGTCGTAGGAGGCGTGGTTGTGTACCGCCCAACCGGGGGCAGAGAGCATCAGATCGCCGGCTTTCCATTCGGTGACCTCGCCTTCGACAGTGCTGCGGCCGCTGCCGTGGAAATAGTAGTTGATGGCGGCGGAGGTATGGCGGTGCGGCCGGTCGACGATCTTCGGCGGACGCATGGTCATCGTGGCAAAGAAACTCGGCGTGCAGCCGTTGGTGCGGCCGGTCATAGGGTTGTACATCATGTAGAGCCGCCGTCCGACATAGTCTTTGCCAAGGGACTCCAGTCGGTCGATCTTTTCCTTCACCTGCTCCCACGGCCAATGCAGGGCCTTCGACTCCACGGCCTCCGGGTTGATCAGGGTTTCGTAGGGCATGAGCCAGGCGCCATCATCGCTGAGTTGAAAGGTCCCGTACGGGCTTTGCATGCGCGGGTCGTGGCGGCCTTTTTCCTCGCCAAAGTCTAAATCGCTAATCCCCGCTGGTGGGTTTTCGTCGACGGCGTAGACGTTCAGCTTCTCCAGAAAAGCCGCGTTGGAGTAGGTCAGCCGGACTTGCAGTTGGTCGGTTTCGTTGACATGTTCGTAGGCGGTGTAAGACGGATGGTTCCAGACATCGTACTGGCTGAAATGGATGGTCTTGCCTGCGACTTGCGTGTGTCCCGCACCCTGAATGCAGAAATTCACTTCCGTTGCGTTGTGGCGGAACGGGGCGGTGCGCTCGCCGGGTTTCAGGACGTTGAGCGATAAGGTGATCCCTGGTGCCAGACCGAGCCCTGGCGCCGTGGCGCGCGGGTGCACGAAGAGACTTTGACGGCGGCCGTTCGCCGGTAGCGGCAAATCGGCGAGCCGCTTGATCTCCTCGTCGATCTCCTCCTTGGTGATAACGAGGGCCGGCCAGAGATCCTGTTCTTGTTCCAGCGACTGACCGGTGCGGTCTAGCAATTTGATTTTCTCAGCACTCACAATGTTTTCCACTCTCTGTTTTTGCTGGCTCTGCAAGCATGGGTCTAACCGGACCGAGAATGCAAATGGAGATCAAAGGATAGTCTGGTTTATATGGTCTTGCGGAAAATATTAAAGGTCGTTCCGTGAATTGATAGAACGAATTTAACCTTTGCATTCTATTTGGTAGAGATCATCGATTGTGTCTGTCTTGTCGGCTAATATTTTTCTGAAAACTTAAAAATATTAATAATATTAGCATGTTATTATTAATCCAAGGATGCCGTTAGGCTGGTGCATAATCTTATTGTTTGTTAGCAATATGGCAATTTGGTCATCTCAAGCTGCGGCCATCGGTCAGACGTGGAGCATCTGCTGATATGGTACAGGTTTCTCACGTTCAGCATTATTGGGTTCTACATGTGGCGGAGGGTAGTTGCGGGAGTGCTATAACAGCTGCATAGATCCAATAACGAATAGAAACGCATGACGGCGACGCATCCCATTCAGCGTGGGCTCATCCTGCTGGCGGTATCGATGTGCACCATGTTGTATGCCGTCACACAAACCATCGTGAACGTTGTCCTGCCGCAGCTTCAGGGTGCCCTGTCAGCGACACCGGAACAGGTCTCTTGGGTAGTAACTTTGAACGTTATCGCCACTGCCGTGGTGACGCCCGCTTCCGGCTGGATGGTCGCCCGCTGGGGCCACCGCAACGTTATTATCTGGTCGATCATTGGTTTTTCCATCAGCTCACTATTGTGCGCGACGGCTGATGCGTTAGTGCCGTTGCTTATCTACCGTATTGGGCAAGGAGCGTTTGGCGCACCGTTGGTGCCACTGTCCCAGGCCATCATCGTAGCGGTCTACCCACCAGAGCGGCGAGCCTTCGCGCAAGGCATCTTTGGTATCGCAGTCGTAATAGGTCCGGCTATTGCGCCGGCGCTCGGCGGTTACTTAGCAGAGGTTTATAATTGGCGTTTCGTATTTATCCTTATCCTGCCTATGTGCGCCGCCACGTTGTTGGCGGCCTGGCTTTGGGTTCATGATACCGGAAGGCGGTCTGCGATACGGCTTGATTGGTCTGGGTTTCTTTTGTTCTCGATTGCCATCACTTGCGGGCAATTGATGATGGATCGCGGTGAGCGGGCGGACTGGTTAGAATCATATGAGATCTGGTCATATCTGGCGTTGATTGCCGTATCACTTTGGATTTTCCTTGTTCACTCGATGACGACGGACAATCCCTTCATAAATCCAAAGCTGTTTAGGGATCGCAACTTCAGTGTCGGGGTGTTTGTGGTTTTTGTGTACGGCATGTTGAACATCACACCAACTGTCATGATCCCGACGATGCTACAAAATTTAATGGGTTACCCAGATTCGATGATTGGGTTCCTGCTCGCCGCCCGTGGTTTTGGCATGGCACTTGGCTTTTTTGTCGTAGCGATAATTACAAAAATAGATCCGCGGATAGGCATCATCCTTGGCTTTTTGGCGATCGGATTATCGGGCTGGAACATGGCACTATTCACGCTAGAAGTTGATCCGTGGACAGTTGCCTGGAATGTCATCCTTCAAGGGATAGGCTCTGCTATCATGTGGGTGCCACTATCAATTGTTGCGTTTGCCACACTACCTGCGACGTTACTGCCGGACGCCTCGTCCATCTTCCATCTGCTTCGCAACTTCGGCAGCAGTATCTTTATTTCTGTCAGCGTTTTGACCGTTTCGCGTACCGGCAAGATCAGCTATTCCGAATTGTCTGAACATATCACCGCCTTTGCCGATGTTTTACGATTTCAGCAGGTGATGGGGCGATGGTCGTTCGATACGGCAGAGGGGCTGGTAGCGCTCGGCTCCGAGGTCAGCCGCCAGGCGCTGATGGTCGGCTATTCGAACTCTTTCGCGCTCTACGCGCTGGTGTCGTTCGCCGCGATCCCGCTGATGCTTCTGGTCAAGATCAAGCAGGAGAAAGTGGCGTAGCCGGCTCAGGCGGGCCGATCTCCGGCAATGGTCACCCGGTGCATGACGCGGCGATGGCCGTGATAGTCGTTCAGTGCGTAGTGCTGCGTGCAGCGGTTGTCCCAAAAGGCGATGGAGCCCTTGCTCCAACGGAACTGACATGTGTTCTCCGGCCGGGTCGCATGCTTCTTAAGAAACCGAAGAATGGGACGGCTTTCCTCGACCGTCATCCCTTCCAGCCGGCGGATGGCGATGCCGCTGATGAACAGCGATTTCCGGCCGGTGTCCGGATGGGTTCGGATCAGCGGATGAACTGTCTCGTCATCGGCGTTGTTCATCAGCTTGACGTCCATCGATTTGCTGAACAGCGCCTGCCGCTTGGTGACTTCGCTGTCCGACGGTCCGTAGGAACGCTCGCCGGTGAAGACGCCATTGACCCCGACGAGCATCCGCTTCATGCCGTCCGACAATGTCTCGTAGGCCTGGTACATATTGACGAAGATCGTATCGCCGCCGGAGTCAGGTACCTCCAGCGCGTAGAGGATCTGTCCCATCGGCGGTTCGGCGTGAAACGCCACATCGCTGTGCCAGATGCCGCCGAAATTTGCGGCCCGGTCATCCGCTTCCTTGATCACGGGCAGGACTTCCGGGTGGCTGTCCAGGCCCTTGGCGTAGCGATGGGTCTCGACGTCACCGAAACGGCGGGCGAAGGCGAGGTGCTGGTCGGGCGTTATGGTTTGGTCCCGGAAAAAAATGACGAGGTGATCATGCAAGGCCTTCTGGATCGTGCTGAACGTCTTCTCGTCTAGCGCCTGTGACAGGTCGATGCCGTGGATTTCGGCACCAAGCGCGCCCGCGATCGGATGAATGTCCAACGTCGCCATCGGAACCTCCTTCTGCTATGCGCTGCGTAGTACGCCGCCGGCCAGCGCGCCGGTATGCTCCCCATTGGCCATGAAGTGCTGACCGTTGACGAACATGTGGTTGTAGCCATCGGCTTTTTGAATGTAGCGGCCGGCACCGGCGGGGAAGTCGTGCACGAACTTCGGACCGTACAGGCGTAGCCCCTCGAAATCGATGATGTTGACATCCGCCTGGGCACCCGGCGTTAGCGTGCCGCGCCCGGCGATGTCGTACAGCGCGGCCGGTTCGCCGGTCAGCATGTGGATTGCCGTTTCGATCGAGAATTTTCCTTTCTCGCGTACCCAATAAGTCAGGAAATTCGTCGGTAGGCTGGCATCCATGATCATGCCGCAGTGGGCGCCGGAATCGCCCAGGCCGAGCACCACGTTGGGGTCGTCCAGCATCCGCTCGACGGCGGCCATCTCCTGATTCAGGAAGGGGTAGTTGAACAGGGTCAGCCCGTTATCGAGGAGCGACAATTCGATGAAGGCGTCCGGCGGGCTCGTGTCTAACCGGGCCGCGTGCGCTGCCAGACTGTCCGATGGTGCGTGATCATAGCGTGGATTGTCATGCGACAGCACGAACAGGTCTGCCCATTCCAGCGGCGGCATGTTTTCGAGTGACTGGCGCACCATCTCGGCGCGGTAATCCGCATCGTTTAGTTTGGCGAGTTTCTCGGACAGCGGCATACCGCGCAGCGCTCGCCACGCTGGCGCGCGGTCGAATGGCGTTCGGTTTTGGAACCCGAACAGGACACCGATGCCGCGGGTCGTCGACTGTGCTTTGATTTTTGCACCGGCCTGCACGCTTTTGGTCAGCGCGTCGAGCGCATATTGGTACCCTTTGGGGACCTCGCGGTTTTGTGCCAGATTGAACAGGACGGTCCGGCCCGTCTCGCGGCTGATCTCGTTCATCCAGACCATTTCGCGGCGCAGATTCTCGCGCATGTCATCTTCATTCGCACCGGTGAGGCCACCAGACGCGGCTTCGACCAACCCGCGGTTTTGTTCTTTCAGAGCGGCGCAGATACCCTTCAACTCTTCCGGTGTTGCGTAGGTTCCGGGGACCTTTTCGCCGTCCGGCGTCAGGTGCAAAGGTGTGCGCGACGTAGAGAAACCGAGCGCGCCGCCGGCGATCCCTTCGGCGACGGTATCGTGCATCGCGGCGATTTGGTCTTCGCTCGCCGGTTTATTCTCCAGTGCTTCCTCGCCCATGGCGTAGAGGCGGACGGCACAATGGCCGACAAGGCCGCCTACATTGACACCCTTGGGCAGCTTGTCGAGCGCTTGCAGGTACTCACCATATGTCTCCCACGTCCACGGCATGCCGCTGTCGATGCTTTTCGCGGGCACGTCCTCGACCGATTCCATAAGGCGGGCAAGATAAATTCGGTCATCCGGTTTGCACGGTGCAAACGTGACGCCGCAATTGCCCATCACAACAGAGGTCACACCATGCCAGCATGAGGACGATGCGATCGGGTCCCAGGTTATCTGGGCGTCGAGATGCGTGTGGATATCCACGAAGCCGGGCGTGACCAGACGTCCTTCCGCATCGAAGGTCTGACGGGCGTCGCCCGTAACGTCGCCTACCGCAGCGATCTTATCGCCGGAAATCGCGACATTGCCTTGGATCGCCTGGGCGCCAGTACCGTCCACGATGGTGCCATTCTTGATAAGGATATCGTAGGTCATATCTCGCTCCGTAGTGCACACGTATGTCGTTTGAGAGCATTATGCCCTGTGCTTGGCGGACGGAATAGCCCACGGTGGAACGCCAAAGGTACGGGGCGGTGTGCTATGTAGGCGGCATGATGATCGATACCGCACCGGCGACCGACGCCCATGAGGATTACGCCGCGCTACTAAGCTAGATCTCGCTCTTTGCGGAATTGGACGGGGTAATCCTGGCCAAGCTGGCCACCGGTCTTGAGCCACAATCGTTTCCCGCCGACACCGTTATTTTACGGCAAGGCGACCCGAGCGACGCGTTTTAAATCATTGTCAGTAGGCGGTTGGCGCGCCTGGTCGCGAATGCGGACGGTCTAGATACCAAGCTGCATTCGCTGGGGCGGGGCGAGGCTTTCGGAAAGCAGTCGCTGCTGATGACCAGCCCACGCAATGCCACATTGCGGGCGGAAACGGATTGTGAGGTCCTGCGCCTTGGGCGGAAGGAATTCCTCGAATTGGTCCGTCAGGAGCCCAGTGTCGGGCTTGGCATCGCGGCCAGCCTCGGCCGCAGGCTCGCCTCGGTGGTGTCGCCAGACGCGGATATGACCAACGTGCATCTTGAAGGATCGGTTGCGCCTGAAGCGGTCGCGATAACGCTGCGGGAGAAGACCCCATGATACCGTTTCCTTTTCGACTGGGGACCGCTGGCATTTGCGCTTTTCGTCATTGCCGGAAGCTATGTCATCGCGCCGCCGGAAGGAATATCCGTTGCGGGTTGGCGGCGCTGGCTGCGGTGCCGGCGATGGCGGCACAGACGATCCCGTAAGGCGTTTTGGCGTTGTTGATGGCGGTCGCCTATGCGTTGATCGGCGTCGCCTCACTGAAAGTCGTCCTCTCCGGCTATGCGTCGCAAAGCTAGCTGCTGCTCGTCTGCGTGCTGGTGATCGGCCGTCTGAAGGGCGGCTATGCCGGTCAGGTGATCTCGCTCGCATTGGACGACGTGCTGATCTGGCCGGCGGTACCGAACGCAACAGGCCGGATCATCATCGTTGCGCCGATGCTCCGGGAACTGATCGAAGCGCTGGGATATGCGCCGAAGTCGCGCGGCGCCGCGGGCCTGTAGATGGCGGCATTGATGGGGTTCGGGTAGCTTGCCACCGTCTCCCCGACCAGTTCTACCACCGGGGTGCTTGTGTTTGCGATTTTGCAGGGCAGTGCGGGCGGGGTGACGCTGGGTTGGGCACTATGGGCCTATTACGGCGCGCCGGTCAGCATCGTCATGTTCGTTGGTTTGGTGATCGCCATCTTGCTTTTGTACTGCGCCCGCGAACCTGTGTCGGAGGGCGCCGGTTCGAATGCACTGGCCTTGCAGCTCGCACTCTTGGGGCCGCCATCGCGCAAGGAGAAGATCTCTCTCCGTCGGCGAGTTGATGCTGATGGGATTCATGACCCAGCCGATGCACGGAATTCATCCCTGTTGGGTTGCGGTCCTGGCGATGGGGGCATTGAGTGCCGGCGGCGTTGTCGCGGCGAATACGCTGCAGAGCGCAAATTGGAGCTTCGCCCTGCTGTTCGGGATTTTCGTCAACATCGCGATCATCTTCTCAGAGACCCGGCTCGATCGCTGGTTTGCCGCCGGTGTTGCGGACGCGGTGGGCGGGGTTGGCGCGTCGCCGCTGCTGTTCGTATTGGCGCTGGCGGTGCTGTGTTTTGTGGTGAGCGTGATCGTGCGGTGGCAGGCATCCGCTCCGCTGATCACCATCGCTTTGGCGCCGGTCGCGGTAAGCATAGGCATCGATCCGTTCGTGTCGGCCTGGTGGCGGTGATCGCCTGCAACGGGTTTTTCTTATCCTACCAAAGCACCATCTATTTAGCGCTGTATCATGGACCCGATGGAGAATTGTTCAGCCATCTACAGGGCGCGCGGGTGGCGATTGCCTATTTTGTGGTCACGCTGATCGGCTTGGCGCTGAGCGTACCGGTGTGGCAGGCGATGGGTCTGCTGCCCGGGGCAGGATCGTGACGGCACCGAAAAAATTAATCTATTCGACGGCAAAGTCCGGTACCGGCGTCGCACTGTTCGCAGAGCAAATCGGCGGCGCGCGCGGCAAAATACTGCCGGACGTTACTATCATGCCGTTCATAGGCCGCTGCGAACACACCAGGATCGTAAGTTTCGGCGCCGAACACATTTTGCCGCAGTTCGCGGACGAAGGGGCTGGTTTCGTTTTCGCGTTTTAGATAGTGGCGGCGGCAGGACTCGTGCCACGCCGCCGGTTCACGCGTGGTGTAGATGAACTTGCTGCCGGGAAACATCTCGTCGAGCGTCTCGAAA
>CAJWOT010000184.1 GCA_913044215.1 uncultured Rhodospirillaceae bacterium | reverse complement strand
AAACCGGAGACGAACTTCTTGTTCTGCGGCGTATCCAGATCGGGCGCCCAGAACTGCGTCATCAGCGAGCCCAGCACACCGTTCATCTTGGCCTTCTGGAATTTCGGCAGGCTGATCGAATCGACCGTGAAGACGGAATAGAGCGCCAGCTTGTCGGCGAGACCCGCCTGCATGTACTGCTTGATGAAAGCGCCGCCGGCCTTGCCCGGATAGAAGATGAACAGCGCTTCGGCGCCGGAGGATTTCGCCTTGGCGAGTTCGGCCGAGAAGTCGAGCTGCGCGTCCTTGCCCCACTTGGTCATATCCTTGCCGAGCACCTTGCCTTTGAAGGTGCGCTCGACACCCGAGACCATGTTCTTACCGGCGGCGTAGTTCGGCGCCATGATGTAGATCGACTTCACGCCTTTCTGGTTCAGCACCTCGCCCAGCGCCATCGGCGTCTGGTCGTTCTGCCAGGAGGTCGAGAAAAAGTTCTGGTGGCAGCCCTTGCCGGCCAGCTGCGACGGCCCGGCGTTCGAGCTGATCAGGAACTTGCCGGCCTTCAGCGCGGAGTTGCGCGAGGCCAGCAGCACATGCGACCAGATGAAGCCGGCGACGAAATCGACATCGTCCTGCTTCACCAGCTTGTCGGTCTTCTGTTTGCCGATCTCCGGCTTGAAGCCGTCATCCTCGTAGAGGACCTTGACGTCGAGATTGCCCATCTTGTGGCCGATATGCTCCAGCCCGAGATCGAAGGCATCCTTCATGTCGCGGCCGATGACTCCGGCCGGCGTTGTCAGAGTGGTGACGAAGCCGATCTTGACCTCCGCCGCCTGCGCTGTCGCGCCCGCCAGCATCGTGGCCGCGACGAGCCCAGCACCGAGTGCTTTCCGTAGCATGGATTTCCTCCCTATCACCGCACCGCGCGTTCCCGCGCGCGGGCTTGTTGTACCTAAGGCAGTTTTACGCCCGGTTTCTTGTTCCATGTCAAGGCGTAAGCGCGGCGTTCATGGGCGATGCTACCGCCCAACCGCGTAGCCCTGCATGCCGCGCGGGTTGGCGCCCGCTTTAAGCACGCCGTCTTCCTGCGCGGCGGCGCACATGCGGCCTTCGGACCAATCCTCGCCGACAACCACGTCGTGGCCGCGGCGGCGCAGCTCGTCGACGGTGGCCTGCGGGAAACGGCCCTCGACCACCAGTTTCCCCGGCGCTGCGACCCGCGGGTAGAAGGAGCCCGGGAAATGCTCGCTGTGCCAGGAGGGCGCGTCGATCGATTCCTGCAGATTCATGCCGAAATGCACATGCCGCAGGAAGAAGTTGGTCTGCCATTGATCCTGCTGGTCGCCGCCCGGCGTGCCGAACGCCATGTAGGGCTTGCCGTCCTTCAAGGTCATCGACGGCGACAAGGTGGTGCGCGGCCGTTTGCCCGGCTCCAGGCTGGCGGGACGGCCTTCCTCGAGCCAGAACATCTGCGCCCGGCTGTTCAGGCAAAAGCCGATCTCCGGGATCACCGGGGAGCTCTGCAACCAGCCGCCGCTCGGCATGCAGGCCACCATGTTGCCGTCCTTGTCGATAACGTCGACATGGCAGGTATCGCCGGACACCGCACCCTGCTTGCTGACGGTGGGTTCGCCGATTCCAGCACCGAGCGTCATCTGCCCGGCCGCGACATGCGCGGCGTAGTCCACCACGCCGCCATAGCCGTCGATCGCGCCTGGCCGGAACTCCATCGACGCGCTGCTCATATCGATAAGGTCGCGCCGCGCCGCGTTGTATTCGTCACCCAGCAGGGTGTCCATCGGCACCTCGACGAAATTCGGATCGCCGTAGAACGCTTCGCGGTCAGCGAAGGCCAGCTTGGTCGCCTCGACGACGACATGGACGAAGTCCGGCCCGACCGGGTCCATCGCCGAAATGCCATAGTCGCGCAGCAGCGCCAGGGTCTGCAGCTGCGCCGGCCCCTGCCCCCACGGCCCGGTCTTCATCGCCGTGTAGTCGCCATACTGATAGGTCAACGGCGCGTCGTAGCTGGCCCGCCAGGCGGCCATGTCCGATCCGGAGAGCACGCCGTAATGCCGCTCGCCGGTCACATCCATCATCGCGTTCTCGCGGCAGAATTTGTCGATCACCTCGGCGACGAAGCCCTCATAAAAGGCGTCGCGCGCGGCATCGATCTGCGCCACCCGGTCGCCGCCCGCAGCCTTGCCTTCCGCGATCAGGCGCTGCCAGGTCTCCGCCAGCTTGGGATTGCCCAGCAGGCTGCCCGCCTTCGGGATCTGGCCATTCGGCAGGTAGACGGCGGCCGAGGTCGGCCACTCCGTCTCGAACATCTCGCGCACGGTGGAGATCGTCTCGCCGACCCGGCCGACCATCGGGGCGCCGTTCAGCGCATAGCCGATCGCCGGCGCGAAAACCTCTTCGAGGCTCATCGTGCCATGGTCGCGCAGCATCAGCATCCAGGCGTCGAACGCCCCCGGCACCACCGTCGCCAGCAGGCCGGTCCCTGGCACCAGATCGAGCCCCAGCCCTTTGTAATGCGCGATCGTCGCACCGCCCGGCGCAGTGCCCTGACCGCAGATCACCTGGCTTTCGCCGGTATCCGCACGGTGGATCAGTGCCGGCATGTCGCCGCCCGCGCCGTTCAGATGCGGTTCGGCGATTTGCAAGGTCATGCCCGCCGCGACCGCCGCATCGAAGGCATTACCGCCCGCTTCCAGCATCGCCATGCCGGCAGCCGATGCGAGCCAATGGGTCGACGAGACGACGCCGAACGTGCCGAGAAGTTCCGGGCGGGTGGTGAACATGGGACGGTTCCTTCGTTAATCGAAAGTGGCGCGTATTGGCGCGCAATCTACCCGCGCGAAAGGACCGCAACAACTGGGATGAAGGCCAGCGCAAAATACCCCCCGGGGTTGACGTGGCCCCGACCGCCGCCCATGTTCGCTGCCGTCTGAGTTTACTGAGGTTTCCCCATATGCCGATGCCCGTCCCCTTCGTCAAAGACATCGAGTTCGAATACGGCAAGGTGCAGCAGGTCACCCCGTTGATCCGGCGGATCATTGCGCACAATCCGGGCCCGTTCACTTATATGGGCACCGGCACCTACATCGTCGGCAGCGGTAACGTCGCCGTTGTCGATCCGGGGCCGCTCGACGACGAGCATATCGCGGCGCTGCTGAACGTCCTCGACGGCGAGACGATCACCCATCAGATCATCACCCACACGCACCGCGACCATTCCCCGGCCGCGGCGCCGATGAAGGAAAAGACCGCAGCACCGACCTACGGTTACGGCCCGCATCATGGCAACCAGAAGGCGCCGAAGGTCGAAGAGGGCGGCGACTGGGATTTCCGGCCCGACCATGTCGTACAGGATGGCGACGTGATCGAAGGCCGAGGCTGGACCCTGGAGGCGGTGCACACGCCGGGCCACACTTCGAACCATCTTTGCTTTCATTTGAAAGAGGAGAACGCCCTGTTCTCCGGCGACCATGTGATGGGCTGGTCGACCTCCGTGATCTCGCCGCCGGATGGCGACATGGCGCATTACATGCACTCGCTGCGCAAGGTGCGCGACCGCGAGGACGCGATCTTCTGGCCGACGCACGGCCCGCCCATCAAGGAACCGAAGCCTTTCGTCCAGTCCTTCATCGATCACCGGACGCGGCGCGAGGAACAGATCCGGCAGTGCATCCGCGACGGGCAGACCGAAATCAAGGACATGGTTCCGATCATCTACATCAATGCCGCGCCGCGGCTGCACAAGGCCGCCGCCCGATCGGTGCTGGCGCACCTGATTCAGATGCAGGATGAGGGCCGGGTCCGCTGCGAGGGCGAAGCGACCGTCGACTCGGTGTTCGAACTCACCGACTGATGCCGCAAGCGCCGAGCCCGATAAACCTCAAGGATTACCGGCCGGCCGACTATCGTATCGAGGCGGTCGATCTGCGTTTCGACCTGGACCCGGCGCGCACCGTCGTCAGCACGCGGCTCGTGATCGAACGGCGCGACGGCGTCGACGGGGCGCCGCCGCTGATCCTCGACGGTCAGGATATCGAATTGCTGTCCGTCCGCCTCGACGGACAGGGGCTGGAGCCTGGTGACTACACGGTCAGCGCCGAGAGGCTCGCCATCGATGCCCCGCCGGCGAACTTCGTGCTCGAGATTGAGACGACCTGCGCCCCGCAGGAGAACACCGCGCTGGAAGGCCTATACCGCTCCGGCAACGGCTACGTCACGCAGTGCGAGGCGGAGGGCTTCCGCAAGATCACCTATTTCCTCGACCGGCCGGACAATCTTTCGGTCTACCGGACCGAGATCGTCGCCGACAAGGAGGCCAACCCGGTCCTGCTGTCGAACGGCAATCTGGTCGAGCAGGAAGATCTGCCGAACGGACGGCACCGCGCCCTGTGGCACGACCCCTTCCCGAAACCGTCCTACCTGTTCGCGTTGGTGGCCGGGAACTTCGCCCATGTCGAGGATCATTTCACGACGATGTCGGGGCGCGACGTCACCCTGCGCATCTATGTCGAGCCCGGCAACGAGGACCGCTGCGATTTCGCCATGGAGTCGCTGAAGAAGTCGATGCGGTGGGACGAAGAGAAGTTCGGCCTGGAATACGATCTCGACATGTTCATGATCGTCGCGGCCAGCGACTTCAATATGGGCGCGATGGAGAACAAGGGGCTGAACGTCTTCAACGCCAAATACGTACTGGCCAACCCGGAGACCGCGACCGACGCCGACTACGCCAATATCGAGGCGATCATCGCGCACGAGTATTTGCACAACTGGACCGGCAACCGGGTGACCTGCCGCGACTGGTTCCAGCTCAGCCTCAAGGAGGGGCTGACCGTGTTCCGCGATCAGGAATTCTCCGCCGACATGCGCTCTGCCGGGGTCAAGCGGATCGGCGATGTGCAGATGCTGCGGGCACGCCAGTTCCCCGAAGATTCCGGCCCGCTCGCCCATCCGGTGCAGCCGAAATCCTATATCGAGATCAACAATTTCTATACGGCGACCGTCTACGAGAAAGGCGCCGAGGTCATCCGCATGATCCAGACCCTGATCGGTCCGGCGCATTTTCGCAACGGCATGGACCTCTATATCGAACGCCATGACGGCGAGGCCGCAACGATCGAGGATTTCGTCGCCGCCATGGCAGATGCGAGCGGCACCGACCTCAGCCGTTTCCGCCGTTGGTACGACCAGGCGGGCACGCCCCGCATCGCGGTGCAGGGTGACTACGATCCCGCGGCGCAAACCTATGACATGACCGTCACGCAAAGCTGTCCGGCCACCCCCGGCGAGCCGCACAAGCAGGCGCTGGTGATTCCCTTGACCGTCGGGCTGCTCGACAGTGCGGGCAACGATTTGCCGTTGCATCTGGACGGCGCGGAAGAGGCACCGACCACGCGCGTGCTGCAGGCCAACGAGACGACGCAAACCTACCGGTTCACCAACGTCCCGGAAGCGCCGACCCCATCACTGCTGCGCGGGTTCTCCGCACCGGTGATCATCGACCCACCGCTCGACCGGACCCAACAAGCCTTTCTGATGGCGCATGACAGCGACCCCTTCAATCGCTGGGAATCGGGCCAGCAATTCGCCGTCGCCCTGCTGCTCGACCGGGTCGAGGCGATCCAGCGCGGCGAAGAACCGGAGGCACCGGACGCGTTCATCGCCGCGGTCGAGAACGTCATTGCCGGTGCCGATACGGACAAGGCGCTGACGGCACAGATGCTGACCCTGCCGGGCGAAGAGTATCTCGGCAACCAGATGCAGCAGGTCGATGTGGAAGCGGTCCATCAGGCGCGCGAGGGGCTGCGCCTCGCCATCGCACGAACCCTGCGGGAGCCGTTGACGGCGCTGTATCATGGCAATGCCGGCAACCAGCCTTACTCGCCGGACGCCGAAGAGTCCGGCCGGCGGCGGTTGCGCAACGCGGCGCTCGCCTATCTGACCGCGCTGGACGAGCCGGAGACGACAGCCCTTTGCGCGGCGCAGTATGCGAACGCGGACAATATGACGGACAAGATCGCAGCCTTGGATCTGCTGGCCGGTCTCGATGGTACGGAGCGTTCGAAAGCGCTGGCGGATTTTTACGACACCTGGCAGCACGACCCGATCGTCACCGACAAGTGGCTATCTATTCAGGCGATGTCGACCCGGCCCGGCACCCTGGAAGAGGTGATCGGTCTGCTGGACCATGATGCCTTCTCGATTCGCAACCCGAACCGGGTTCGCGCGCTGATCGGCGCCTTCTGCAACAGCAATCAGCTCCGCTTCCACGCCGCCGACGGCCGCGGCTACGCCTTCCTGGCGGACCAGGTGCTGCGCCTCGACCCGCTGAACCCGCAGGTGGCGGCCCGGTTGGTCTCGCCGCTGGGGCCCTGGCGCCGGTTTGACGGCGCGCGGCAAGGTTTGATGAAGGCGCAATTGCAGCGGATACTGGATACCGGAAACCGGCTGTCCATGGACGTCTATGAGATTGCCTCGAAGAGTCTCGCTTAACAGGCGTTTCACGAAATATTTATTTCGACCTGACCACGCTTCTCCCCATCGTTAGATCAGATCATGTTTCGGTAAAACCGTTCCGGTTCCATCGAAACATGTGAATCTGATTTATTTTGTAGTAGAGCGGATTCACGCGGTTGTTGTGTCGCTGAAAGCGATCCGACAATCCCCGATCCGCTCTAATTGGTAACATGGTGTGATGGAGACTCCGCGATGGCCGCAACGATAAAAACGGATATTTGCGTCATCGGCGCCGGCTCGGGCGGACTGAGTGTCGCTGCGGGCGCGTCGCAGATGGGCGCCGATACGGTGCTGATCGAACGCGATAAGATGGGCGGCGATTGCCTGAACTATGGCTGCGTCCCCTCCAAGGCGCTGATCGCCGCCGGGCACACCGCGCATATCATGCGGCACAGCGACCGGTTCGGCATCGAAAGCGTTACGCCGCAGGTTGATTACACGAAGGTGCGCGATCATGTGCGCGGTGTCATCGCCGCGATCGAACCGAACGATTCCGTCGAGCGGTTTACCGGGCTCGGCGTCAATGTGATCCTGGGCTCCACCAAATTCACCGGTCGTAACACGGTCGAAGCCGACGGCAAGGTGATCCAGGCGAAGCGCTTCGTGATCGCCACCGGATCGTCGGCGATGGTCCCGCCCATTCCCGGTCTCGATCAGGTGCCCTACCTGACGAACGAGACGGTATTCGACCTGGACGCGCGGCCGGACCATCTGATCGTCATCGGCGGCGGTCCCATCGGGTCCGAACTGGCGCAGGCGCATCGCCGCCTCGGCGCAGAAGTCACCATCGTCGAGATGTTCGATTTTCTGGGCAAGGACGACCCGGAACTGACGGAAGTCGTCCGCAAGCAGTTTGCCGCGGACGGGGTCGACATCCGGGCCCAGACCGCGGTGACCGGGATCGAGAAGGATGGCGACAAGATCGTCGTCGTGACGGAGAAGGACGGCCAAACCGAGCGGATCGCCGGATCGCATCTGCTGGTCGCGGCCGGCCGCACGCCCAATCTGGATGGGCTAAATTTGGAAGCCGCCGGGGTGACCTATGAACGGCGGGGTATCGAGGTCGATGCACGGCTGCGCACGACCAACAAGAAGATCTTCGCCATCGGCGATGTCGCCGGCCCCTACCAATTCACCCATATGGCCGGCTATCACGCGGGCATCGTGATCCGCAACGCGCTGTTTAAGCTGCCCGCCAAGGTCAATTACAGCACCGTCCCCTGGGTCACCTACACCGACCCGGAACTAGCCCATGTCGGCATGACGGAAGCGGATGCCGAGAAGGCGCATCCCGGCGCGATCAACATCCTACGCTGGCCGTTTCACGAAAACGATCGCGCCCAGGCGGAACGCGAGACCGAAGGGTTGATCAAGGTCATCACGATGAAGAAGGGCCGGGTGCTGGGCGCGACCATCGCCGGACCGCATGCGGGCGAATTGCTGTCGCCCTGGATCATGGCGGTCGGCACGAAGCAGAAGATCGGCGCCATGGCCGGGATGATCGCCCCCTACCCGACCCTCGGCGAAGTCGGCAAACGCGCCGCCGGCAGCTACTACACCCCGTCGCTGTTCAGTGAGCGCACGCGCAAGATCGTCCAGTTCCTGCTGAAATTCTGATGCTACTTTCGCTCCCCGCGGACATTGACCATCGTGCCGGCGAAGATGACCGCCGCGCCGATCCACAGCCAGATATCCACGGTCTCGTCGTAGATCAGCCAACCGAGCCAGGCGATCAGCGGCACCCGGAGGTAGTGGAACGGGGTTACCAGCCCCGCATCGGCCAGGCTGAGACTGCGCGCCGTGCAGTAATGGGCGGCCAGGCCGGTGAGGCCGATCGCGACAACCCACAGCCAATAATGGCCATGCGGCAGATAGATGCCGGAGGTGCTGACGGCAGCGCCGGCCATCAGGAGCTGCAAGAAGAACATCCAGAACAGGATCGTCATCGCCCCTTCTGTGCGGGTCAGTGCCTTGGTGAACACATTTGCGCCGCCAAACAGCACGGCGCCCAGCAAGACGATCAGCGCCGCGGGATCGATGATCGCGATTCCCGGCCGCAGGATAATCAGAATACCGGCGAAACCGAGCGCAACGGCAGCAAGCCGATAGAGCGTCAACCGTTCGCGCAAGAAAGGAACCGCCAGGATCACCACCCAGATCGGCAGGGTGGATTCGAGAACGAAAACTTCCGCCAGGGGCAGCACGGAAATACCATAGAACCAGCACCCGACGGCGGCGATGTGGCACAGGTTGCGCAGCCCGTGCATGCTGATCCGTTGCGTCCGGACCATGCCCGTGCCGAGCCTCAGCATGAGGATGAGAATGACCGCTAACCCGACCACATTACGGACGAAAACGATCTGCACGGTGTTGTAAATATCCGACAGCTCCCGTGCCGCGAGCCCCATCAGCGACAGCGCGATCAAGGTGCCGAACATCCAGAACACGGCCCTGAGGTGCTGGGGCAATTGCATACTCCGCAATCTTGCAGTGTTACGCCGGCTGACGGGCGACGGCTTGGGTGATCACCCAATCGCGAAAGGCTTTGATCCTCGGCTGGTCAGCCGCCGGTTCGAGGCAGACGACATAGTAGGCCAGTTCCACATCCATCGCGAGACCGAAGGGGCGGACG
>CAJWOT010000183.1 GCA_913044215.1 uncultured Rhodospirillaceae bacterium | reverse complement strand
GGTGCGGCGATGCATTTTCAGGCGGCGCGCCGTTTCGGAAACATTGCGGTTGCATTGTTCGAAAACGCGCTGAATGTGCTCCCAGCGCACACGGTCCGCTGACATGGGATCATCCGGTGGCGGCGGCAACGGCCGTTCGGTTTCGATCAACGCGGCGGTCAACTGGTCGGCATCGACTGGCTTGGCAAGGAAGTCGATGGCACCCGCTTTGATCGCCACGACGGCGGTCGCGATATTGCCATAGCCGGTCAGCATGACGATCCGCACATCATCGCGCGCCGCGCGCAACGCTTCGACCACCTCAAGCCCGTTACCGTCTTCGAGACGCAAATCGACGACGGCATAGGCCGGCGGGGCGGTCCCCGACGCTTCCAGACCTTCAGCCACGCTGGCCGCACTGACAACAGTGAACCCGCGCTGTTCCATCGCACGCGCCAAGCGATTGCGCAGCGGTGCGTCGTCATCAACGATCAACAGCGAGCGGTCGGCTGTCTCAGCCTGTTCAACCATAAGAATATCCCCTACTCCGGGCCGTCCCTTCTCCTAGCAGCGGTCTATACGGACCGCGGCCAATCGAGGCTACGCTCAAACATATCGCGCGGCCAGCGAATGACAACCTCGGCGCCATCGCGATTGGCAAAAGCCAATTCCGCGCCTCCCGTTTCCAGCAAGGTTTGCGCAATGAATACCCCCAAGCCCATATGGCCCTGATCGCCACCCCGGGTAGAAATGTAGGGCTCTCCAATCGATGCCAGAACAGCAGCCGAGAACCCGGGCCCATCGTCTTGGACGGTCAATCGGACGACGCGGTCATCCCAATAAAGCAAAAGGGTCACGCGCTTGCTGGCGAACTGCACCGCGTTCTGGATGATATTGCCGACCCCATGGATGAATTCGTGGGATTCCGGCGCCTCTGGCTCGGTGCTGTCCGGCGCGGAGTCGGACACGATATCCAACGCCACCTCTCCGCCGCGATACGGTTCGCAGGCTTGCGCGGCAAGGACGGAGAACTTCAGCCGCTCCAGCGGACGATGATCGGCCATATCGGGTCGCTGGGACAGGCCGGCCAGAATATCGCGGCAGCGATCCGACTGGCTGATTAACAAGGCGACATCTTCGGCAAACGGACTGTCCTCAGGCACCTCACGCGACAGTTCCTTGGCGACAACGGCAATGGTCGCAAGAGGCGACCCGAGTTCGTGCGCTGCCGCCGCCGCCAACCCGCCAAGGGCAGAAAGGTTCTGCGCCCGATTGAGCGACGCCTCCGTCGCCGCCAGCGCGTCGGACATGCGCCTGGCTTCGTCCGCGACCGACCAGATATAGGCGGCGATGAAAGCGGAGGCGACGCACAGCGCCGTCCAAACCCCAAGCGCGTAGGGAAAAGGCAGGGACACCGTGTCTCCAGTCCAGGGAAGCGGTGCTCTGAAAAAAGCCAGCAACGTCACCAGCACCATGGCGAGGATCGTCAACGCCAAGGTTGGTCCGCGCGCCAAGATCGTTGCCGCGACGGTGACGGGAGCCAGGATGAGGATGGCGAACGGGTTTTCCAGACCACCAGTCAGGTAGAGCAGCATGCCGAGCTGCAACATGTCGAAGCCAAGCAGCAAGGTGGCGCCGACATTGCCCAATCGCGCGCGCACCGGCATGCGAACCGAAAGCATCAAATTCGATAGGGCGGTCAAGGCCACGACGAACAGACACGCTACCACCGGCAGTTTGAACCCGAACCCCAAATGGACAATCAGGATCGTCGCTGTTTGACCCGCGACGGCAATCCACCGGATCAGGATGAGGGTCCGCAGGCCAAGTCGTCCTTCCCGCTGGCGGATCGGGGCCGTCGTGCCCGGGAAGGATTGTTGGTCGGACATTATCGGTCTACCTGGTTTCCTCAGCCGGCCGGGCCATCGACCCTTGCTTCGGCGAATGTTGCCATGCCGATATGGCATGAAATCGCTGCACGTAACACACCAAGCGCGACGGTGGCGCCGGTCCCCTCTCCCAGCCGCATCTCCAAATCGAGTAACGGCGTCTGGCCGAGTTGCTCGACAAGCCGGCGGTGCCCTGGTTCCGCCGACAAATGCCCGACAAGACAATGGTCTAGCGCTGTGGATTCAATCCGGTTCAGAATTGCCGCGGCAGCCGTGCAGGCGTAACCGTCGAGAAGCACCGGAACCCGCGCGATGCGCGCAGCAAGAACCGCGCCGGTAATCGCGGACAGCTCATGACCGCCGAGGCACCGCAGCACTTCGAAAGGATCGTCGAAAGCAGCGCCATGCAGGGCCATCGCATCTTCAACTGCTGTCTTTTTACGTTCCAGGGCGTCACCCGTAACGCCGGTCCCGGCGCCCACCCAATCCGATGCACTGCCGCCGAACAGAGCGCAACAGATCGCTGCCGCGCTTGTCGTGTTACCGATCCCCATCTCGCCGAGGCATAGCGCATCGACGCCATCCTCAACCGCCATCATTCCATAGGCCATCGCCCGGGCGCATTCGGCTTCCGTCATGGCGGGTTCCTGCGTGAAATCCTGCGTCGGATGGTCCAGCGCCATCTCGTAAACCCGCAAATCTGCATCCTGTTGCAGGCAGAGCTGATTGATCGCTGCCCCGCTGGCCTGAAAATTCTCCACCATCTGCGCCGTCACCGAGGTCGGGTAAGCGGACACATCTCGCGCAGCGACACCATGGTTGGCAACGAACACCGCCACGCGCGGGCGTTCGAGTTGCGGTGGATGGCGTCCCTGCCAGGCCGCGAACCATTCGGTAAGCGACTCGAGCCGGCCGAGCGCACCCGCCGGTTTGGTGAGTTGCACTTCACGGGCCCGTACTTTCTCAACCGCCCCGTCGTCCGGGCCCGGCATCCCCGCCAGCAATTCCCGCATTTCGTCGAACGACGCTTCTTGCTCCGCCATGCTCCCACCGCCTAATTGTTCTCGTTTGACCGGATTGTGTCGTATATGACGGTTCCGCCCAACCGGCAAATGCGACGGATAGATGGACCCAGCGCCTTCGTCAGACGACCCGCTTGTAAATCGCGCCCTCGACGATATCAGGGCGGCGACCGCGTTCCTCACTCGATTGCCGATCGACGCGCCGCATTTCGACCTGGCCCGGTCCTGCTGGGCCTTCCCCGTGGCTGGTGTGGTTGTGGGCGGCGCCACTGGCGCTATCTTCGCGGCAGCTCTCTATTTCGAGATGCCACCTTTGATCGCTGCGTTGCTGGCCCTATTAGCAGGTGCAGTGCTGACCGGTGCGTTACACGAAGATGGCCTGGCCGACACCGCCGACGGACTCGGCGGCACGGAACCCACCCGGCGCCTGGAAATTATGCGCGACAGCCATATCGGCACGTACGGTGTCCTAGCTCTAATTTTTAGCGTTGGCTTGCGTACGGCAGCGCTGGCAGAGATCGCAGAAATCGGGTTCGCCGCCCTCATCGCGGCTGCCATGCTGTCGCGCGGCCTTCTACCGGCGATGATGCACGTACTGGATTTGGCGAGCGACAAGGGACTCGCCGCCACTGCCGGCAAACCTGAACGGAACCCTGTCTTGTTGTCCGCAGGACTTAGTGGCGCAGGAGCGATCCTCGCACTCGGTCCGGCGGCTGGCATGGGTGCGCTGATCTTCGGCGCGGTCGCCATCAGTGGGATGGCGTGGCTGGCGAAGCGTCTGATCGGTGGTTATAACGGGGACACGTTGGGCGCCGCACAGCAAAGTGCTGAAATCGCCGTGCTTCTCTTCCTCGCGGCGACACTTTGAAGAATCGGGAGAAACAGTCGTGAGCACCGTAACCCGATGGTGGTGGATTCGGCACGCACCGGTGCCGTCCGGACGCAATATTGTCTATGGGCAGATGGATCTGGATGCGGATTGCAGCGACAGCGCGGCCTTCGATGGCCTCGCCCGAGCCCTGCCGAAAGGCGCGGTCCTGGTTACCAGCGATCTGAAACGGACGATCCAGACCGCGGATGCGATCCGGGCAGCAGGTCTGGACCTGCCCCAGCCTGTCGTCGATCCCGAATTGCGCGAACAACATTTCGGCGATTGGCAGGGAATGACGCATGAGGCGTTCGGGGCTCTACGCGAAGCGACGCCGCACCGCCACTGGCGGGTCCCCGCTTTCATCCAGCCCCCCAATGGCGAAAATTTCGTCAACCTGATTGGTCGTGTGACACCAGCAATCCACCGTCTGTCCGAGGCGTATGCCGGACGGGATATCATTGCGGTTACCCACGGCGGCACAATTCGTGCCGCCCTGTCGCTCGCTTTGCGGCTCGATCCGGAAACCGCGCTCGCTTTTGCAACGCAGAATCTTGGCATTACGAGGCTCGATCTAATCACGGACCGTGCCGATGGGGTCGCCTGGCGGATCAGCGCCGTCAACCAGCCGCCCTGTTAACGTGGTGTCAATTGTCCGTACCTGATCATGCGGATATAAACGGAACGGGCTCGGACATCGCGGAAGGGAAGTTTAAAAGGTGGCAAATTCGCTGGGCCGCCGTCTCGCGACGCGGTTTCGACGTCTCATCCTTTATCGGCTGATCATGCCGGTGCTGCGCGCTAAAACGCCCCCCGAGTATACGGCGCGCAGCGTGCTATTCGGCATGCTTGTCGCCATGACGCCGACGGTCGGTGTCCAGATGCCGATCGTGTTCTTGATCTGGCTGCCGATCCGCTATCTACGGCCGCAATGGAATTTCAACGTCGTCGTCGCGATGGCGTGGACCTGGGTCACAAACGTGTTCACATTGGGGCCCATCTATTACGTCTTCCTCGTCACCGGGCGGCTCATGTTGGGCGCCGAGGGCGGATTGACCGGCTATGACGAATTCGCCGCCATGTTGCAGAAGTCCCTGGATACGGACGCGGGTATCGTCGAATCACTTTGGATTTATACCGTCGATCTTTTCCGGATTTGGGGCGTACCCATGTTCGTCGGTTCCATTCCCTGGGCCATACTAGCCTCCTGGTTGAGCTATCGCTGGAGTCTGCGTTTGGTCAACCGGTTCCGCCGCCGGAGACAGGAAAAGGCCACCGCACGCCGCGCGATGCGCCAACAGAGCTGAACCGCACGCCAAATACCTTGCCCAAATCGCGGCACCCCGCTACGGTCCCATTTCGTGTGTCTAAATAGGGAAGTCCGGTGTAAATCCGGCGCTGCCCCCGCAACTGTGATCGGCGGGACCGGGACACGACGCCACTGACTCCGGTTGGGAAGGCGTCCCGGTCGCAATTCCGCCAGAGCCAGGAGACCTCTTCGGCACATTCTGACTGGCACCCTCGGGCGGAGGACCGCGCCATCGATAGGAATGAAGCACCTTTGCGTCCGGTAACGCTTGTTCTTGGCGGCGCAGCGTCGGGTAAAAGCGTGTTCGCCGAATCGCTGATCGCAGACGGCTTCGGCACGATCTGGACCGGTGCCACCTACCTCGCAACCGCTGCAGCAGGCGACGGCGAGATGGCGGCGAAGATCGCACGCCATCGCGCGCGCCGCGGACCGCATTGGTCGACGGTCGAAGAGTCGCTCGCACTACCGACCGCCCTGGCCGAACACACCCGTACGGACCGGCCTATCCTGGTCGACTGCCTCACCCTTTGGCTGACGAATCTGATGTTAGCCGACCGTCAGCCAGCCTCGGAAATAGATGCGCTCACCGGCTCGTTGGAATCCCTGTCCGGGCCAATCGTGTTTGTTTCGAACGAGGTCGGCGGGGGGATCGTGCCGGAGAACGCGCTCGCGCGCCGCTTTCGCAACGAAGCCGGTCATATGAATCAGCGAATCGCCGAGACAGCGGACCGGGTCTATCTCGTCACCGCCGGCCTACCGCAAATCCTAAAAGACACTCACGCCTAGGAGACATCATGGCCGAAAAAATCCCCGCAACCGTCATCACCGGCTTCCTGGGCGCCGGCAAGACCAGCCTGATCCGACATCTCGTCGAGAACAATCAAGGCCGACGTCTCGCCTTTCTGATCAACGAGTTCGGCGATCTGGGCATCGATCGCGAGTTGCTGCTCGGCTGCGGGATAGAAGGCTGCGACGAGGATGACGTGGTCGAGCTGGCCAACGGATGCATCTGCTGCACCGTTGCCGACGACTTCCTGCCCGCCATGGAATCGCTCCTCGCACGCGACGAGCAGCCAGACCACATCCTGATCGAAACGTCCGGCCTGGCCCTCCCTAAACCGTTGGTGAAGGCGTTCAACTGGCCGGAAATCCGCAGCAAGGTCACGGTTGACGGTGTTGTGACGGTGGTCGACGCAAACGCGGTGGCGGATGGGCGCATGGCACCCAACCCGGTCGCCGTTCAGGCCGCACGCGAAGCCGATCCAGCGCTCGACCATGACGACCCGCTGGAGGAAGTTTTCGAGGACCAGCTGTCCTGCGCCGACGTCGTGGTGCTGAACAAATGCGATCTTGTGGACAGTGAGAAGGTGCCGGGCCTGCGCGAAGAGCTCGCCGCGCAATTACGGGATGGCACAAAAGTTGTCCGCGCGGCACACGCGCAGCTCGACCCTGCCGTCCTGCTGGGCCTCGGCGCGGCGAGCGAGGATGATCTCGACAACCGCCCCTCGCACCATGACGGCGTCGACGGCGAGCACGACCATGACGATTTCGAAAGCTTCGTGATCGGCTTCGGACCGGTCGAGGATGTCGACGGTCTCGAGGCGCGGCTGAGCGACGTGATCCAGGAACACGACATCTTGCGCATCAAAGGCTTTCTCGACCGACCCGGCAAGGCACGGCGCGAAGCGATTCAGGGCGTCGGCCCGCGGTTGCAGCGCTATTTCGACCGCGACTGGCGCGCGGATGAAATTCGAGAGAGCCAGATCGTCGTGATCGGCTTCGCGGGGTTAGATCGACCGTCCATCGAACGCGCGATCCTGGGCTAGGCTCATTTATGCACCTCCTGGCGACACAACCGGGCGAAATCGACGACGGCACACCGGCGGTCGATTTGGAACAGTCGCCGGGCGACATCGTCATCCTGAGCGCAGCCGACAGCGAGATCGCCGGCCTCGCCGCAGCGCATGCGTGGCACCGCGCGGAAGTCGCATCCTTCCCCACCTTGCGGCTCGCCAATGTGATGCAGCTCGGCCACAATCTATCGGTCGACCTCTACGCGGAATCCGTCATCGCCGAAGCCAAGCTCGTCATCGTCCGTTTGTTGGGCGGTCGGGGTTATTGGGAATATGGCGTGGAGCAGATCACCGCCCTATGCCGCCGCCGAAACATTGCCCTGGCCTGGCTACCCGGCGACGATCAGCCGGATGCCGATCTGACCGGGCACGCGACTCTGCCCGGCGACGAGACCCATCGCCTATGGCAATACTGCGTGCATGGCGGACCGGGAAACTATCGGGCGCTGGTGGCCTATGCCGCCAGCCTGTGCGGCCACGATACCGATTGGCAGGAGCCCACACCGCTGTTGCGCGCCGGCCCGTATTGGCCCGATGCGGAACCGGAATCCATCACCGACCTGCCTTGGACCGACGGTCGGCCGGCTGCCGCCCTGGTGTTCTATCGGGCGCTCATGCAAGCGGCGAATACCAGTGTCATCGATGCCATGACCGCTGCGCTCGATCGCGCGGGTTTTAATGTACTGCCGCTCTACGTCACCAGCCTGAAGGATCCGGTGGCGGCGGAAACGGTCCGCGCGATGCTCGCAGAAGCCGCCCCATCCGTGATCCTGAACGGCACCGGCTTCGCCCTTTCCAATCCCGGTGAAAACCGGCGCGATACACCGTTCGACGATTCCGATTGCCCAATACTGCAAACCGTATTCTCGGGCGGCGACTTTGAGAGTTGGCGGAAGGGAACGCGTGGCCTCTCGGCGCGTGACATCGCCATGAACGTGGCCCTGCCAGAAGTCGACGGCCGGATATTGTCGCGCGCGGTCTCGTTCAAGGATCCGGCCAGCCGCGACACGGCCGTCGAGGCCGACATCGTCACCTACCGGCCGGTGCCGGACCGCATACAATTTGTGGCCGAGCTTGCCGCGAACTGGGCACGGTTGCGCAAAACCCCGCCGGCCGAGCGCCGCGTCGCGCTGATCCTCGCGAACTATCCAAACCGCGATGGCCGGCTCGGCAACGGTGTCGGCCTCGACACCCCGGCAGGAGCGGTCGAAGTCCTGAGCGCCCTTGCCGATGCCGGCTATCGGGCGGACGACTTCCCGGCAACCGGCGACGCCCTAATCGCGCGCCTGGCCGCGGGGCCAACCAACGCCGGTTGGCAAAGCCGCAAGGTCGAGGAAAGCCTATCCCTCGCCGACTACAATCTGTTCTTTGCAGCGCTGCCGCGCACCGTCCGCGATCAGGTCCTCGAGCGCTGGGGACCACCCGAAGCCGACCCATTCTACCGGCCCGGCGCAGTGGATTGCGGCAGTTTCGCGGTCCCGGCCTATCGCTGCAGCAATGTCGCGATCGCTTTGCAGCCGGCACGCGGCTACAACATCGATCCGGTAGCGAGCTATCACGACCCAGCGCTAGTGCCGCCGCACAACTACCTCGCCTTCCACGCCTGGCTGCGTGAAAGCTTCAGGGCCCACGCTGTCGTTCATATGGGCAAGCACGGCAATCTGGAGTGGCTGCCGGGCAAGGCGCTGGCACTCTCCGCCGACTGCTTTCCGGAAGCGGCCCTCGGCCCCCTGCCGAACCTCTATCCCTTTATCGTCAACGACCCCGGCGAAGGCACGCAAGCCAAGCGGCGCACACAGGCCGTGGTCATCGACCACATGACGCCACCGCTGACCCGGGCGGAGAGCTACGGCCCGCTGAAGGATCTGGAGGCGCTGGTCGACGAATATTTCGAAGCCGCCGGAGTAGATCCAAGGCGGCTCGCCGTTCTTGGCGGACAAATTCTGGACCTCGCCCGCGATATTGGCCTCGACAAAGATTGCGGCATCGCTGCCGATGCGGAGGAGACGGAAGCGCTCGGCCAGCTCGACAACTTCCTGTGCGAGTTGAAGGAGATGCAAATCCGCGACGGCCTGCACGTCTTCGGCCGCGCGCCCAACGGCGAGCGCCGCACCGACCTGCTGGTGGCGCTGGCCCGGGTCCCGCGCAACGCGGGGGAGGATGGAGATGCGTCGCTGATCCGAGCGTTGGCGGCGGACCTGGGACTGGATTTCGATCCGCTGGACTGTGTG
>CAJWOT010000182.1 GCA_913044215.1 uncultured Rhodospirillaceae bacterium | reverse complement strand
CGCAGGCAGCATGAAGCGCCGCGCCGCCATGTCAAACGAAGACCTGGGTTCAGCGCCAGGCATCCGGGTTGACGGCGGTCTCCGGGACAACGCCATCGCGGACGGCGAGGATGCTTTCTGCGGCGGACCGTTCGATGGCTTCGCGCACTGACGCCACCGCCGACCCGATATGCGGCGTCAGGATCGTTTTATCGGAGTCCCGCAATGCGGGGTGGATGTCGCGCGGACGACCGTCCAGGGTCCAGTCCTCCATTTCGAACGTGTCGGCGGCATACCCGGTAAGGTGGCCGGCGGCCAGTGCCGCCGCGACCGCGGCCTCATCGACCAGTGACCCGCGCGCGGGATTCACCAGATAGGCACCCGCCTTTATCCCGGACAGAAAACCGGCATCCACCAAATGGTGCGTCTCCGGCATCAGGTGCAGGGCCAGCACAATGAAATCCGCTTGCGCCCGCACCGTCTCCAGTGAAGACCGTTCGGCCGACAGATCACGTTCCAATGCCGGCGAAAGCGGTCTCTTGTCCACATAGAGCCGCCGGCACCCAAATCCGCCGAGCATTCGCAGTACGGTTTGCCCGACCGCGCCAGCCCCGATCACACCGACCGTCGCGCCGTCCAAGGATCCGCCATAGAAAGTCGGGCGCCAGCCGAGAAATTCACCGGACCGGACGTACCGGTCCGCCGGCGCCATGTTCCGCGCCAGGCCGATCATCAATCCCAGCGTCAACTCGGCCGTGGGCTCGGTCAGCAAATCCGGTACGTTCGTCACCAGCACGCCGCGCTCCGTACAGGCCGCCATGTCGAAATTGTTGTACCCCTTCAGCGCACCGGCGATGATCCGCAGGTTGGGGCAACGTTCAAGAAAACCGCCATCGATGGCCTCGGTCATGAAGGCCATCAAGGCGTCTGCATCGGTGCAGTGCGCGGCAAGCGTCGCCTGGTCCCATGGCGCGGCGGTATCGTTCGTGACCAGCGGGCCGGCGGCGGCGAGCCGGCTGCGGACGCTCTCATGGATCCTATTGGAAACGACGGTTTTAAACCCCATATCTGTCCCTTGTACCCGTCACAAAAATTAATAAAGTAGCGCGGTATAATCCGATGAATTTGATATTCGTTCAATTTGACCGGACAATGCAATTGGCGCACGGGCAAGGCCCGCCTCTATCAAAGCGCGATTATGAAACATCAGATCCATGACCCTTTCGCAACGCTGAATGGCGTAGAAGTTGTTTACCCGAACGGTAATGTCGGCCTCAAACCGCTCGACCTGAGCCTCGCGGACAACCAGGTCACGGTGCTGCTCGGTCCGTCCGGCGCCGGCAAATCGACTCTGTTGCGGGTCCTGAACCATCTGGTCCCGCCGACAAGCGGTACGGTCACGGTTCGCGGCGCCGGGTCCCTGACCGACCCGAATGTACTGCGCGACCACCGCAGGCAAACGGCCATGGTCTTTCAGCAGCACCATTTGATCGGCCGCCTCACGGCCCTCCAGAACGTGTTGCTCGGACGGTTAGGCAACTACCCTTTTCTTCGCACCCTGCTGCCGATGCCAGCCGAGGAACGGCGCTGGGCGCTCGAGTGTCTCGAGCGGGTCGGGCTGTTCGACCGCGCGCTGTCGCGCTGCGACGCCATGTCCGGCGGTCAGCAGCAACGGGTCGGAATTGCCCGGGCCCTGGCGCAGCGGCCCCGCCTGATCCTCGCGGACGAACCGGTGGCGTCGCTCGACCCTGCCGCTTCCGAGCGGGTGCTGGGCCAACTCCGCACCATCTGCGAAGAGGACAAGGTGCCGGTGGTGATCAGCCTGCATCAGCTTGAATATGCGCGTCTCTACGCCGACCGGATCATTGGTCTAGCACAGGGCGAGGTCGCCTTCGACGGCCCGCCAGCCGCCATGACCGACGACGTCCTCCAACGAATCTACGGCCCACGCAAAAATTTGGCGGTCGCCGAAGAACCGCCGCTCCACTCCGGAGTCGGCGGAATTTGAACCCTGAAAAGGATTAGTAAAATATGAAGTTCTTCAAAACCGTTACGCTCATGGGCACAGCTGTGCTGATGGGCCTCGCAGCAGGCAATGCATATGCAGGGGGCACCCACGACCCCGACACCTTGAAGGTCGCGTTGTTGCCGGACGAAAACGCGGCCACGATTATCCAGGACAACAAGCCGCTTGCCGCGCATCTGGAAAAGATGACCGGCAAAAAGGTCAAACTGATCGTTACGACAGATTATTCGTCGATGATCGAAGCCACACGGTTCGGCCGCATCGACGTCGCCTATTTCGGCCCGGCCTCCTACACCATCGCCAAGGATAAGATGAAGGGCGCCAAGATCGATATCGAACCCTTCGCCGCACGCCTGAAGCGCGGCTCGACCACCTATCAGTCGGTCATCATCGCGCATGCCGGCAGTGACCTGAAGACGATGGCTGATATCAAAGGCAAAAAAGTGGAGCTTGCCTTTGGCGACCAGGCCTCGACCTCCAGCCATTTCGCGCCGAAATACACCCTGATGCAGGCGGGTGTTCATGTCGGCAAAGACTACAAAGAGAATTTCACCGGCGCGCACGACTCGGTCGCCAAGAATGTCGAGCGCGGAAACGCGCAGGTCGGCGGGCTGAGCCGCCCGATCTTCGAAAAACTGATCGAACGCGGCACCATCGCCAAGGATAAGGTACGGGTTCTCGGCTACTCCAAACCGATCCCGCAATATCCGTGGGTCATGCGCACCGACCTGACCGACAAGCTGCAGAACGACGTGCGCAGCGCTTTCCTGTCGCTCAAAAAGGACTCACCGGAGGGCAAGCAAATCCTCAAGCCGTTCAAGGCTGACGGGTTTGCCTCCATCAAGGATGCGGATTACGACATCATCCGCGCCATCCGCAAAAACGTGCAAGGCAAGTAACGCGCAAAATCCCGAGGGAGCGCCGCGGCGCTCCCTCGGTTGCGCGGTATCGACTGATGCAAGTCGTTAGCTCTTCTGACGGCCCGCAGCAGCGGATCGACGACCTGCTGCGTAAGGAACGGCAAGGACGGCGCACCACACGGGCGGTCATCGTCCTCGTCAGCGTGGCGATCCTCGCCTGCTTTTGGGTCACTGGCATGTTCGACGGCGACCGGATCGCCGAAGGCTTCCCCGCCATCGGCGTGATGTTCACCGAGATGATCCCACCAGATTTTTCCCGCTGGGAGTATTGGATCGGCCCAATGATCGACACGCTGGCCATGTCGATCGCCGGTACGACCATGGCCATAATTTTGTCCATTCCCGTGGCGCTTCTCGCCGCAACCAACACGACGCCCGGCCCGATCACCTACAAAATCGCGCGCCTGGTGCTGAACACCTTTCGCGCCATTCCCGAGCTCATAATGGGGATCGTCTTTGTGGCCGCGGTCGGGTTCGGCATGCTGCCGGGAGTCCTGGCGCTTGGGCTGCACTCCATCGGTATGGTCGGCAAGTTCTTCGCCGAAGCGATCGAGCACGCCCACCCCGCCCCCGTCGAAGCAGCGCAGTCGACCGGCGCGACGCCGCTGCAGGTCATCAGCCATGGCGTGCTGCCGCAGGTCATCCCGCAATTCGCCGACGTAACCATGTATCGCTGGGAGTATAACTTCCGCGCTTCCACCGTTATGGGCATGGTCGGCGCGGGCGGCATCGGCACGGAACTGATCGGCTCGTTGCGGCTGTTGGACTATCCGCAGGTTGCGGCGATCATGATCGTGATCCTCGTCGCCGTCACCATCGTAGACAGTTTGAGCAACTATCTGCGGCGATACTTTCAGTAAGTACGGTAAACTTTTCAATTTCCGGCGCGGCATGCTGTAGTACGCGTGCGCCGCCGCACCACAGTGAATTCAAGTAAGGAGCCAAACGCCATGCCATTCGATTTCGCCGAAGACGAGCGGATGATCATTGATCTCGTCGGCAAGTTCGTCGACGAGAAACTGATGCCGCTGGAGAAAGACATCATGGCGCGGGAGGCGGCGGGCGAACCCGTTGCTTTGCTGCCGGGGGAGGAAGAACCGTTACTGGCGGAGTGCCGGGAACTCGGTCTTTGGGCACTCGACGCCCCGGAGGATTTCGGCGGCGCCAACCTGCCGACGACGGTCATGCTGGCGATTCAGGAGAAATTGAAGAGCACGGTCACCCCTTTCATCTTCCCACCGGACTCCCCGAACCTGCATATGCTGGAAGCGGTCGCGACGCCAGAGCAGAAAGAGAAATACATGCTGCCCTACGCCCAGGGCGAAGCGAAATCCTGCATCGCGATCTCGGAGCCCGGCGCCGGCGGCGACCCGGCGCAGATGAAGACCCGCGCGGTACGTGAGGGCGATGAATGGGTCATAAACGGCCGCAAGATCTGGGTTTCCAACGTACCGAAGGCGGACTTCATCATCCTGATGGCGGCAACCGACCCGGACAAGGGCGCGCGGGGCGGCATCACGGCCTTCATCGTCGAGAAGGGCACGAAAGGCTTCATCATCGAACGCGAGATCCCGATGATCGGCGGCGCCCGCACCTATGAACTGATCATGGACGATCTGCGCCTCAAGGACAGCCAGGTCCTGGGCGAGGTCGGTGCCGGTTTCGCACCGATGCAGAAACGGCTGACCGTGCGGCGACTTGAAATGGGGGCGATGTGCGTCGGCATGGCGCAGCGCGCGCTCGATATGATGGTCGAGCACACCCAGCAGCGCGAGACCTTCGGCACCAAGCTGAGCGATCGTCAGGCCATTCAATGGTGGATCGCCGACGGCGCCACCAAGATCCACGCCGCACGCCTGATGGTGATGGATGCCGCACAGAAGCAGGACCGCGGCGAAGACGTTCGCACCGTCGCCTCGATGATAAAGGTCTTTGCGACCGAAATGGCGACAGAAATCATCGATCAAGCGATGCAGAGCTTCGGCGCGATGGGCATGGCCCGCGAAATGCCCTTCGCCATCATGGGACAACGGCTGCGTCTGGCGCGGATCTACGAAGGCCCGACCGAAGTGCACAGGATGGTCATCGCAAGGCGCGTGCTGAAGGGGCAGGCGTAGGGTCGAGACGCAAGATATGGCGCTTGAAATCGAACCGAAGCCGTTGCATCCGGCAATCGGCGCGGCGGTCGGCGGTGTCGATCTGTCACAACCGCTCGAAACCGCGACGATCGCCGCGATTGCCGATGCCTGGATGAAACATATCGTTTTGGTCTTCCCCAACCAACCGATCAGCGACGACGCGCTGGTCAAATTCGGCCAACAATTTGGGAAACTGGAAATCCACCCCTCGCTGGCACACCGCGCGTCGCGCAACCCCGAAATCTACCGGGTGTCGAACCTGGACGAGAAGGGCGCGTTCATCCCTCCGGACGACACGGCCTGGCAATATGTCAGTCAGTCCTGGCGCTGGCACAGCGACAGCTCTTTCCGGGAGATACCGAGCAACGGCTCCATCCTGCACGGGATCGAGATCACCAATGAAGGCGGCAATACTCGCTTCGCCAATTTGTACGACGCCTATGATGCGCTGACCGAGGGTGAGAAAGCCCGCATCGATCCGCTTTGGGTGGTGCATGATCACGAGAACATTCTCGATCTGGCGCACGGCCGCAATGCCCGGCCGGAAGGCGGCGCATATGAAGATCTGCCGCCGGTACGGCACCCGCTGGTCCGGCGGCACCCGATGACCGGACGGCGCTGCCTGTTTCTGTCGCCGCACACCATGGCGCGAGTCGAAGGGTTTTCCGAAGAAGAGGGCCGCGCCCTGCTGGACGAACTGATCGCGCACGCAACCGAGGATCGCTTCGTCTACCGGCATGTCTGGACCAAGGACGACGTGATCATGTGGGACAATCGCTGCACGATGCACGCGGTAGAACCCTTCGACAACCGCATCATCCGCCGTGTGATGCACCGCGTTACCTTGGTCGGCGAAGAGAAACCGATCCCAGCGGTTTGAGCGGCAGCGCGCTACTCTCCCGGATGCACTTCCATCAATGTGATGCTTTTCCGTCGTCGGCGTTTGCAGTGCCGATTACGCGGAAGGTTGCTATTTCGGGCTCGGGGACATCGGCCTATAGTCGCGCAAATTTTTCCGGCGACTTCAATCGCCGGTGCCATTTTGGAGCAATCGATGACCGACTGGGACTACATTATCGTCGGCGCCGGATCGGCCGGCTGCGTGCTGGCGAACCGGCTGAGCGAAGATCCGAACAACAAGGTGCTTCTGCTCGAGGCGGGTCCAAGGGACAACAGCCTGTACATCCGTATCCCGGCGGGTTTTTACAAGCTGCTGACCAGCAAGAAATACAATTGGGGTTTCGAGACGGAACCGGAGGAAGGCACCGGCAACCGGCCGATCGCCACGCCGCGCGGCAAAACGCTGGGTGGCTCGTCCTCGATCAACGGGCTGATCTATGTCCGCGGCCAACCGCTCGACTATGACACCTGGGCGCAGTTCGGCAATCGCGGCTGGTCTTATGAATCCGTGCTGCCGCATTTCAAACGGTCGGAGACCTATGTCGATGGCGGCGACCTGACCCGCGGCACGGATGGGCCGCTTGGCGTCACGGAGACCACCGAGAAACACGAACTGCTCGACGCTTTCATCGACTCAGCGGAAGCCTGCGGCTATCCCCGCAATGGCGACTACAACAATGGCGACCAGGAAGGCTTTGGCTATTATCAGCTCACCATGCGCGACGGAAGGCGGTCGAGCACGGCGCGCACCTTCCTGCATCCCATCGCCCAGCGCGCCAACCTGAAGATCGAAACCGAAGCGTTTGCCAGCACCCTGATTTTGGAAGGCACGCGCGCTGTCGGCATCCGCTACACGGTGCGCGGCCAATCACGCGAGGCGCGGGCCGGCGGATCCGTGATCCTGTCGGCCGGTGCCGTACAGTCGCCGCAGCTGCTGGAACTGTCCGGTATCGGGCAGCCGGAGCTGCTGAATGCGCATGGCATCGCGGTACAGCACGAGTTGCCCGGCGTCGGTGAAAACTATCGCGACCACTACGGCACGCGCATGCGCTGGCGGCTGAGCAAGCCGAACACGTTAAACGAGAAAGCGCGTGGCCTGCCGTTCCTGCGCGAGCTGATGCGCTACGCCCTGTTCGGACGCGGCATCCTGACCTACGGCGCGGGCTGTGCCTTCGGTTTCGTCAAGACGCGACCGGACATGGAATCGCCGGACATCCAGTTCCATTTGGCGCACGCCTCCTACGCCGACCCGGCGACACGCAAGCTGGAACGCGAGCCGGGCATGACGTTGGCGGTCTGCCAAATGCGCCCGGAGAGCCAGGGCACGATCCACATCAAATCACCGGACGCGACGGTCCCTCCCGCGATTCGGTGCAACTTCCTGTCCGACCCGGGCGACGTGCAGTGCCTGGTCGATGGTATGAAGATCGGCCGCAAGGTCGTCGAGGCGACGCCGTTCGACCCGTATCGCCGTTTCGAACTGAGCCCTGGCGAGGATTGCCGAAGCGATACCGACTTCGAAGCCTTCGCCCGCGAAACCGGACAGACCCTCTACCACATCAGCGGCACGGCCAAAATGGGCCCGTTCACCGACCGCATGGCAGTTGTCGACGACCGGCTGCGGGTCCATGGAATGGCGGGACTGCGGGTGATCGATGCGTCGATCATGCCGACTCTGGTGTCCGGCAACACAAACGCGGCGGTGATCATGATCGCGCAGAAAGGCGCCGACATGATCCTTGAGGATGCGAAAGGTTAAAGTGTCTGCACCAACGCCGTGATGTCGGCACATGTCTCCAGCGTCAGCAGCGTTTCCACCGCATGATCTATCGCCACCGGCGTCAACGCCCCTTCCGCGTTGCGCCGGAACTTATCGACGATATCGGATTCGCTCATTGGATTTTCTGGCGTGCCGCGCAAATGGTCGATGCGATGGCGCAGCTGGCTTCCGTCCCGCAAGGTGAAGCGAGCTGCGCCGCTCCATTGCGTGCGCGGCTCTTCGGCTTCGGCGGCGACCCCGCGCACCGTGGCGGCCAATGCCGCAAAACGGCCATCCTCGAGAGTTACGGGATCGAAACTGTGCTTGCTGAGTCCGCCCGTCGTCAGAGCCTCGGCCATGCAGTGCGGCAGGCTATAGCGCGCATGCCACGACGTCTTCGGGCGCAGCTTCTCATCGCGCGGCTCGCACACCAACGGAATCATGTAGCCGGGCATCGGGCATTCGACCGCCGCGATCTCATCGACCGGCACGCACTCGCGCCGCTGCAGTTCAAGCGCCGCGTCGATATAGGGCTGAATGTAATGACCGCACGGAAAGGGCCGTGAGGCGATATTGAGCAACTCCCAGCTTTCACAGAGCCCTTCGGTGATCGCGCCAAGATCGATGGAGTCGGCTTGGACATGCGATCGAAAGAAACCGAACCGGCCCTCATAGACCGAGGCGGGTCCGGTGACGCCGTGCCGCGCCAGGTGCAGAGCCTGCAGCGCGGCGCGCGCGGCCAACCCGGCATGCAATGACTTCGCGTCGGTCCCGTCTTCCCAGGACGCCATGATGCCAGCGGCCATGCTGCCGGCAATGCCGATCGCGTTCTTGATCTCCGTCGCCGTCGCCCCGGCAATCTTGGCCGCAGCGTAGGTGCAGCCGAAAATTGCGACCATGGCAGTTGGGTGCAGGCCATGATGGTGAAACACGCCAGGCGCTGCCAGACCAAGGCGGCACGCCAGCTCATTTCCGACGAGCACCGCTTCGATCAATCGGCGGCCGTCAACGCGGCACTGTGCGCTCATCGCCAGTGCGGTCGCGATAACCGGCGTGCTGGCGTGGATACCGGTGGAGACGTGACTGTCATCGAACTCCAAAACGCAGCCCATCGTCGCCATAAGCAGTGCCGCGTCCTCCGGCGTGCGCCGGTTCGCAAACCCAACTATAGGAACACCGGCAGGATTGGTTGGGTAAGCCTTGCGAAGATTGCCGACAAGCGCCGTGTCACGCCCTGCAAGCATTGCGCCGACGATATCGAGGACGCGCCAGACCGTCGACCGCGTGACGGCCGAGGGCACGCGGTCAAGTGATAATCCCACGAGCCAGTCGGCCAGAATTCCGTTGGTTGTTGTCATCCTTCCTCCTCGGCGCCCCGACAGGCTGTCAAATGTTCCCCGCGTTGCCAAGACAATGGATTGAACGTGGCCGC
>CAJWOT010000181.1 GCA_913044215.1 uncultured Rhodospirillaceae bacterium | reverse complement strand
CCGTCCGTGTATTGGCGGGCGATTTCGCGGCTCAGCACCACGTCCGTCATGGGACTAGTCGCCGTTATCGAGTGCCGCCAAGACCTTCGGCGGCGACATCGGCAGGCTGGTCAAACGCAGACCGACCGCATCCTCGATCGCATTGGCCACTGCGGCCATCGGCGGGATGATCGGGATCTCGCCAACACCGCGCACACCGAACGGGTGGGTCGGATTCGGGATTTCGACGATTACCGTATCGATCATCGGCAAGTCCGACGCCACGGGAATCCGATAGTCAAGGAAGCCCGCATTTTGCAGCCGACCATCCTCACCGTAGATGTATTCCTCGTTCAGCGCCCAGCCGATGCCTTGGGCGACACCGCCCTGCATCTGTCCCTCGACATAGCCCGGATGGATCGCCCGACCGGCATCCTGGATCGCCGTGTAGCGCAAGATTTTCACGTGACCGGTCTCCCGGTCGACTTCGACATCGCAGATATGCGTGCCGAAGGCGGGGCCCGGCCCCTGAACGTTGCTCGATTTCTTGGCGCCAATCGGTCCGCCAGTCATCGGGGTCTTCTCGGCCAGCTCCAGCAGGGACAATGGCTCGAATTTACCGGCATTTTCACCCGCCGGCCGCGCCTCGCCATTTTCCCACTCGACCGCCTCAACATCGATATCCCAGGTCTTGGCAGCGCGCTCGCGAAGCTGCTGTACGCAGTCCTCAGAAGCCGACACGACAACCGCCCCCAGGGCGAACGTCACGCGACTTCCGCCGGTGTGACGGTTGAACGCGGTCGCTGTCGTGTCACCGATCACCGCGCGCACCTGGTCGATGTCGACGCCGAAAATCTCTGCCGCCATGATACAAAGCGAAGCTCGCGAGCCGCCGATATCTGGCGCGCCCGACGTAACCGTTATCGTGCCGTCTTCATTGACGCTAACCGATGCACTCGACTCGCCGCCGACATTGAACCAGTACCCCGACGCGATGCCGCGCCCTTGGTTCGGGCCCAGCGGTTCTGACATTTGAGGGTGGTTCTTCGCCGCTTCCAATGTCTCTTCGAAACCGACAACGCCGAGCGTCGGTCCGTACGCCGTCCGCGTCCCCTCTTTGGCCGCATTCATTTCGCGCAGCGCCAACGGATCGATATCAAGCTTCTTGGCCAACTCGTCGATTGCGCTCTCGATACCGAATGCGGCAATCGGCGCGCCCGGCGCCCGGTAGGAAATCGCTTTCGGCCGATTGGTAACAACGTCGTAGCCGATCGCCTTAACATTCTCGATGTCATACGGCGTAAAGCCGCACATGCAGCCAAGATGCACCGGAGCGCCCGGGAAGGCGCCGGCGAAGAACCTCAAGTCGGCTTCGGCCGCGGTAATCGTGCCGTCCTTCTTGGCGCCAACCTTGATCGTCATATAGGAACCCGACGTCGGCCCCGTGCCCCGGAAAACCTCATCCCGGGTCATGACCATCTTGATTGGCAAGCCGGATTTCTTCGACAGCAGCAGAGCCACCGGTTCCAGATAAACCGTCGTCTTCCCGCCGAAACCGCCGCCGATTTCCGCCGGTGTGACCTTGATGTCGCCGATATTCATGTTCAGCAAACCAGCGCAATATTGCCGGACCATGAAATGGCCCTGGCTGCTGCACCAGATGTTCGCCTGGCCATCCGCCGCCATGCTGGCCACGACGGCGTGCGGCTCGATATAGCCCTGATGGATGCCTTCGGTGTCGTAGTCCCGCTCAACGACAATGTCGGCCGCTTCGAACCCGGCATCCGTATCGCCAATCGCAAATTCGACGCGCTTCGCCACGTTCGAAGGCTTCTCCGGCTTCGGATCAACACCACCGGTGAAGAGATCGTCATGCAGGACCGGCGCATCGTCAGCCATGGCATCGAGCACGCCGGTCACGTGCGGCAGGACTTCGTAATCGACCTCAATGAGCTCCAACGCTGCAGCTGCGACCGCGGCACTCGTCGCCGCTACAGCTGCGACGGCGTGTCCATCATAAAGAACTTTCTCCCGCGCCATGAGGTTCTGCGAGAGATGCCGATAGTTCGGCGGCGAACTGCCCTTGGTCGCCTCAGCAGGTTGAATTTCTGGAAAATCGGCCGAGGTGACCACGGCTTTGACGCCAGGGACGGCCTCGGCCTTTTCCGTGTTGATCCCGCGAATGCGCGCATGCGCATGGGGGCTGCGCAGGATCTTGCCAACGAGCATGCCGGGGAGCGAGAAATCGGCACCGAACGCGGCGCGTCCCGTTACCTTGTCGACACCATCCGGACGTATCGTCCGGGTTCCGATCCACCTATACCCGTTGGCATTTCCATCCATGCTTACGCCCCTTTCGCCTCTTCTGCGACTTCAAGAACCGACCGGATGATCTTGTCGTAACCAGTGCAGCGGCAGAGATTGCCGGCGAGCCAGTAGCGGACTTCCGTTTCGGTCGGGTCCGGATTCTTCTCCAGCAGGGCTTTCGCCGCCACCAGGAAGCCGGGGGTGCAGATGCCGCACTGCAACGCAGCATTCTCGAGGAATTTCTGCTGCAACGGGTGCAGTTGATCGCCGTCGGCCATGCCTTCGATCGTTTCGATGGACTTGCCTTCGGCTTCCACGCCCATAACCAGGCAGGAACAGACCAACCGGCCGTCGACCATAACACTGCAGGCCCCACAGTCGCCCGAAGCACAACCTTCCTTGCTGCCCGTCAATTGCAGCTCGTCGCGCAGAACATCGAGCAGGGTCTGTTGCGTCTCGCAGAGATACTCTACGGGTTCGCCATTAATTGTTGTCGTTACATGATTTTTAGCCATTTTCAGCTCCCCGCCCGCTCGAGCGCGATTGCGGCCGCCCGGCGTGCCAGCACGCCAGAGACCTTGGTCCGAAATTCAACGGTGCCCCGCTTATCGTCAATGGGGCTGGCGGCAGCCCGCGCAGCCGCGTCGAGATTGGCCATAGCGGCATCATCGACCTTAGTCCCGATCAACGCATCTGCGCATTCTTTGACCAGCAACGCCGTCGGCGCGACGGCCCCCAGCGAAACGCGCGCATCCGTGCAAGTACCGCTATCATCCAGCGACAAGCAAACGCCGGCGCCCACAACAGCGATATCCATTTCGGTTCGCGGAATGAAGCGCAGATAGGCATCACCCGTGCGTGGCGCCTGCTTCGGCAGGCTAATCGAAACGACTATCTCGCCCTTTGCCAGCGACGTTTGTCCCGGCCCCGTGCAGATATCTTCCACCGGCACTTCGCGTCGGCCATTCGGTCCCGCGACGTTGCAAATTGCACCAGCCGCGATCATCGCCGGCACGCTGTCCGCTGCCGGAGAGGCGTTGCACAGGTTTCCGCCAAGCGACGCCCGGCCTTGAATTTGGGTCGATCCGACGAGGTCCATCGCTTCGACGACACCCGTCCACATCCCAAGTAGATCGGCGTCTTCGTGAAGCTGCGCGCTCGGTACTGCCGCACCAATCGTATAGGCGCCGTCATTGACCGAATAGGTCATCATCTCTTCGATATTCTTGACGTCGACGACGAGTTCTGGTGCGACCATGCCGGACCGCAATTGAACCAGAAGGTCCGTGCCACCCGCCAGCACCCGGGCTTCCCCGCTTGCGCCTGCGAGCAATGCCGATGCTTCGTCAATCGAACTCGGCGCTTCGTATCGCATACCGTTCATGTCTCTCCCTTGCCTTTCAAATCCCGCAACCCAACTGAGCTCAACCAGGTCCCAGTTTGCCCAATCCGCATGGCCCTTCCCGGGATTTTACCGTTGTCCCGCAAAACGCCTGACGCGATTTCGTTGATGTCGCTCCGGATACTTTTTACTGACGCGCGACGACCCCACGTCGGACCCGTCCACCCCTCAGCAAAATCCACTCATAAAACATACAACCCCGCACCAGCCGCTTCAAGCATCGCAGGGAACAGCCGCTCGCGCCGGGCAGGAAAGCGCCGCCGCTCGAAAAGTCCCATCAATGTGAGGTACCGTGACTTCGATTCCGGCCCTGGCCGCTCTATATAGTTAACGAGGGGCGCATAGGATTATTGCTATGAAACGACTTGCAAGCGTTACATTGATTGGGGCGTCGGCCATACTTCTGGCGGCCTGCAATACCGCAACGACACGGACCGTATCCACGCCAGCTGGGGCGGGCCATGTCTTGTTTGACAACCCGGCATTCGACGGGGTGGCACCCGTTCGCGTCGGCTGGGTGGATATCTGGCAGGAAGAGGAATACAGCCGCTTTACCAGCAAAGGAGCGCAGTCGGAGATCATTTATTCGGTTGCGGACGAACGCGATTCCATCGTGCTCGATTTCGACATGACGTTGGATCGGGTGATCGACAATTGGCATGCCACGTCGTCACGCGGCGACAAGGGAAGCGCCGAGACACCGCTTGGCACGTTCCAGTATCAGCATTTCTCACAGGCGGGACGGTCCTGTGTCGGATTCTTCAACGAATGGGATTATCGGCAAGGCGACCGTCAGTTGCGGCCAGCCAAAGTCCTGTTTGGCTACTATTGTGGTACCTCCGGCCAAACACTGAACAGAAACGACGTGGCGAATATTTTGGGCGATATCTGGATCCGCGATATCGATCGCACGGACTATCGCTTCACGCCGCGACTGGCGTTGGCGTCGAGCGGCAAACCCAGCAGCATGGGTAATCTACAGTTTCTCTACGCACCGGCGGACCGGTTCGTAGATGCCGACGGCGAACGCGACGGCGGCTAACGAAATTGCCGCGCGTCTAACGGGCGTCTTAGGCGCAGTGGGCGCGCGGCATTTCCTGCATCAAGTTGCTCACGATCAAAGCGGCTTCACCGTTCGACGTTTCCGGATGGCGCTTACGATAAGCGTCAACGGCTGCGACGAACGCAGGATAGTCCGTAACCCCTTCTTCACGCTGTTGGATGTAGGCGAGGGCCACTGCCCTTAAATCCTCACCATGTTCCGACATCGTGGTTAACTCCTCAAAAACCGTTTTCCCAACCGATGCGCCATTTAGGACCGGTTCGTGAACCCAAACGTCCCCCATACGGGCGAGTAAACGTCGATTGGCGCATTTATCTTTTCAGTAGCGCGCGAATCCTTTTATGAAACTCGGATGAAACGCATTTTCTGTATCGCTGTGTTCGCAGCACTGTTCGGCTGTAAACAGATACCGATTCCGGGTCTTTCAAACAGCGGCGGAGATGTAGAACCTGTCCCGCTTTCCGACGTCCGCATTCTTTTCGAAGCGCCTGCCTTCGCCGGACAGCAGGTCTCACGTGCAAAATTCACGGATACCTGGCAGCGCGAAGAGTATGCCCTGTTCCGCAGCCCACGGGCGCAGGCTGAAATTGTGTATTTGGCGGCCACGGCACGGGAAACCAGCCTCGAAACGGATGTAAAGCTGAAGACGATGATCCGGCGCTGGAACTTCAACGGCCAGGCAGGAATCACCTGGGGTGAAGAATTCGAGGCATTCGGCCGAGTCTTAGTACTGCCTTACTTACGGCCAGATCATGCGTGTTTCGGATTTTCCGCCGAATGGGCGCCCGCGCTAGACGATCCTGAGTCGAACCCGAGCAAGATGTTGTTTGGTTATTATTGCGAATTGGTCGCGGCACCGCTGACGCGGGCACGGGTGAATGCGCTGGTCGATTCAATAGAAGTGTCGCGTTTCGCCGGCGGTAATACGACAAGCGTCCCCGTCCCCGGGCCGATCGGCAAGGGTGAGGGTTCGTTCGGCAATTCGGGGTACCCGTTCCTGCTGGCGCGCGGCTATACCTCGGAAGGGCGCAGCTTCGTCGATAGAACATATTGACGGCGAAACGGCTTGTTTGCGCCTGCGCCGTTCATATCTAATTGAAAGGGGCGAAACGAGCGGACAGATCGAGATGAAGAGGGTATTCGCGCGCAGCGCATCCGTACTAACCCTGTTGATGTCAGTCGCTCTGGCCGGGTGCCAAACAACAGGCGGGGCCGCCCCCTCGGTGAACTGGGCTAGCAGCAACAGAGCTTATGTCCTGTTCACCGCACCGGCGTTCAAGAATACGCAATCGAAACACGTCGTCTTCACGGATGTTTGGCAACACGAGGAATACGTGCTGTTCGAGGGGGACGGCGCGCAGGCTGAAATCATCTATATCGCGGCAAACGAGCGGGACACGATCGCCCTCGACTACAATTTGCCGGTCGTGCCGATGGTGCAGACCTGGAACATCGCGCAGAAACATCCCATCGCCTGGGGTGAAAAGGGACAAACCGGCGCGCCCCTAGGCGCCTATTTCTACCGCCATTTCCGGCTGACCGATGTCGACCGCGATTGTGTCGGCTTCTTTACCGAATGGGACTTGAAGGATGACGATCCGCAGTTGCGCAACGGTAAGGCTTTGTTCGGCTACTACTGCGACAAACCCGGTGTAAAGCTGAACCAGGCTCAGGTCTTCGGCCTTCTCGACAATATATGGATCAGGGGACTCACGGCTCGCTATGACGTGCGGTTTCAGCCGGTCGCACCCACCGGTGGCCCGCTGGCCGGACAGCAAGGTGCACTTGCCTTCGCAAAGCATGGGACCGGTGACACCGGCAACGCCAACTTCCCCTTCGACATGGCGGATCACTTTAACGATGCCGACGGCGACGAACGCCTCGACCGCTAACGGGTCCCTCGCTACATCCGGAAAACGCCAAACTTCGTCGGCTCGATCGGCTTGTTCAGCGCTGTGGATATGCCGAGACCAAGCACACGCCTGGTTTCGGCGGGATCGATAACGCCGTCATCCCATAATCGCGCTGTCGCATAGTAGGGATGGCCTTCGCGCTCATACTGTTCGCGGATCGGCGCCTTGAAGGTTTCCTCGTCTTCCGCGCTCCATTCCTCGCCGCGCCCCTCCAACGCGTCGCGCCGCACGGTCGCCAGCACGCTCGCCGCCTGCTCGCCGCCCATTACGGAAATCCGCGCATTCGGCCACATCCACAGGAAACGCGGCGAATAGGCACGACCACACATGCCGTAATTGCCCGCCCCGAATGAGCCGCCGATGATCACGGTGAATTTCGGGACGTTGGCGCAGGCGACCGCGGTCACCATCTTCGCGCCATCCTTGGCGATTCCGCCGGCCTCATATTTCTCACCGACCATGAAGCCCGCAATATTCTGCAGGAAGACCAGCGGAATGCCGCGCTGGCAGCACAGCTCGATGAAATGCGCCGCCTTCAGTGCCGATTCCGAGAACAGGATGCCATTGTTGGCGATGATCCCCACCGGATAGCCGTAAATATGGGCGAAGCCGCAAACAACGGTCGTGCCATAGAGTTGCTTGAATTCGTCCAACTCGCTGCCGTCAACGATGCGGGCGATCACCTCACGGACATCGTAGGGTTTTCGCGGGTCGGTCGGGATGACGCCGTACAGTTCCTCCGCTGGATAAAGCGGCTCAACCGGTGGCCGCACCGCCAGCTGCGCCGGTTTGGTCCGGTTCAGATTGGAAACGATATTGCGGGCGATCGCCAACGCGTGCGTGTCATCGACAGCGAAATGATCGGTGACGCCGGAGGTTCGCGAGTGCAGATCCGCGCCGCCCAGCGCCTCGGCCGAGACCACTTCGCCCGTCGCGGCTTTCACCAGCGGCGGGCCGCCAAGGAAGATTGTCCCCTGCTCCTTCACGATGATCGACTCGTCCGACATCGCCGGCACATAGGCGCCGCCCGCGGTACAGGACCCCATGACGGCGGCGATTTGCGGAATGCCCAGGCCGCTCAGGGTCGCTTGATTGTAAAAAATTCGTCCGAAATGCTCGCGGTCGGGAAAGATCCCGTCTTGCTGCGGCAGGTTGGCGCCGCCGGAATCGACCAGATAGATGCAAGGCAGGTTGTTCTCGCGTGCGACTTCCTGCGCACGCAGATGTTTTTTCACCGTGATTGGATAATAGGTGCCGCCTTTCACCGTCGCGTCATTTGCGACGATGACGCATTCCGTGCCCGACACGACGCCAACGCCAGTAACGATGCCGGCCGCCGCGATATCGTCGTCATACATGCCATAAGCGGCCATCGGCGACAGTTCGAGGAACGGCGATCCCGGGTCGCACAATTCGCGAACCCGCTCGCGCACCAGCAACTTGCCGCGCGCCACATGGCGCTCCCGCGATGCTTGAGACCCGCCCAGCGCAATCTCAGCCGACTTTTCCCGCAGATCGGCAACGAGGGCTTCTTGCGCAGCCACATTTTCCTTAAAGTCCTTGGCGCGGGGTTTGAGCGTAGATTTGATGACGGTCATGCGGGAATAGTGTCCGTAAATGTAGGAGAAGCGCGCGCGATCATACCCAAATCAACCGGCGCGAACACGAAAGAATTCCCTGCGGCGATGCGCCCCTTGCCGTCTAGGCTGCCGGCCATGGACGGCCGAATTCGCCCAGATAGAAATTTGTACCAGCATTCCTATTGACGCCCCGGACCAATTCAACCGGCATGTCGTCCCAATCCGCCGCAGCGTTCGGCATCTTGCGATGAACCTGGGAGGTGGCGGGCATGTAGCGCAGCGCCAAGCCCGCGCGACGCCGGCCCGACCGGTTCGCGGCTGAGCCGTGCACGATACCGATATCGTGCAACGAGACCTGCCCCGCCTCGAGTTCGATCGTCACCGCCGCGCGGTCGTCGATCGCATCGGCGTCAATCTCGCGGTTCAAGGTCGAATTGGCACGGTCGACGAGACGGTGCGGTTGGTAGTCGCGATGCGAACCGGGGATCACCCGCATTGCGCCGTTGTCCGTGTCGACATCGTCCAGCGCCACCCAGACCGTGACCGAGGCGAGCGGCTCGACCGGCCAGAACGGGCCATCCTGATGCCACGGCACGTCGCGCGCACTGTCCGCCGGCTTGCAGAACAGATGCGTGAACAGCAGTACCAGGTCTGGCCCCATCACCGCTTCGGCCAGGTCGAGAATACGCGGGTCCCGCGCCAGCGCGTAGAACGCCTGCTGTCCACGAATACCGTAGGGTCTTCCGCCATCGAGATGCGTATTGATCAACCGGTCCGGCAGAATATCCGGATTGTCGTCGAGTACCCGCTCGAGCGCCGAACGCAACGTCGCCAATTCCGCCGCGCCGAGGCGGAACCCCGACGGGATGACATAGCCGTCGCGCTGATAAGTTTGAATCTCCAATTGGGTCAACATCGTAGCCTCCTGCCGACGCTGCATTTCTTACGGGGGCGTTCCGTTGCGCCTCATGACAAAAAATTTGGCGGAATGGTGCAGAAAAAGCAAAAG
>CAJWOT010000180.1 GCA_913044215.1 uncultured Rhodospirillaceae bacterium | reverse complement strand
GAGAGCGCTGTGCGGGCAATGCTGAACCCGCGTTGCCAGCCGCTCAAGCTGCCTGCGGAAAAGTACCACCAGTGGCGAAATATGACTCTAACGTTCTATCCCGGAGAGATGTTCTGAACATGCATAGGAAACTAGCATCCGCCGTAAGGCTTGCCTGCCTCGCGCTGCTGTTCGTCTCGCTAGCGCTTCCGGCTCTTGCGGAAGTTCGCGTCGATATCCGCAGAGGCAATGTTGAACCGCTTCCAGTCGCCGTCACCAAGTTCAGCGGACTGACCGAGCCGGAGGCACGCATTGGCACCGACATGTCCAATGTGATTTCCAATAATTTGGAGCGGTCAGGTCTGTTTCGGCCACTCGACCGGCGGGCCTTTATTCAGGACGCGGCGTCGCTGCTGGTACGCCCGCGGTTTTCCGATTGGCGCGTGATCAATGCGCAGGCGTTGATTCAGGGGAACGTTAAAGTACAGCCGGACGGTCGCTTACGCGTCGAGTTCCGCCTGTGGGATGTTTTCGCCGAAGCGCAAATGACCGGACTCGCCTATTTCACGGAGCCGGAGAATTGGCGTCGCGTCGCCCATATTATTTCGGATGCGATCTATAAGCGCGTGACCGGAGAAGACGGCTATTTCGACACGCGGATTGTCTTCGTGTCGGAAAGCGGACCGAAAGACAAGCGGGTCAAACGGCTCGCCATCATGGACCAGGATGGCGACGGGTTTCGCTTCCTCACCGATGGCACGGCGCTCGTGCTGACCCCACGGTTTTCGCCGACGACCCAAGAAATTACCTACCTGTCCTACTACAACGCCTCACCGCGGGTTTACTTGTTCGATATCGAAACCGGGCGCGAAGAAGTGTTGGGGAACTTCAAGGGAATGACCTTTGCCCCGCGGTTTACCCCGGATGGCAAGTCGATCCTCTTGTCGTTTGCCACGGAAGGAAACTCCGACGTCTATCGAATGAATCTGCAAACGCGAAAGGTCGCCCGGTTGACGCGGCATCCGGCCATCGATACTTCGCCGAGCGCTTCACCGGATGGCAACTTCGTTACGTTCAATTCCGACCGGGGCGGGTCGCCACAGATTTACGTGATGGACGACAATGGCGGAAATGTCCGGCGAATCAGTTTTGGCCGCGGCCGTTATAACACCCCGGTTTGGTCGCCGCGCGGTGACCTTATCGCGTTCACCAAGCAACTCGGCGGCAAGTTTCACATCGGGGTGATGCGGCCCGACGGCAGCGGCGAGCGGTTGTTGTCGGAAAGCTTTCTCGACGAGGCGCCGACCTGGGCGCCGAACGGGCGCGTCCTCATGTTTTTTCGGGAAACGCCTAGCGATGCAAAAGGCAGAGGCGGATCAAGCCGCTTATACTCGGTCGACCTCACGGGCGATAATCTCCAAGAGGTCGAGACAAGCGGCGACGCGTCCGATCCGGCATGGTCACCACTCAACCCGTAATATTTGGTGCTTTGCTTCGGGCCTATGCAAAAATGCCGTGTAATATTTGCCGCGGAAGGTTGTGTTTGGAATTTTTGTAGGGTTAACTGGGTTCAAATATATCCTTGACTTGCTATCATATTCGCGACAGAACCTCCCGATATTCCGCGCAATGGGGCAGCAATAGAAACCACATATTCCGTCCAAGGGGTAAGTAGATGCGTATGAAGATTTTAAGTGTGTTCGCGGCGGCTTTGCTGGTGTCTGCGTGCGCGACAGAACCTCAAGATTCCGGCAGCGCGAAGAGCGAAGGCTCCTCGGCGCAAGCCTCGTCGTCCGCACAATCGGGCGCGGCGCCGAAAGCGGCGGCAAAGCCGAAAAAGGCCGCTCCGGCAGGGGCGCCTCCGGGCAGCCGCGTTGACTTTTTCGTGAATGTCGGCGACCGCATTTTCTTCGACTTGGATAAATCGGAGATTTCGGAAAAAGCTGCGGCGACCTTGAAGAAGCAAGCGGCCTGGCTGCAAAAATATCAGGATCGCACAATCGTGGTCGAAGGCCATTGCGACGAGCGTGGAACGCGCGAGTACAACCTTGCTCTCGGAGAACGCCGCGCCAACGCCGTGCGTGAATATCTGATCAGCCTGGGCGTCGCACCGGGCCGGATTGAGACGATTAGCTATGGTAAGGAACGTCCTGCCGTCGTGGGATCGAACGAGTCGGCTTGGGCGCAAAATCGCCGCGGCGTTACACTGCCGAGCGGCGGCACAGGCAGCTAAGTCCTGAAAAGGGAAATGCCATCGGCGGTGTTGAGCCGTCGATGGCGTAATACATTAACCGCCTTAATGTTGCCGAATTGAGGCGGTAGGACGGGCACTATGAACCCGTTTTTTCAGACAGTTGAAGTAACGAAACAGTGGCCGAACGCAGGCCGCTGTCTTCGTTTGTGCATGCCTATCCTGTTGGGCCTTGCGATTGGTGTTGTTGCGGCGCCCGTGTCGGCACAGACCGACCGCACCGTCTCCAATACGCTTGTGCAAGAGATCGAGCGTCTCCGCCGCGACCTGTCAGATGTCCAACGTTATGTCTATCGGGATGATGATACCACGGTGCCTCCGAGCCGCCCGGCGCCGCGGGCCGAACCCGACGGTAGCGCTCGTTTGCAGCGGCAAATCTTGGAGATTCAAGGCCAAATTCGCGAAGTGACCGGCCATATCGAGCGCGTTCAGCATGATGTTCGGGTTATGGGCGATAGGCTCGATAAGCTCGTCGCCGATGTGGATATCCGGTTGCGGGCTTTAGAGAGTGGCCAACCACTTGGCAGCGCGGCGCAACCACCCGCGGCGAATGGCCAAACATCCGTAACGAGGACCAGGGAAGAGGGCGGCACCACGGTTATTTCCTCGGGCGGCGTTGCCGGTGTTAATACGCAGCTGGCGCCCGGTCAGCGTTCTCTTGGACAAGTTTCCGGCCGCGACCTTGCGGCTGTGGGCAGCGGGCAGACCGCTGCAACAGCCGCAGCGCAAGCCAGGACACCGGTCGCGCGCGCGCCTGTTCCGGCAAACCCACCGACACCACGGTCCGCACCGGCGCCTGGGGGCGTTTCGACCAGCGTCGCGTCCGTTGCCAGGCCGCTCGCCTCTGGCGAATTGCCGGAGGGGACCGCACGTCAACAGTATGAATACGCCTTCGGTAAGTTGAAAACACGCAACTACGACGACGCGGAGAATGCGCTTCGCGCGTTCGTCGATCGGCATCCTGATGACCCGCTGGCCGGTAACGCCATGTACTGGATGGGGGAAACCTATTATGTGCGTAAGCAGTATTCGGAAGCGGCGCGCATCTTCCTCGACGCCTATCAGCGCTTTCCAAAGGGTAACAAGGCGCCGGATAATCTCTTCAAGCTAGCGAAGTCGCTCTCCCAGATCGGAGAAGACCAATCCGCCTGCACGACATATGCGGAATTGGTCAAAACCTTCCCCAGTGCGAACCAGCGAATTCTCTCGGGCGCCCGATCCGATATGACGCGTTTGGGCTGCGGATAGGCACGGGTTGCCTTTGCGCCTCGCCGGAGATGCCGCAGTTCAGCGGATCACGAAACGCGAATTCGCGGCATTGATGACCGACATCGGTCCGTTCGAGAGCGAGCCCCATCTTGCGATTGCCTGCTCCGGAGGTGCGGACAGCATGGCGCTGACACTCTTGGCAGACGGATGGGCGCGTGCGCAGGGTGGCAGGGCGACGGCCCTCGTTGTCGACCATGGCATCCGAACGAACTCGCGAAAAGAAGCCGAGACAGTCGCAGGCGAACTCAAAAGATGCGGTGTGTCCTGTGAGGTTTTGCGAAACACGGACGCGATAGGATCCGGCGACATCCAAGCGGCGGCGCGGCATGTCCGTTACGCGTTATTGCAGGACTGGTGCGTCGCAAACGGAGTTTTGCACTTGGCCGTCGCCCATCATCAGGAAGATCAGGCCGAAACGGTTCTGCTGCGGCTCGCACGCGGCAGCGGCAACGACGGGTTAGCGGCGATGGCGCCAATCGCCGAGACATCGCGCATCCGCATTCTGCGGCCGCTTTTGAATGTCCCGCAGGCACGGTTACGCGCGACCCTTGCACATTTCAAGGCAAAGCATGTCGAAGACCCATCGAATGATGATGCGCACTTCGCCCGTGTGAGAATGCGGGCGCTGGCACCGTCTCTCGCCGCCGAGGGGTTGACCGCCCAGCGGCTGGCAGAAACCGCTTCGCGGATGGCACGGGCGCGAAACGCTTTGGAGAATGACGTTGCAACGACACTTGGCCGTGCGGCGACAGTCGATCCATTAGGATACTGCCGTGTCGATCCCGGATACTTGCTTCAGGTGCCGGAAGAAACCGCCCTGCGGGCCTTGGCGCGTTTGCTGATGTGTGTGGGCGGCAACGCCTATACCCCGCGGCTCGCGCGGCTCGAGCGACTTCACGAATGGCTTCAGAGTGGAGCGGAAGGTGGCGGCCGGACATTGGCGGGTTGCAAGGCTATGCGCCGCGGTGATGAGTTGCTTGTCTGCAGGGAGGCGTCAGCCGCAATTGAAGTACTCCCGGCACGCGGCGAATTGGTCTGGGATGGGCGTTTCAGGCTGCGTTTGGGGGCTCGCCGTATCGGCGAGGTGAGGCGCCTTGGTAGCGAAGGATGGCGGCAAGCAACGGATTTGGCGCCCGCATTGCGTAAATCGTCCCTTCCGGCTGCGGTTCGAACGGCATTGCCCGCCATTTGGAAAAACGGCAGTTTGCGATCCGTGCCGCATCTCGGCCTCCTGGGAAAAAGAAGGCTGCGCGTTTCGCATCATCCGCACCAGGTTGCGTTCATGCCGCCGCGCCCCTTGGTGCCGGCGCGCTTTACATTGCAAAAGGGTAGGTACACACTATCTAAATAAATGCGAGTTAACCTTTGGAAATAGGCGCGGCATCCCTATATTCCGGCTTCGGTATCGAAAGGCCTTAGCGTGAATCTTTTTGGTAAGAATTTAGCTCTTTGGATCATCATCATCATTCTGATGATCGGTCTGTTTAACCTGTTCCAAGGGTCGTCGCATCGGAGCGCCCAGGCGCCGATCACCTATTCCGATTTCCTGAGCCAGCTCAATCAGATAAACGACGTTACGATTCAAGGCCGGACGATCACCGGGCATTACCGGGAAGGCGCGGGAACGTTTACGACCTACGCCCCGGATGATCCGAAACTCGTTGAGACGCTGGCCGCGTCCGGCGTGAAAATCAGCGCGGCACCGCCGGAAGAGAACATGCCGTCGCTGCTGGGCATTCTGATTTCGTGGTTCCCGATGCTGCTTCTGATCGGCGTATGGGTATTTTTCATGCGTCAGATGCAGTCCGGCGGCGGGAAAGCCATGGGCTTTGGCAAGTCGCGGGCCCGTTTGCTGACAGAGAAAACCGGCCGCGTGACGTTCGAGGATGTCGCTGGCATCGACGAAGCCAAGCAGGAACTCGAGGAAGTCGTGGACTTCCTGAAGGACCCGCAGAAGTTCCAGCGCCTTGGCGGCAAGATTCCGAAAGGTGTGCTGCTGGTCGGTCCGCCGGGTACCGGTAAGACGCTGCTGGCACGCGCGATCGCCGGCGAAGCGAATGTGCCGTTCTTTACGATCTCAGGTTCCGACTTTGTTGAAATGTTCGTCGGTGTCGGCGCAAGCCGCGTCCGCGACATGTTCGAGCAGGGCAAGAAGAATGCGCCTTGCATCATCTTCATCGACGAAATCGACGCGGTCGGACGTCATCGGGGTGCCGGGCTTGGCGGCGGTAACGACGAGCGCGAGCAGACCCTGAACCAATTGCTGGTTGAAATGGACGGTTTCGAAGCGAATGAAGGTGTCATTCTGATCGCCGCGACGAACCGGCCCGACGTTCTCGACCCCGCGCTGCTGCGTCCCGGTCGTTTCGACCGTCAGGTCGTCGTGCCGAACCCGGACATCCTGGGCCGCGAGAAGATCCTCAAAGTGCATATGCGCAAGGTGCCGTTGGCGCCGGATGTCGATGCCAAGGTTATCGCGCGCGGGACACCAGGCTTCTCCGGCGCGGATTTGGCCAACCTGGTCAATGAAGCGGCCCTGCTTGCGGCGCGCAAGAACCGCCGCGTCGTCTCCATGCAGGAGCTCGAGGAATCCAAGGACAAGGTCATGATGGGCACCGAACGGCGCTCCATGGTCATGACCGAGGAAGAGAAGGAAATGACGGCCTATCACGAGGGCGGGCACGCCTTGGTGATGATGCATGTAAAGGGCCACGAACCGTTGCATAAGGTGACGATCATCCCGCGTGGCCGCGCCCTCGGCGTGACCATGTGGCTGCCGGAACGTGACAAATACGCGCAATCCTATACGGAACTGAAAGCGCGTATCGCCAGTTCGTTCGGCGGCCGCGTTGCCGAGGAGATCATCTACGGCAAGGAGAACATCACCACGGGTGCCGCGCAGGATATCCAGCAGGCAACGCAGATTTCCCGGGCGATGATCACGGAATACGGGTTCAGCGATGAACTCGGGCCCTTGCGCTACAGCGAAAACGAGGAGGAGATTTTCCTCGGTCATTCGGTGACCCAGCGCAAGAACGTCTCGGAAGCGACGCTGAAGACGATCGACGAAGAAGTGCGCCAGTTGGTGTACTGGGGCGAGAAAACCGCGCGCGACATATTGAACGAGCATCTGGACGATTTGCATACGATCGCCAAGGGGCTGCTTGAATACGAGACCTTGTCGCGAGAGGAAATCGATGCGCTGTTGCGCGGCGAGGATATCTCGAAGGGAACGGATGAAGGCGAGACGCCGTCGAGCGGCATCCGGTCCTCTGTCCCGACGAGCGGTCCCGTCACCGATATTGGTCCGGAACCCCAGCCTGAGAGCTGATCGGGCCAGCCGTCCGGCTGCACAAATCTTAGCGAATCTTTTATAGTACGCGCGGTTAACTCGGTGCATCCGCACCGGATTCGTGCGACCGATCAGGGAATGTGATGTGACCCGGAAGTATTTCGGAACAGACGGTATTCGTGGGCGCGCCAATAGCGAGCCCATTACGCCCACCACCGTACTGCGCCTCGCCATGGCCGCGGGACAGCGTTTTCGTCGCGGCAACCATCGTCATCTCGTCGTCATCGGCAAGGATACAAGGCTCTCCGGTTACATGCTGGAACCTGCCCTGGCCGCCGGCTTCATTTCGATGGGGATGGATGTCGACCTCGTCGGGCCGATGCCGACCCCGGCGGTGGCGATGCTGACGCGATCCCTCCGTGCCGATCTGGGCGTGGTGATATCGGCGTCGCACAACCCGTATCAGGACAACGGCATCAAGCTGTTCGGCCCGGACGGCTACAAACTGTCCGACGAGGAGGAAAGCGCGATCGAAGCGCTGATGGAAGCGGAGACCGACGCCGGTGACTATGCCGAGTCCGAAGCGCTGGGCCGCGCCACCCGCCTGGATGACGCACCAGGTCGCTATATCGAGTTCATCAAACAGGCGTTTCCCCGCGGCTTGCGTCTCGACGGTCTGAAAATCGTGGTTGATTGCGCCAATGGAGCGGCGTATCGGGTCGCACCTGCGGTTTTTTACGAGCTTGGCGCCGAGGTCATTCCTATCGGGGTGCAGCCGGACGGGACCAACATCAACCGTGATTGCGGTGCCACCAGCACGTCGTTGATGCGCGAGCAGGTCGTCGTCCATGGCGCGGATGTGGGTATCGCACTAGATGGTGACGCCGACCGGATGATCCTTGCCGATGAATCCGGCGCCATTCTCGATGGCGATCAAATCATGGGCCTCATCGCCCGGTCCTGGCAGCAGGAGGAGCGGCTGCGCGGGGGCGGTATCGTCGCAACGGTGATGTCCAACCTTGGGCTTGAGCGCTATCTGAACGGAAAAGGCTTGGATCTGGTCCGCACGGCGGTCGGTGACCGCTACGTCGTCGAACATATGCGGGCGGAAGGCTTCAATGTGGGCGGTGAGCAATCGGGCCATATTATCCTCAGCGACTACGGCACAACGGGTGACGGTCTCGTGGCCGCCCTGCAGGTGCTGGCCGTCGTCGTGCAGCAGAACCGCAAGGTCAGCGACGTCTGCCATATATTCGACCCGGTGCCGCAATTGCTGCGCAATGTCCGGTTCAACGGCGGCGCGCCTCTAGAGGACGATAAGGTAATCTCGGCCATTGAATCTGGCGAAGCCTTGCTTGGCCAATCCGGCCGAATCGTCATCCGGAAATCCGGGACAGAACCGGTCATTCGCGTCATGGCGGAGGGCGATGACGACAAGCTGGTCACCGGCGTCGTGGACGATATCGTCACGACGATCGAACAGGCCGCAGGCTGATGACGGGCGGTCCGGTGCAAGGCCGGGTGCTGATCGTCGCGGGTTCGGATTCCGGTGGCGGCGCCGGCATACAAGCCGATATCAAGACCGTTACGGCGCTCGGCGGCTATGCAATGACGGCCGTTACCGCGCTGACCGCACAAAATACCCAGGGCGTCTTTGGCGTTGTCGGAATCGAGCCGGACTTTATCGTCCAGCAGATGCGCCTGGTGATCGACGATATCGGCGTCGACGTGATCAAAACCGGCATGCTGCACAACGCGGCGGTCATCGAGGCCGTTTGCGACGTTATCGCGGAATATGAGTTGCCGCTTGTCGCCGATCCAGTGATGTTCGCGAAGGGCGGTCACGCTCTGCTGGAACCGGAAGCGATGTCCTCCTTGCGGGCCCGCCTCGTGCCTCTCGCCACGGTGCTGACACCGAACCTGCCGGAAGCGGCAGCGCTCATCGAGCGCGAGATCGAGACGGTCGACGATATGCAGGCGGCGGCGCAGGACTTCGGCGCCTTGGGCGCGTCGGCCGTTCTCCTGAAGGGCGGGCATCTGACAGGCGACAAACTGACCGATTTTCTGTTCGCGGGCGCTGAGCAGCATCGCTGGGACGATACGCGGATCGACACCGCGCATACCCATGGTACGGGGTGCACTTTGGCGTCGGCGGTTGCGACGGGGCTCGCGCAAGAACTGCTGCTGCGGGATGCCGTCGATCGCGGGCGCGCCTATGTCCGCGAAGCGATCCTGGCCGCCCCCGGATTTGGACACGGACATGGGCCGCTGGCGCACGGGCACACAGTTGCTGCGTTTCCCCGTTAGATCAGACGATCATTGAAAGCGACGCGTCGCTTTCCGCCAGCAGGTCGGCAACTATATCTAACCCTTTGACGAGGATCGCCGTGTCGCGCGGGGTCCCGAGGCAGATGCGGATCGCGTGCGGGATGTCACCGCGACCGGCGGCGAAGGTTTCCGCCGGGGCAACGGCGACGCCGTTCTGCTGGGCCGCTGAAACGAACTGAGCGGCGCGCCAAGGG
>CAJWOT010000179.1 GCA_913044215.1 uncultured Rhodospirillaceae bacterium | reverse complement strand
AAGAACGCGCTGGCGATCAACGTCGAACCGCGGCGTTGGTGGAAGGGCCTCTAAAGGCGCACGCCAGCTAGGCTTGTAGAGAAGGCGCGCACCGGCGTGCCTTCTCGGTTTCCAAAAATCGCCGTGCGCCGTCGCGCAGCCTGAAGGCCGATAACCCATTTTTATTGGGGGAATATGCGGGCGTGCGGCGACCTTGAAACGGGCTCGGAGTACGGTTTTATGAACCCGGTCATCGCTACCCTGAAATGGTTGGACAACAACCTGGAAAAGACGATCCTCGTCATCGCTTATGCGTTTTGTGCGGGTATCGTGGCCGTTGAAGTGTTTCGCCGCTACGTCTTTGATACGCAGGCGCCGTGGAGCACCTTCGTGCCGTCATATCTGTTCCTTTGGCTGACGTGGCTCGGGGCTTCCTACTGTGTGAAGCTGCGTTCACATCTCGTTTTCAATGAAGTGCGCGAGCGGTTGCCGCGGGGCTGGCAGTTCTTCTTGGTCCAGTTCGACTACGTCCTCTATTTCGTCTTTGGTGGCATCGTTATCTACTGGTCGTTCGACCTGGTCAGCCTCCATTTCGAGATGGAATCGATCGTGCCCGGCACCGACGATGTTCTAAGCTGGTGGTTCTATAGCGCAACACCGGTCGGCTGGACGATGCTTCTGATCCGTGTCGTGCAGAACATCATCATCGATATCAATGATTTCAGAAGCGGCGCTCCCGTCCGTGTGAAAGGTGAGGGAATGGTCGCGGAGGCAGATCCTCATGCCTGACGCCGTCCTCATAACACTAATCACGCTTATTGCGTTCACGATTTTCGTCACTGGCACGCCCTTGATGCTGATCATCGGACTGTGGGTGATTGGCATGCAGCTCATTTTCGATTTCCCGCTTGCCAATGTGGGCAGCTCGATGTTCGAGGGGCTGAACAGTTTCGCGCTGTTGGCCGCACCGCTTTTCATTCTGACCGGCGACTTGATCAGCGCCGGCGGGATCGCACGACGAATGTCCGACTTCGCACTCGCCATCCTTGGATGGGTGCGCGGCGGCCTCGGAATGGCCTCGCTAGGCGCGTGCGGCATGTTTGCGGCGATTAGCGGTTCGAACGCGGCCACCACGGCCACGATCGGTTCGATCACCTATCCGACCATGGTGAAGCAGGGCTACGAAAAGAATTTCTCGGCCGCGACCGCTGCGGCCGGCGGGACGGTTGGCATCATCATTCCGCCCAGCATCCTGTTCATCGTGTACGGCTATTTGATCAGTCTGCCGATTTCGGAACTGTTCCTGGCGGGAATCATTCCGGGCATTCTGATGGTCGCGGTGATGATGATCGCCTGTTACATCGTCAGCCGTCGCAGGGCCTATGGCGAGATCATTCCCTTCGAGTTGGAGAAGCTGCGCAAGACCTTCCCGGGCGCCAGTATCGGGATCATGGCGATCTTCATCGTTTTGGGAGGAATCTATGCCGGCATCTTCTCGCCGACGGAAGCCTCGGCGGTGACGGTCGTCTATTGCCTGCTCGCTGGCCTGTTCGTGACGCGCGAGACCAAATGGAAGGCCCTGCCGGACATTTTCTTCCGCAGCGCCATTATCATCGGCATCATCGTACCGCTCGTGGCGGTGTCGATCATGATGCAGGAAATCCTCGCGGTCATCGGTGCGAAGGAGTTCATCGAAGGTCTCCTGACCGGATTGGGCGGGTACTACACGATCCTCTTCGTAATGATGGGCATGGTGCTCGCCGCTGGTACGATTCTGGAGTCGGTGCCGAATACGATTATTTTGGCGCCGATCCTGGCCCCCATCGCGGTGACCATCGGGGTCGATCCGTTTCACTTCGCCGTAATATTCCTGATCGGCGACGCGATCGGCTTCATCACTCCGCCTTACGGCCTCAATCTCTACGTCGCATCCGGTATCACGGGACTGCCGTACTTCCAGATTGTGCGCCAGGTGTTGCCGTATCTGTTCTCGCTGATCTTCATCTGGGTGGTTATCGCCCTGATCCCTGAATTGTCGACCTGGCTCGTTCAGTTCGCCGGGCTCGGCGGGGCAGGGCTGCGGAACTAGAGCGTATACGATGAGCCGTGTGAAGGTCGTTGATACGACCCTGCGGGACGGCCACCAGTGCCTGTGGGCGACCCGCATGACGACCGCCATGATGCGCCCTGTATTGGAGCGCATGGACCGCGTAGGTTTCGATGTGATCGAACTGATGGGCGCGGTGCATTTTGACACCTGCGTCCGGTTCCTGGGCGAAAACCCCTGGGACCGGCTGCGGTTGTTCCGGGACACCTTCAAGAACACGGAGCGGCAGGCGATCATCCGCAGCAAGTGCGCACTGCGTTTCGACTTGGAGCCGGACGATATAAATCTGCTGTGGTACGAACTGCTGGTCCGCAACGGCATCGAAAGCCTGATCGCGTTTGACGGGCTGCACGACCTTGGCAATCTCGAAAGCGGGCTCAAGCACGCGAAATCACTCGGTGCCCGGACCCAGGGCTGGCTGATCTTCAGTGAAAGCCCGGTGCACACCGATGCGCTGTATGTCGCCAAGGCGCGGGAATTCCTCGACCGCTGCGGCGTCAGCTCCCTGATGATCGAGGACACCAGCGGTATTCTGACCCCGGAGCGTCTGCGCACCTTGGCTCCCGCCCTGCAGGCGGAGATCGGCCCGGACGTACCGCTTGGCCTGCATACGCACAATTTGGCCGGTCTGGGGCAATCGCTCTATATCGAAGCGGCACGGCTGGGGATCGACAACATCTACACCTGCATCTCGCCGATTGCGGACGGCAATGCACCGCCGTCGATCCAAACGACCGTGCGGAACCTGCGCCATTACGGGTTCGAAGTAGACGTTGACGATGAATTGCTATGCGAAATCTGCACGCATTTTGAAAGGGTAGCAGAGCGGTCTGGGCATCCGCTGGGCCGGCCGCAAGATTTTGATGCGTCGAGTTTCGATCATCAGATTCCTGGCGGCGTGATGAGCAATCTGGTCAGCCAGCTTGAAGCGGCTGGCCTGATCGAGAAGTTGCCTGCAGTGCTTGAGGAATGCGGCCGCATCCGTGCGGAGACCGGCTGGCCGATCATGGTTACGCCGTTCTCGCAATTCGTCGGCGTACAGGCGACGCTCAATGTTTTGACTGGCAGCCGTTATACACAAGTACCGGACGAAATGAAGAAGTATGCGCTAGGCTACTACGGTGATCTGTTGTCGCCGGTCGAGCCGGACGTGCTGGATCGGATAGTCGAGAACGGCTCGAAAGCGATCGCTTTGACACCGCCGACACCGGAACCGGCGCTGCCGGCATTGCGCGAGCGCCATCCGGAGGCGAGCGACGAGGAATTACTACTTTGGCATTCCTTTCCGGAAGAACTTGTCACCAACATGTTTGCTGCGACACCGGACGAGACCGATTACAGTGAGAACGCGCTCTTGCACTTGGTGGAGGAGGTCGCAAAAAGGCCGGACCTGTCCCGCGTGTTCGTGTCCAAGGGCGATACCACGGTCGATATACGGGGTCGGTAGCCACACGCCATAGCCCTTGGAATGGGGGAATTGGGAACCCAGATAATTGTCGGGTGAGGAGTGCTGTTAGGGCATCTTCACGATGAACTATCGGACAGCGGCCGGCGTTGTCGCCCTTGTTTTGCTTTTACCTGCCTCGGTATCCGAGGCGGTGGATCGCCTGCCGTCGTATAGATTCACCACTCTCTATTCCGCCGCGCACCGGTTGCTTCCTGATCTTCTGAAGGGCTGCCCGACTTCCGGGCAGACGCCGACCCCGAGCACGCCGCCGACAGAGAGCAGGGTCAGCAGCCCGATCGCTGTTACCAGGGTAATGGTGATCGAAAATCGGCCATTCCAGCCAACTGGCCGGGTATTGTCTGTGGCTTGTTGGGACAAGGGGTAGTCCCTCTGTGTCATTTTCTGAAATGCATCATAGCATTTAGGCGCTTCCATCGAGGATCGCTAGCGCTTGTTGGTGGGACGCGCCATGATGCGCGCTGGAAGGATGAGGACTCCATGACCAAACGTATTCTCGAAGGTGTCCGGGTGATCGACCTGACTCAGTTCTTCGTCGGGCCGCACGCGACACTGTTGCTCGCCGGGCTCGGTGCGGAGGTGATTCGTGTAGACAATCCGGCGATGGGCGACAGTCTGTCCGACTCAGCGATCTATGCGGGCCCCGAGGGCGTGTCTTTCGAGCGAAAGACGCCAGACGACCTCGGCGTCCCCTTTCTTAAACGGGCCCGTGGTAAGAAAGCGGTGACGTTGAACCTGAAGCACCCGGAAGGTGTGCGGTTGTTGATGGAATTGACGGATAAGGCGGATGTGCTGGTTGAGAATTTCAGCGTCGGTGTCACCAAACGGTTGGGCATCGATTTCGAAACGCTGCACGCGCGCAATCCGCGTCTGGTCTATTGCTCGATCACCGGTTACGGCCAGACGGGGCCCGACGCGCACCTGAAATGTTTCGACGCCGCGGCGCAGGCGGCAAGCGGCCTGATGAGCATGACCGGTCAGCCGGATGGTCCGCCGACCAAGGCCGGGACCGCGCTGGCCGATTCCATTTCCAGCGTCTTTGGATTGGCGGGCGTTCTGGCGGCCCTCTACCATCAGGAGCGCACGGGCGAAGGGCAGCACGTCGATGTCGCAATGGTCGATTCGATATTTTCACTGATCTATGACGATCCGCTGGAGGGCTACCCGCAACTCGGCCTCGACTACCGGCAAGGCAACCGGGCACCGAGGGTCTCGCCCTTCAACAGCTACAAGACCAAAGACCGCTGGTTGATCATCGCAACTGCGACGGATGTTCATTGGCAGACTCTCTGCGACGTGATGGGACGGCTGGAACTCAAGGAACACCCCGACTACGCAACCAGCAGCGACCGCCTGCTCAACAACGATAGCGTTGATGCTATTGTCGCGGAATGGGCGGCAACGCAGGATGGCGGTGTTGCAATGGCGACGTTGCGCGAAGCGGGTATCGTTTGCAGCCCGATCAACGACATAAACGACGTGAAGGCGTGGCCGCATATCCGCGCCCGCGGCATGATCGAGGATTTGGTGCACCCGACCCTGGGGCCGCTGGAAGGGCTAAACGCGTCAGGCTATCCAATCAAATTCAGCGGCACCGACACTGGCTATGACGGGCCGCCCGTGATGTACGGCCACGACAATGCGGATATCTTTAGCGAACTGCTCGGGCTCGATGCCGCGGCGTTGGAGAAACTGTCTAAAGACGGCGTTATTTGAGGGAGGCGAACATGGCGCGGCAAAACATTTCTTCCGGACACCCGTTTGAGTCGGTGCTCGGTTACTCCCGCGCGGTAAAGGTCGGCAACACGGTTCATGTTTCCGGCACCACGGCGGACGGGGCGGATGCGTACGAGCAGGCTACGAACGTGCTGGCGATCATCAAGAATTCGCTCGCGGAGGCCGGTGCGGGGCCGGAGCATGTAGTGCGCACCGTGATCTACGTGACCGACATGGCGGCGCATGCCGACGGCGTCACGAAAGCCCATGGCGAGATGTTCGGCGATATTCGGCCGGCCAGCACGCTGGTGGCCGTAACTGGCCTGCTGCGCCCGGAACTTGTCGTCGAAATCGAGGCCTACGCCATCCTTGATGAAGGTTGAGGCCGATTACGCCTCGGCCGACTCTTGACCCTGTACCGTGAAGAATGAGGCCGATCTCGGCTGTTCCGGCAATTCGATCATCGCCTCGCTGAGCCGCGCCGTACGGGTTTTCTCTCCGCGCAGGATCATCCCTTCGTTCGGGTTTGCCATCGGATTGCGTGCGATCGGGAAAGCGTCGGCCGCGCTGTAGACACAGATGTAGAGGTTGCGCGACCGGTCCGAGCCGTTCGGCGCGGAACCGTGCGCCAGCCGCGTGTGCATCAGGCAGACGCTGCCGGCCTTGCCGGTTACGGGTATGGATTCGGACAACAACCGTACTTCCTCCGCACCGGAGACGGCGCCCACGAAACGGCCGTCCTGGTAAAGCGACAGCATGGGGCCGCGATGCGACCCTGGGACGACCCGCAGGCAGCCATTCTCTTCCGTCACATCGTCCAGCATCAGCAAGGCCGTCACCACGTCGTCGTTGGTATGCGGGGTGAACAGAAAATCCTGATGATAGTGCACGGTTGTGTCCGAACCGGGCAGTTTCAAATTTATTTTGCAGTGGTGAAACTTCAGATTCGGACCGATCAACTGGTTCACCATGTCCGTCATGGCCGCATTGCTCATGGCGTCCATATAGGCGTCGGATATATCCGACGGGTTGTTGACCCGGCGCAGCGCCGGTTTGTCGGCGGTATGTTCGGCTCCCATGTCAAAGCGCGGCCGATCATCCAAAGTCGGTGGCCCGAACGGTTCGCTATGCGCGCAGCTTTCCTCGACCCAACCGGCGATCTCCGCGTTGAGCGCGTTGAGCTGCGCGGACGTCACCGCATTCGGAACGGTCAGGACGCCGTCGCGCCAGAACTGGTCAATTTGAGTTTGCGTCAGCATGGTGCCGCTCCGTCGTTGCGCAACGCAGTATAGCGGGGTTCGCGGCTGGTTTTACAGCGCGAGAATGGGCCCCTGGTCTGGACAAATTTCCTACTCGCATGGCACTCTTTCGCCAAATCTACACGCACCAAACCCAGGAGACGCGCGATGCCGCAGGCGGCGGAAGTCGAAGATACCGATCTTACCCTCAAGCTGGCGCAGAACAGCATGTCGTTCACGCATGACGACCTTCCGATGGAAGCCGTCGAAGTGGCGCGGCATTGTTTCCTCGATTGGCTTGGCGTGACACTGGCGGGCTCGTCCGAGCCGCTGACCCGCATCCTGCTGGAGGATGCGGTCGCAGCAGGCGGTAACCCGCAGGCGACGATTATCGGTGACGGCCGTAAGGTGTCGATGCAGCAGGCTGCCTTGATCAACGGGTCGGCGGGACACGCCCTCGATTACGACGATGTGCACTTGCTGATGCCCGGACATCCGACCGTTCCTGTCGTGCCAGCGCTGCTCGCATTGGCCGAGCATCAGGGCCGCGACGGCAAGGATTTCCTGACGGCAATGGTTGCCGGGATCGAGGCGGAATGCCGCGTCGGTACGGTGATGAACCAGTCGCATTACGGCGCCGGTTGGCACGCGACCGGGACCGTGGGTACGTTCGGTGCGACGACGGCGGCGGCGAAGCTGCTCGGCCTCGACGGCGAAGCCTGCGCCAACGCGATGGGTATCGGTGGTACCCAGGCGGCCGGCTTGCGCTCGATGTTCGGCACCATGTGCAAGCCCTTCCACGCCGGCAAGGCGGCGGTGAATGGGCTGTCTGCGGCGCTGCTCTCCGAGCGCGGCTTCGAAAGCCGGCCGGACGTATTGGAATGCGAGCAGGGTTTCGCGGACACGCAGACCCAGAACTACGATCCGGAACCGGCCCTCGCAGGGCTCGGGGAGACTTTCCATACGCCCGACGTGCTGTTCAAATACCATGCGGCCTGTTACGGCACCCACGCGGCGATCGAGGCGGCGATGGCGCTGAAGCGCGATCACAATATCGATCCGGACAATGTCGCCAGTGTCGACGTGCATGTGCGCAGCGACAATCTGCGAATCTGCAACATCCTGGAACCGAAAACCGGCCTGGAAGGCAAGTTCAGCCTGCGCTTCACCGCCGCCATGGCGCTCTTGGGGGAGAACACGGCAGTCATCGCCAACTACAATGAGGAGAAGGTGCAGGATCCGGAGATCGTGGCAGTCCGCGACAAGATTTCGGTGCACACCGACGACAGTATGGGGCTCGCCCATGCCGATGTGTCCGTTACCCTCAAGGACGGTACGGTGCACAGCACCCGCGGCGACGTGGAGACGCCGGACCGCGATCTCGAGCGGCAATGGTCGCGACTAAGTATCAAATTCGCCGACATGGCCTCGCCGGTGATCGGCGCGGCGCGAGTCACCCAAGTGGTGGATGCGGTACGGACCCTGGAGGACTGCGCGGATATCGGCGAAATTGCCCAGCTTTGCGGCGCGCCGGCGCACGATGCCTGACGCCGACGTCGCCAGCGGGCCCTTGCAGGGCGTTCGGGTCCTCGAACTCGGCTCCACCGTTGCCGGCCCATTCTGCGGTCGCCTGTTCGCCGATTTCGGCGCCGAGGTGGTCAAGGTGGAGACGCCATCCGGCGATCCGCTGCGTACAATCGGCCGCCATTTTGAGGGCAAGAGCCTGTGGTGGGCCTCCATGCACCGCAACAAGGAGACCATCGCCATCAACCTCAAGTCGGATGAAGGCCGCGACATCGTGCGCCGCCTGATGCCGCGCTACGACGTGGTGGTGGAGAACTTCAAGCCGGGCGCACTGGAGAAATGGGGCCTCGGCTATGACGTTGTGGCCAAGGAGCATCCGGGGCTGATCCTGGTGCGGATCAGCGGTTTCGGCCAGACCGGGCCCTATAGCGAGCGTGCCGGCTACGGCGTAATCGGCGAGAGCATGAGCGGAATTCGCTCGATCACCGGCGATCCGGACAAGCCGCCCGCGCGCGTGGCGACGCCGCTCACCGACTATGTCGCCGGCATGTATGGCGCGTTCGGTGCCTTGGCGGCGATGCGGCGCCGCGACACCTCCGGCAAGGGCCAGGTCGTCGATGTGGCGCTGTATGAAAGCGCCTTTTCGATGATGGAAAGTTTCGTGCCGGCGTTCGAGAAGCTCGGCGTGGTGCCGGGCCGCGTCGGCTCGCGCCTGCACGGGCACGTGCCGAACAGCCTGTTCCCGGCCAAGGACGGTGAATGGATCCATATTGCTGCCGGCAATACGTCGACCTTCCGCCGTCTCGCTGCCGCCATAGGACAGCCGGAACTGGCCGACGATCCAAAATTCGTTGAGGGCGACAACCGACTGGTCAATGAGGAAGAACTGGTCCAGATCATCTCCGATTGGTCCAAGGGCTGGGCGCTCGACGAGATTTACGAATATCTGGTCGAAAACGATGTGCCGGCCGCGCCGATTTACACCGTTGCCGACGTTTTCCGCGACCCGCAATTCGCGGCCCGCGACATGCTGCTTGACGTGCCGCATGACGATATCGGCACCGTTAAGCTCGGCGGCGTCGCACCGAAATTCAGCGACTCTCCCGGCGTCATCCGCTGGGCCGGCCGGGCCATTGGCCACGACACCCGCGCGGTGCTGGCGCGGGAGCTGGGGCTCAGCGAGGCCGAGCTGGACACGCTGGACCAAGACGGTGCCATCGCGACCCGGCCACCGGAAAGCGCGACGGCGGAGTAGGGCCTAGCGGCCGCGCCGTTTCTGGACCTGCCG
>CAJWOT010000178.1 GCA_913044215.1 uncultured Rhodospirillaceae bacterium | reverse complement strand
AGCAGCACGACCTGGGCGTCCGGCACCTCCAGCGCGGGGTCGGTGCGGAAGAAGCCGCCGGCCGGCGCGTAGCTTTCCGCAAACGGGCCGCGGCGCGCAACGCCGTAGCGCACCATCGCCTTCAGCACGTTCCAGGGCTCGGTCTGGCCGCTCGCCGTCACCGGCGCGTTGCAGAGATATTGCGGCCGGTAGCAGACATGGTTCTGCAACCCCTGCCCCACCTTCGGCGCGTCGTGGATGACAGGAATGCCGTGCGCGCGCAAATGATCCGCCGGACCGATACCGGACAGCATGAGAAGCTGCGGCGATTTCACGGCGCCGCAGGACACGACGATTTCGCGGTCGGCGGATATGGTTTGCCGCGCGCCGCGCACCGCCACCGCCGCCCCGCGCGCCCGGCCCATCTCGACAACCAGATGCAGCGCCTGCGCGTCCGGCACAACGGTCAGGTTCTCTCGGCTGGCCACCGGCGCGAGATAGGACCGCGCCGAACTCATACGCCGACCGTTCGCCACGTTGATGTCGTAATAGCCGAAGCCGTCGACCGTATCCCGGTTGAGATCCTCCAGCACCGGAAAGCCCGCCGCCCCAGCCGCTGCCAGAAACGCGTCGCAGATCGGCAGCTCAGGCCGCGCCGGCCGCACCTTCACCGGCCCCGATCCTCCATGCCAGGGCCCCTCGCCCCGCTCGTTGCACTCCGAGCGTTTGAAATAGGGCAGCACGTCGTCCGACGCCCAGTCCACGCAGCCCATCTGCCGCCAAAGGTCGTACTCGCGCGAATGACCACGCGTGTAGATCATCCCGTTGATGCTGCTCGACCCGCCGATCACCCTGCCCTGCAAGAAGATCAGGTTGCGGCCGTACATGCTAGGCACCGGTTCCGTGGCGAAACCCCAATTGAATTTCGGATGCGCGCCGATGGCGAAGCCCAGCCCCGGCAACCGCGACAGCACCGAATTGTCCCGCGACCCGGCCTCCAGCAGCACGACCGACACGTCCGGGTCCTCCGACAACCGTGCCGCCACGACGGCACCGGCGGCGCCGGACCCGATCACCAGATAATCGCAGGAACGCGGCAGGTCGCTCATTTCACTCCGTAGGAATAAGGAAGGCCTTGAAACAGCCATACTTTAAACCCACTTCCCTCCCCCATGAAGCCGTCCCCGACAACAATTCACTTCCTGCAGATCAACAGGCCAGCCTGTCTTGCGGGCTTGAGCGGCCTGATCGCGGTCGTCGCGCTGGCCATCCTGTTCGCCATGCAGGACGAAGGCGTGAAATCCACCGCGGACAGCGACAACTTAGCGCGCGTGCAACTGGTCTCGCTGCCAGATGCCCGCAGCTCCGGCCTGGTGCCGCCGATATTCATCAAGCGGATCGATACCGACCTGTCCACGCTGCCCGCAGCGAAACGGAAACAGGCTTTCATCCTCATGATCCTGCCGCTCGTCGCGCGCGAGAACGACCGGATCCGGGGCTTGCGCCAAAGGCTCGATAAAGGCAGCGCGCCTGCGTCGCTCGTCCTGGCACAGGCGGCGCTGGAGAGCGGCCGGGGCACCTCGCGCTTCGCCCTGGAAGGCAACAATTGTTCGGCATGCGGACCGATGCGAAGAACTCCGACGGCATCGCGCCGGCCAGCGCCTCCGGCTTCAAGGTCATGCGGTTCAATTAGTTGGGCGCGGGCGTGTCCGCCTATATGCGCAATCTGAACACCCGCGGCGCCTACCGGGAACTCCGCGCGGCCCTGCGGCAAGCGGGCAAGCCCGTGTCCGGCACCGCGCTTACAAACTGGCTCTCGCGCTATTCGGAGATCCCGGAGACCTATGGCCAGAAATAGCGCGCCATCATCGCGCACGAAAATCTCGTGCCGTTCGACAAGGTCCGCATTGGGGCGAAGGGCTGACGGAGACCTATTCGTCCCGCACATACATCACCGCGCCACCCACCACGGTCATGTCCACTTCGACGTTTGGGATGTCGTTCGCTGGAATTGTCATCAAATCCCGGTCCAGCACCGCCAAATCGGCCAGCTTGCCGACCTCCAGACTCCCTTTGATCGTTTCTTCCCGGCCCGAATAGGCGCCGAGGATGGTATAGGCGCGCAGGGCTTCTTCCACCGTCACCGCCTGGCTCGGCGCGCCGGGCGTGTCGAGACTGCTCCCGGTGTCGCTCTGCCGGTTGACCATCGCCCACATCGCGGTGAAGGGGTTGGGCGTGCAGATATAGCTGTCGGAATGGCCCGGCGCGGGAATGCCCGCATCGATCAAGGCCCGGTGCGGCCACATATGTTGCATGGCCGCCTCGCCCCGATTGGCAAGATAGGCGTCCCCCAACTCATACATGAAGCCGGTGGCCGAGCTGTCGACCACGCCCAGCCGCTTGATGCGCTCCAGGATCGGTGGTGTGACGTAACAGCAATGCTCGACCCGCATGCGATGATCGTCCACCGGATAGGCTTTGAGTGCCGCCTCGATCGCGTCGAGAGCGAAATCGATCCCCCGGTCACCGACCCCCTCGATGCAGACCAGCAGGCCCGCCTTGTGCGCCGCCGTCGCCCGCGCCGTCAGGTCGTCGAGATCGTAGAGTAGCATGCCGGTATTGTGCTCCGGCTCGCCCAGGGCCTTGTCGCCGATATAGGGCTCGTAATAGGCGGCGGTGCGGCCGCTGGTCGAACAGTCCGGGCACCATTCGACGGCCACCACCTTCACCCAATCGTCGCCGAAGCCGGACCGGATGCCAGACGCGATCAGGCTCTCCACCAACCCCTCTTCGCGACCGCTGCCGATGATGCCGACCCGCAGTTTCAGGCTGCCGTCCGCCTTCATTAACTGATAGGCACTGATAGCCTTGCTGCAGGTGAGCGAGTTGTAGACGCTGGTGATCCCGTGGCTCAGATAATCGTCGAAAACTATGCGCAGCCCCTCCGCCTGGCTTTCGGACGTGTCGACGGATTGGGCGTGATCGATGAACAGATGGACCGCCGTCTCACGCACCAAGCCTGTCAGCTCGCCTGTATCTGGATCGCGATTGAACGCGCCGAAGGGCGGGTCCGCGGTTTCCCTGTCGATGCCAAGCGCGGCGAAGCCGGCGGAATTCACCAATCCCAGATGCCCGTCGGTGCGCAGGATGAAGAGCGGCATGCCGTTGGATGCCGCGTCCAACTCCGCCAGGCTGGGCCAGCCGCCGGATTTGTTTTCGTTCAGGCGATAGCCAAAGAACCAGCCACCCACGTCCAGGTCTTTCGTCGCGTCATCGATGCGGGCCAGCAAAGCGTCCCGGCTTTGGATGCGTGACGGGGACAGATCATGCCAGTTGATCACCCGCGACGCCGCCCCGTCCGGATGGCAGTGGCTGTCGATGATACCGGGGATGACCGTCTTGCCGTCCAAGCGCAGCACCTTCGTCCCCTGCCCGGCGCGCGCTTCGATATCGCGGTCCTCGCCCAGCGCGACGATACGCCCGTCCTTCGCCGCGAGCGCGCCGACGATACGGCTGTCGTCATCCAACGTGACGATCTTGCCGTCGAGAAGGATCAGATCGGGTTCGGAGGGTGTCATGAGTTTGCCTTGGCCTGCAATGTCGCCAGGTCATACCCCGCGACCTCTTTGTATTGCTGCTGGAACGCGGTCAGCTCGTCGCGGCTGATGACGTCGTCGATATTCTCGAAGGGGCGGTCGCCGGTGCGTTCGACCACTTCCTTGATGATGATGTCCGGCGGCGCGACCCGGTTGATCAGCACGACCTTGGACGTCGCCTCCAGCCGTTCGGCTTCATAGGCGGCAAAGGCGTCTTCGGGCGCCCGCCCCTGGACGAGCAGGTTCGTCAGGCACTCCGCATCCAGGATCGCCTGCCCCGCCCCGTTCGAGCCGCGCGGGACCATCGGATGCGCCGCGTCGCCCATCAAGGTCACGCGGCCGCGCGTCCAGAAGGGCAGCGGGTCCTGATCGACCATTGGGAAATCCAGGATCACCTCCGCACCGCGGATCAGCGCCGGCACATCCAGCCAGTCGAAATGCCAGTCGGCGAAGGCGTCGATAAAGTCTTCCAGCTTGCCCGGTTTGTTCCAGTCGCGCGGCTGCTTCAGCAGAGGACGGGAGACTTCTGCAACCCAGTTGACCAGCTGGTTGCCGTCCCCGTCGACCGCGTCGCGGATCGGGTAGATGACCATCTTGCCGGTCTCAAGCCAGCCGGCGCGGATCATCGTCGCGCCCGTCAGGATGCGCGGCCACACCGTCACCCCGCGCCACATATTGTAACCGGAATAGCGCGGCGGCCCCTCGTTCGGATGAAGCTGCTTGCGCAGGTTGGAATGGATGCCGTCACAAGCGACGACCGCGCGGCCCACCATGGGTGGCAACGCCGCGCCATCGGCATCCTCGAGCATCAGCGTGACGCCGGCGCCGGTTTCCTCTGCGCGGCTACACGTCACCCCCTCGACCAGGCGATCCGCCCCGGCGCGTGCGACGAAGGCGTCGGCCAGCACCTTCTGAAGATCGCCACGATGGATGGAGTATTGCGGCGTCACGTAGCCGGCCGCCGTGCCGAGCGGGTCGGTGAAGATCAGCTGCCCGAAGCGGTTGAAGAAACCAGCCTCCACCGTGCGAACCCCGACCGCATACAGCGCCGGCCCCAGCCCCAGCGCGTGCAGCACGCGCGTCGCGTGCGGCAGCACGTTGATCCCGACACCGAGCGGCTTGATCGCAGGCGACTTCTCCAGAATACGGCACGGGATGCCCTTTTCCTGAAGGCACAGCCCCAAGGTCAGCCCGGCGATCCCGGCGCCAACGACCAGGATGTCGTTTTGCGAAACTCTAGTCATCAGAAGAGGCCATGCGTCCTCGTTTTTTGGACGAAACCGCCGTCCACCCCCACCTCGCCCCCCCAAGGGGGAGGAAGACGTTTATTGGAAACAATAGCTTATCCCTTACCCCTTGAGGAGGGAAGGTTAGGATGGGGGTGGAAACTGTGTTGCAGGAAAGCTCTTACGAAAGCATCCCTATTTATCGAAAATCGCCACCGCCCGCGTGAAGCCGGCGGAGGCGGCGCGGATCTTGAAGGGGAAGCAGGCGATGGTGAAGCCGAACGGCGGCAGCGCTTCCAGATTGTGCAGCTTCTCCAAATGGCAGTAACCGATCTCCATCCCGGCGCGATGGCCTTCCCAGATCAGCCCCGCATCGCCGCTCTCGGCATATTTCTCCTTGGTGTGGATGAAGGGTGCGTCCCAGCTCCAGGCGTCGGTGCCAGTCACCCGCACGCCGCGCTCCAGCAGATAGAGCGTTGCCTCGCGGCCCATGCCGCACCCCGTCGAAACGTAGTCGTTGCGGCCATAGGCGGCCCCGGCGGCGGTGTTGACGACGACAATATCGAACGGTTTCAGCTCATGGCCGATGCGCGCCAATTCCGCTTCGACATCCACCGCGGTCGCGACATAGCCGTCTCCGAAATGCCGGAAGTCGAGCTTCACGCCCGGATTGAAGCACCATTCGAGCGGCACCTCGTCTATGGTGATCGCCCGCTCACCCTTGTTCATCGTCGAGTGGAAGTGATATGGCGCGTCGAGATGGGTGCCGTTGTGAGTCATCGCGTGCACCCATTCGAGCGCCCAGCCCTGCCCGTCCGGCAGTTCCGCCTCGGTCAAGCCGGGAAAGAAGGCGGTGACGTCCTTGGCCGAATCCTGATGGTTCACATAATCGATCCTCGGCTGATAGCCGTCCGGATCCGAGATGACGTCGTTTTCCAGATAGATCGACAGATCGACGATGCGCCGGCCCATACCCGCTCTCCCAAACTAATTTCGTATCGTTGCCGATCATACCGGTTCGCGCGGCCTGCAACACACGCAGCACGCGTCAAACTCGACGGTTGCGACACTCAAAAATTCATTTAAGCTTCTTCTTACCAAACGCCGCGAGTAAACGAGAATGCGAACTCTCCGGTGCAATGGAGAGCAAATCTGTTAGCCCCGCCCGCGGTGCAACAGGGAAGAGCTCCACGAAACACCGTACCTTCGTCAAGGCCACCGCGACCGCAGACTTCGCCCCACCCGAGGTCACGACGATGCAGATCTACAAGGGCGTCGTGCCCTTTGTCGGCATCCAGGTGTTCGCGCTCGGCCTGGTCGCGCTGTTCCCGGCACTGACCACCTGGCTGCCGAAAGCGGTGTTCGGACCGTAGGAAATTATACTTAGCGCGAACCGCCCTCGCCCCTTAAGCTTGCCCCAAATCATTCAATAGGAGAGCAGACAATGGGCCTGGAAATCATCGGTATTCCGCGATCGAACTTCGTCCGCACGGTGCGCATGTGCGCCGAGGAAAAGGGCGTACCGCATGAGAATATCGCCGAGATGCCGCATTCAGATGCGGTCAAGGCGATCAACCCGCAGGGTCAGGTGCCGGTCATGCGGCATGATGGACTGGAGCTTTGCGAAAGCCAGGCGATCGCGCGTTACATCGACACCGCCTTCGACGGCCCGCCCCTGGTGCCGACAGAACCGCGTGCGGCGGCGCCAATAAACCGCTGGGTCGCCGCCACAGCCGTCGGCGTCGATCAGCTGCTGATGCGCAACTACGTCGTCGAGTACGTCTTTCACAAGGACGAGGACGGCCAGGTCGTGCGGACCAAAATCGACCGCGCGATCAAGCGTTTCCCGCGCATGATGGCGATGTTGGAAAGCGCGGTTGCCGACGGATACCTCGGTTCGTCGGAATTTTCGATGGCCGATTGCTTCCTGATGCCGATCCTGAACGCGACGCAGCTCTTCCCCGAAGGCCAGGAAGCGGTCGCGGGGTCGCCGGCACTCAAGGCCTATTTCGACAAGGTGGCCGAACGCGACAGCTTCAAGAACACCGCGCCGGAATAGGCCCGCGCGATGACGACGACCATCGACACCGGAACCGACCAGCTGCTGTGCGAGGTGCGCGACGGGGTGGCGCTGATCACGCTGAACCGCCCCGATGCGCGCAACGCGCTGTCCGACACGCTGACCCCGGCCCTGCGGCGAATGGTCAAGGAGCGCGGCGAAGATCCGGATGTCGGCGCGCTGTTGATCACCGGCGCGGGCACCGCCTTCTGCGCCGGCGGCGACGTCAAGGGAATGGCGCAAGCCAAGCCCAAGGTCGAAATGACTGTCGAGGAAAAGATCGCGCAGCTCAAGGAGCGGCAACGTACCCTGACCGGTGTGCTGCATCATTGCCCCAAACCCACCATCGCCGCCCTGCCCGGCCCCGCCGCGGGCGCCGGGCTGGCGATCGCGCTCGCCTGCGACATCCGCATCGCTTCGGAGAGCGCCTTCATCAGCACAGGCTACGCGAGGGTCGGCTTGAGCGGCGATTATGGGATCGCCTGGCTGCTAACCAATTTGGTCGGCACCGCCAAGGCGCGCGAGCTGATGTACACGGCCGAACGGGTCGACTCGGCGCGCTGTGAGCAGATGGGCCTGGTCAATCGCGTGGTCCCCGACGGTGATCTGCGCACGGAAGCCTGGGCGCTGGCCGCGAAACTCGCCAAGGGTCCAAGCATGGCGCTGCGCGAAATGAAGGCGAACCTGAACGACGCGCTGGAACTGGACTTTCTGACCGCCCTCGATGGGGAGGCAGAGAGATTGGTGCCGCTAGGTCGGACCGACGACCACAAGGAAGCCGTCGCCGCGTTCAAGGAAAAGCGGGAACCGAAATTCACCGGGAGGTGACGAAACGCCGCCGAGACGCTAATTTCTGCGGACCGCGTCACAATTTCCGTAGGAATTTACAATGGCCGTTTCCATCCGTCCGCTTCGTCCCACCATCGGCGGTGAAGTCGAGGGTGTCGATTTGACCAAACCTTTGTCGCCGGAGGACGTCGCGGCGATCGAGGCGGGCATGGACGAGTACGCCGTCCTGGTGTTCCACAATCAGAACTTTACCGACGAGCAGCAGAAAGCCTTCTCGCGCAATTTCGGCGCGCTGGAAATTCCCGGCAAGGTCAGCAACATCCAGAAGGCCGAAGCGCGCCGCATCGACGGGCAGATGGCGGATGTCTCCAACCTGGACAAGGACCAGAATCCGCTGGCGAAGGACGACCGCATCCGCATGTTCGGGCTCGGCAACCGGCTTTGGCACTCCGACAGCTCATTCCGCGCCGTCCCCGCGAAATACTCGCTGCTCTCCGGCCGCATTGTGCCCGCACAGGGAGGCAACACCGAATTCGCCGATATGCGGGCCGCCTATGACGCGCTCGACGATAAGACCAAGGCCCGGATCGAGGACCTGGTCTGCGAGCACTCGCTACTCTATTCGCGCGGCAAGCTCGGCTTCGAAGGCTTGAGCGAGGAGGAAACGGCGAACTTCAAGCCGGTCCGCCAACGCCTCGTCCGCACCCACCCGGTGACCGGGCGCAAGTCGCTCTATCTTTCCGCCCATATCGGCAAGATCGTCGGCTGGGAAACACCGGAAGCCCGTATCTTCATCCAGGATCTGACGGAAGACGCTACCCGGCCGGAATTCGTCTACAGCCACGAATGGAAGCAGTACGATTTCGTCGTGTGGGACAACCGCCAGGTCATGCACCGGGTGCGCGCCTTCGACGACCTCAACGAACGCCGCGACATGCGCCGCACCACGGTTGCCGGCGAGGAAATGACGGTCGAACAGGCGGCTTGAACGGATAATTGGCAAGAAATTGACAGGAGTTGTAATTTCAACGACAGAGGGCCGGCGCTATCCTGAAAGCCATGCAGATTAGCCAGCCGTCGGCGGAGAAAATTCCGCTCGACGGCGCACAGTATCAGCGTTGGAGGATCGAATGAGCGGATTTGTTGGAGCACAGCACGAATTTCACGATGACGAGTTCGTCCGCGGATGGGCGAGCCGTTTCGAGCCGACGGCACCGCGCATTCAGCTCTTCGACATGATCCTGGCCGAGGTCGAGAAGCTCGGCAAAGCCGACAGCCATGTGGTCGAACTCGGCACCGGGCCCGGTTATATGGCGCGGCACATTTTGGAACGGAACTCGGACGTCGGCTACGAGGCGCTCGACTTCTCCGATGTCTTCATGCAGGTCGCTAGAGAGACCATCGACGATCTGTGCCATCGCGTGACCTTCACTAACGCCGATCTGATGACGAAAGATTGGCCGGCGAAGCTCAGCAAGCAGCCGGACGCCATCATCTCCACCTGGGCGCTGCACGATTTGGGTGGGCAACAGCCTGTCGCGGATGTCTATGCGCGGAGCTACGAAACGCTGCCCGCCGGCGGCCTTCTCGCCAATGGAGACTTCATCAAGCCTGACGGGACGGATTGGGAGTACGAGCCCGGCCGCTTTTCGATCGATCGGCACTTGGAGTTGCTGCGCGAGGCGGGTTTCAAGGATCCGAAATCGCTGGTTCATTTGGAACAGAACACCGTCGACCCGACGGCCGGCCAGAACTATGCCTGCCTGGTCGCGGTGAAATAGCGGCCGTCGGC
>CAJWOT010000177.1 GCA_913044215.1 uncultured Rhodospirillaceae bacterium | reverse complement strand
CGAGGTTGCCCATACCCTCAAGCAAAATGAAGACACATCGCATATACCGATCATCTGAATAGATAGACCGGGTCAGGGAGAGCCTCACCTGAGCCAGGCCCAAACCCAAATGCGCGTAAGACATATTTGATCCCACCGAAGAATACTCCATGGAAATTGACATCTACTCCGATCCTGTCTGCCCATGGTGCTTTATCGGCAAACGGCGATTGGAACGCGCCTTGTCGCTGCGGCCCGGTCAGAACCCAACGGTTCGATGGCGCACCTTTCAATTGAACCCGGACATGCCGCAGGAAGGCATCGAGCGGGATCGCTATCTGACGCTCAAGTTCGGTGGTGCTGAGCGTGCGCGCCAACTCTATGACAATATTCGTAAAGTCGGCAGCACTGTCGGCATCGACTTCGCCTTCGAAAAAATCGCCCGGACCCCGAATACGATCCAGGCGCACCGCCTCATCCGCTACGCCAGTGAGACGCCGCATTCCGATGCTGTCATCGAGCGGCTGTTCGTACGCTACTTCGTGGAAGGCGGAGCGATCGATAACGTGGATGCGCTAATACAGATCGCCATCGAATGCGGTCTCCCGGAAGGCGATGTCACAACTTATTTGGCCGGGGACGAAAACCTTACGGAAGTCCATCAGGAAGACAGCGCCGCGCGCCGGTTGGGCATCCAAGGCGTGCCCTGTTTCATCATCAACAATCAGTACGCCCTGTCGGGGGCCCAGGAACCGGAAGCGTTTTTCCCGATCTTCGAGATCGCATCGCAGGAAATGACAACGGCCGCGCGTTAAGTTTCGGCGATTTCCACCAGTTTGCGCATCATCCTGCGGACGCCGGCGATGCGTTCGCTCGCCAGACGCCAATCGTACACGCAGACCACACGCTGATCCGGGCGCAGCTTGACCGTCGCCTGGTGCGTCTGGATATAGCCGATCAGCCCCTCGGGATTGGCAAAGGTATTGTTGCGGAACGACAGCACCGCACCTTTCGGTCCGGCATCCAGCTTTTCGACGCTGGCACGCCGGCAGAGCTGCTTGATGGCGATGACCTCAAGCAGGTTTTCGACCTCCTCCGGCAATGTGCCGAACCGGTCGACGAGTTCCGCGGCAAAGGCGTCAATTTCACTCGCATCCGCGAGATTGGACAGCCGGCGGTAAAGCCCCAATCGGACGGTCAAATCCTCGACGTAATTGTCAGGAATGAGGACGGACGTGCCGATCGTGATTTGCGGCGACCAACTGTCCTCCGTCGTGCCGCCATCGTCCCGGGCGGCGACGATCGCCTCCTCGAGCATCCGCTGGTACAGCTCGACCCCGACTTCGCGCACATGGCCTGACTGTTCGTCGCCGAGTAGATTGCCGGCGCCGCGGATATCGAGATCATGGCTCGCCAGGGAGAAACCGGCGCCCAGCGTATCCAGGGTTTGCATGACTTCGAGGCGCCGCGACGCGGTCTGCGTCAACCGGCGGCCCGGCGGGACCGTGAAATAGCAATAAGCCCGTATCTTCGAGCGGCCGACCCGTCCCCGCAGTTGGTAAAGCTGCGACAGCCCGAACATATCCGCCCGATGAATGATCATCGTATTCACCTTGGGCAGGTCGAGCCCCGATTCGATGATATGCGTGCACAGCAGAACGTCGAAGCCGCCATCGCTGAACTGCGCCATCACCTCTTCCAGATCGCCGGGCGCCATTTGGCCATGAGCGACGGCGACACGTAGTTCGGGCGCCATCTCCTTCAGGCGTCGCTCGACATTGCGGATATCGGCAATCCGCGGACAAACGTAGAAGGTCTGGCCCCCGCGATGACGTTCCCGCATGACCGCTTCGCGAATCACGACCGGGTCGTATGGCAGCACGAAACTGCGCACGGCCAGCCGGTCGACCGGCGGAGTCGCGATGATGCTCATTTCGCGCACCCCGGAGAGCGCCATCTGCAACGTCCGCGGGATCGGTGTCGCGGTCAGCGTCAATACGTGAACGTTGGCGCGCAGTTTCTTCAGTTTTTCCTTCTGGGTAACGCCGAAATGCTGTTCTTCATCGATGACGATCAGCCCCAACCGCTGGAACCGGACAGCGTCGCTCAGCAAGGCATGAGTACCGATGACGATGTCCATCGTGCCATCTGCGAGTTCGGCGCGGACCTGATCCGCCTCCTTACCGGCGACAAAGCGCGACAGTTGGCCCACGCGGACCGGCAATCCCTTGAACCGTTCGACGAAGTTTTCGTGATGCTGCCGGGCGAGCAATGTCGTCGGGACGACGATGGCAACCTGGAAGCCCTCCATGGCGGCTGCAAACGCGGCGCGCAGTGCGATTTCGGTCTTCCCGAAACCCACATCGCCGCACACCAGCCGGTCCATCGGCCGGCCTGACGCGATATCGGAAAGGACGTCGGCGATGGCGTGTAGCTGATCGTCGGTTTCATCGTAGGGAAACCGCGCCGCGAACTCTTGAAAACTGTTGTCATCGATGGCGATCGGCGCGCCCTTGGCGAGCACCCGTTTGGCGGCGACCGCCAGCAATTCATTCGCGATTTCACGAATGAGCTCTTTGACCCGCGCGCGCTTGGCCTGCCAGGCTTGTCCGCCCAACCGGTCGAGCTGCACAACCGCGTCTTCCGACCCGTAGCGCGCCAACACCTCGATGTTTTCGACGGGAACGAACAGCTTGTCGTCGCCATGATAGAGAACGCGGAGGCAATCATGCGGCGCACCGCCGACCTGCACCGTCTCCAGCCCGTCGAAACGGCCGACGCCATGGTCGACATGCACGACGAAATCGCCTTCCGACAGTCCCGACGCCTCCGTGAGAAACTCTTCACCGCGTCGGCGTCGCCGGGCCGGCCTGGACAGCCGTTCGCCGAGAATGTCCTGCTCGGTATAGACGACCACATCGTCGAGCATGAACCCGCGGTCCAAATCGAGCGCGGCAAGCGACACGGTGCCCGGCGCTTGCAACAGAACACTGCGCCAATCCTCGGTGGGACCGGAGACCGGAACGCCGTGCTGTGACAGGAGCGCGCCGAGCCGGTCCCGCGACCCCACGCTGTGACCGGTGACGACGATACGCCGCGTTGTCTCGCCATTGAGCCGCTCGGCGACGGCGTCCAGAAAGTCACCGCCCCCGGTTTTGCGCGCTTCGGTGAAATCGATGCTGCGCCGCGCGCCAGCGTCATAAACTCCCTCGCCGCCGCTCCCCTGTGCGTCGAACGCGGTAAAGGCCGTTACGGCACGGTGACCGAGCAGTTCTGCCCATTCGTCCGCCGAAATAAACAGGGCGTCTGGCGGGACGGGTTTGTATACGGTCGCCGTATCCTCTGAAGATCGGCCGCCAGGAACGTTCAGCATCGACTGCCGGGCATCATGGTAGTCGGCAATCATCTCGATGCGCTCGCCGACGACGATATCGACATCCTGATCGAACGACAGAATGGCGTCCGGCAAATAATCGAACAAGGTCTCCAACCCGTCGTGAAACAAGGGAAGCCAATGTTCCATGCCGATATAGCGCCGGCCCGCACTGATCGACTCGTACAGCGGGTCGTCGCTCGAGGTCACGCCGAACAGGTTGCGATAGCCGGAACGAAAGCGCGCAACGCTTTCCTCGTCGAGGAAAACCTCGCTGACGGGACCGAAACGGAAACCGTTCAAACGGTCTTCGGTGCGCTGCGTCATCGCGTCAAAGGTGCGGACGCCCTCTAAATCATCCCCGAAAAAATCGAGACGCAACGGCGATGCGGCATTCGGTGGAAACACATCGACGATGCCGCCTCGGAGCGCATATTCACCGGCCTCTCGAACGGTGCCGGCGCGGACATAGCCATTGTTCTCGAAGAAGGCGATGAGCGTTTCCTGCGAGACCTGATCGCCGATCGCCGCACCGATTGTGGAGGTCGCGAAAGCGTGCCGTGGCGGCACCCGTTGTAAGCATGCGCTGACAGTTGAGAGAATGATCTGAGGTGCTGCAATCCCGCCGGTCGCGATCCGTGTCAGGATATCGAGACGCCGCGCGACAACCTCGCTGTTCGGGGATACCCGGTCGTACGGCAGGCAATCCCAGGCCGGGAAGCTAAGAACATCGAGTTCCGGCGCGAAAAACCGCAAGGCACCGGCCATGCGCGCCATTGCCGCATCATCACGCGCGATATGCAGCACCACGCCCGCATCAAATGCGAGACGGGCAATCTCGAGCGCCGTGCATCCTTCCGGCGCACCGGCGACGGTAACCCGACCCGGGCGCACAAGGCTTTCAGCAAGTGTCGTCAATCTTTGCCGGCGCTCAACGTAAAGGTTTTCAACAGGCGCATGACATCGTGGTTCAATCCCTGTGGGATCGGTTGGCGGTCGGTGATCCAGCCATACAAATCCGGATCGGTTTCGTGCAGGAGCGCTTCGAATAGATCGAGTTGCCGTTCGGAGAACACGTCGATGTTACGGTCTGCGAAGCGGCCGATAAGAAAGTCCATTTCGCGCATGCCGCGGTGCCAACTCCGAAACTTTAACCGCTTCCGGCGTTTGTCCAATTCGGTATCAGTTTCGGTCATGACAGGCTCCTTGCACAATCAACGATATAACCTCCGCCGACCGATCGGTAAATCCGAAATAAGCCAATTCCTTTCCGGGCGGCGCCTCCGTAAACTGACGGAGCAGTGCGTCACGATGCCAGTGCTGCCGGAGACCCGAATTGCGCCCCGACATCCTGAACAATTTGTTCAAATCGATTACCGGCCTTCCCGGCATCGGACCGCGTAACGCCAAGCTGGTCGAAAAACTTGCGGGTCCGAAAATTATCGACCTGCTTTGGCTGCTTCCACGAGAGATTATCGACCGCCGCTACGCGCCGACGATCATGGAGGCGACCCCGGGCAAAATCGCGACGATCACGCTGCGCGTCGACCATCACGTCAAACCGCCCACAAAACGCCAGCCCTATCGGGTCATTTGCAACGATGGCAGCGGACAAATCACATTGGTTTTTTTCCACGCGCGCCCGGACTACATCGAAAAACTATTGCCGGCCGGCGAACCGCGCGTCGTCAGCGGTCGCGTCGAACATTATCGCGACGAAGTTCAGATGACCCACCCGGATCATGTCGTCGGTCCGGGCGAAGCGGATTCGATCAGACGAGTCGAACCGGTCTATCCGTTGACCGCCACGCTGAGCCCCAAAACGCTGTCCCGCGCCGTCGGCACGGCCGTAGAAGCCGCACCGGAAATTTCCGAATGGCTCGATACGGCGCTTCTCGAGCGCGAAGGATGGCCGTCCTGGCAAACCGCGCTGCGCACCGCACACGCCCCGGAAGACAGTGCGGCGTTGGAACCGCATACGCCGGCACGCGCGCGGCTCGCCTATGACGAGTTGCTGGCCAATCAACTGACCCTCGCGATCTTGCGGACACGCCAGAAGCGGGCCAAGGGTCGGCGATTGAAAGGCGATGCCTCGCTAACCCGAAAAGTATTCAAAACCCTGCCCTTCGCGCTGACCGAAGCCCAGACGACGGCACTGCGCGAGATCCGTGAGGATATGGCCGCACCGGGCGCCATGCTGCGCCTGCTTCAAGGCGACGTCGGCAGCGGCAAGACCGTCGTCGCTCTATTCACCCTGCTGAACGCCGTGGAATGCAGCGGCCAGGGCGTGATGATGGCGCCGACGGAAATCCTGGCGCGGCAACATCTGGCGACGCTGCAATCGCTCCTCGGAGATACCGGCGTCCGAATTGACATCCTCACGGGCCGCGACAAAGGAAAATCCCGTCAGGCGAAACTCGAAAAGCTCGCGGCAGGCGAGATCGATATCCTGGTCGGCACACACGCGCTGTTCCAAGCCGGCGTAGACTTTAAGGATTTGATGGTCGCGGTGATCGACGAACAACACCGGTTCGGCGTGCATCAACGCCTGTCTTTGGCGGAAAAAGGCCAAGGCGTGGACGTTCTGGTGATGACGGCGACGCCGATTCCCCGCACCCTCACCCTAACCGTATATGGCGATCTGGAAGTATCGCGTCTGACCGAAAAACCGGCAGGGCGGCTGCCCGTCGATACGCGAACCATGCCATTGGACCGGTTGCATGAAATCGTCGATGCGGTCGCCCGGGCGACGCGGGACGGCGCCAAAGTCTACTGGGTTTGCCCGCTGGTTGAAGACAGCGAAGTCAGCGATTTGGCCGCGGCGGAAGCGCGCCACGCCACCTTGAAAACGCGGTTCGGGGACAAGGTTGCGCTGGTGCATGGGCGGATGAAAAGCGCCGAGAAGGATGCTGCCATTGCCGAGTTCGCCGAAGGCAATGCCAGCATCCTCGTCGCGACGACGGTTATCGAGGTCGGGGTCGATGTCCCCGACGCCACGATAATGGTCGTTGAACACGCCGAACGCTTCGGACTGGCACAGCTCCACCAACTGCGCGGACGGATCGGGCGCGGCGAGAAACAGTCGACTTGTTTGCTGCTTTTTGCCCAACCGGTTGGCGACACGGCCCGGTCCCGGCTCCGTACCCTTCGCGAGACCGAGGACGGTTTCCGAATCGCCGAAGAGGATTTGCGCTTGCGCGGTGCGGGCGAGGTTCTGGGAACGCGGCAAAGCGGGCTGCCGGTGTTTCGGCTCGCCGATCTCTCGGCCCATGCGGATCTGCTGGCCATGGCCCGGGATGACGCGTCCCTGATCCTCGACAAGGACCCGGATCTGCAAAGCGAACGCGGGACCGCGTTGCGCACGCTGCTCTATCTGTTCGAGCGCGATGCCGCCATCGTCAATCTACGCTCTGGATGAACGGCGCCTTGCGCGCCTCCTTTTCCCGCATCAAATCAACACTTTCGTATGTGTCCGCCGAAACAAGCGCCACGTCTTGTTCTGCGGCCGGTCGGCGGTCCGGCGGCGTCACGATGCCGCCGGAAATAACCATCTTGACCGCTTCTTCAACGCTCATATCGAGAAAAACCACATCTTTGCGCGGCACGAATAATAGGAACCCGGAGGTCGGATTGGGTGTCGTCGGCAAAAAGACGTTAACCACCTCCTGCAGCGTCAGATTTTGCACCTCTCCTTCGGTCGGTCCGGTGATAAACCCGATTGCCCAAATGCCGCGACGAGGATACTCGACCAATACCGCTTGCCGGAACGCTTTGGACTGCTGCTGCAATACGGTCTCGAGGATTTGCTTGATCGCGCTGTAGACGCTCCGAATGACCGGCATGCGCGCCAAAATGCGCTCGCCGATATTGAGAACCATCCGGCCCAGGAAGCCCGCCGTCAGTGCGCCGATCAACGTAATGACAACGAGAAGGACGACTAAGCCGAGGCCCGGCAGCCCGATCTCCAACCCGACGGTTTCTTTGAGATAGTGATCCGGATTCCAGCCATCTGGTATCCAGGGATACGACATAGTCGTCGACGTCCCCAATAAACCACCAGGCGACCAGAAATGTGACCGCCAAGGGCATTGTGACGAGAATGCCGGCCAAGAAATACGCACGAAATCTCGGGATGATACGAAAGCGCCTGCGAAACAGCCGTCGCCGCGCCTCGTCCCGCCGCTCTTGATCTCGTTTGATCACGTTGGCTCACACCCTGAACAGCTATGCACCATCGTTATTCGGGCTAGATATGATGTCGTTAGCGCAGTCAAACAAGCGTTGCCCTTGGGAACGCCATGATTTCGCCTTAACTTACGTGCCGGATTAATCGTCGAATGTTAGGTATACGCTCAAATGTCCATGTACCGCGCCCCCTCTCCCCGCCTTCGCGCCCTTGCGACCGCGGTACCGCCGTTCGCGCTGAACCAGGGCGATGTCGAGGAAGCCGGCCGAAGGATATTCGCAGGCCGCAGCCATGCCTTCGAACGCATGCGATCGATCTACGCGAACTCCGGTATCGAGACCCGCTATTCTTGCGTCGGACTGGACTGGTATTTCGAAGACCATGGTTGGCGCGATCGCAACACACTTTATCTCGACAATGCCGTTGCGCTCATCAAGAAGGCGGCTCTGGAATGCCTCGAGCGAGCCGAACTCGACCCCTCCGAGGTCGACGGCATCGCCGTCGTATCGACGACAGGAATCGCGACGCCAAGCCTCGATGCCTTGTTGCTGGAGGAAATTCCATTTCGTCGTACGGTCCAGCGCCTTCCCATTTTCGGCCTTGGCTGTGCGGGCGGCGTTCTAGGGCTCAACCGGGTCGCCGATTTGGCTCGGGCGAAGCCGGGTTCGCGCTGGCTCTTCATCGTTGTGGAACTCTGTGGGCTGACCTTCCGCAGCCGCGACCTTTCGAAGAGCAACATCGTGGCGACGGCCCTGTTCGGTGACGGCGCCGCGGCGATGCTGGTCGAAAACGTCGAAGGAGACGGCACCGCGATCAATGGCGCCACAGAGCACACATGGCCTGATTCTCTGGATGTGATGGGATGGCGGCTGCAGGAAGACGGGTTCGGCGTGTTGTTTAGCCGGGATATCCCCGAACTGGTTCTGAACAAACTGCCGCCTGTTCTGGACCAGTTCCTGAGCGAGCAGAAGCTGGATCTCGCAGCGATAGATCATTTCGTCCCGCATCCCGGCGGCGCAAAAGTTCTCGACGCGCTGTCCGACTCGCTCAAACTCCCGCAAGGCGCCCTCCAGCACGCCACGGACGTCCTCCGAGACTACGGCAATATGTCGGCTGCGACCGTTTTCTTCGTGCTCGACCGGTGCCTTTCCGCCGGCGCGCGGGGACGCCTGTTGCTTTCTGCGCTGGGACCGGGCTTCACAGCCGGGTTTTCGATCCTAGAGCAACCCTCGTGATTTCGGTGGCCTGGGGATTGGCGCAATGGATCGTTGTCGCCGTCGCGCTACAGCGATTGTTGGAGCTGGTTCTGGCCAAGCGAAATACGGCACGCTTGCTGGCAGAAGGTGGCGTAGAGATTGGTCGTGGGCACTATCTGCCCATCGTTCTGTTGCACAGCGGGTGGCTGGTCGTTTTGTTCGTACGAACCTCCGCCGACGCAGCGGTAAATCTTTGGCTTATAGTCTTTTTCGTGCTGCTGCAGGCAGGACGGGTATGGGTCATAGCGAGCCTGGGACGGTACTGGACCACGCGTATCATCACCGTTCAGGACGCGCCGCTTATCGATCGCGGGCCTTATCGCTGGCTAAACCATCCCAACTACGTCATCGTCGCTTTGGAACTGGCAGTACTGCCGCTTGCCTTTGGTGACTGGCTCGTCGCCCTGGCATTTACATTCGCAAATGGCGCTTTGATGTATATGCGCATACCCGCGGAAAACCGAGCCCTCGAATCGCGCCGCTCCCATTAAATTTATAAATAACCAAGTTATTAAATCAATAATTGCAATACAAAACGGGCTCGCAATAGCCTGCATCCCGGGATAACGTGAAATAGGGTTTCAAATTCGGAGCGCGGCATGTCCGCCGGTCAGGCCAATACACTTTCAGAAATAGTGTTGCTTTCCGAATTGTCGGGTGATGCCTTGGCGACTTTGGAAAAGCGCTGTTCCTTGCGGAATTTCGCGCCGCAAG
>CAJWOT010000176.1 GCA_913044215.1 uncultured Rhodospirillaceae bacterium | reverse complement strand
TCAAGGACCGCTCGGTGCATGTCCACGTGCCGGAGGGCGCGACGCCGAAGGACGGGCCCAGCGCCGGCGTCACCATGGCGACCGCGCTACTGTCGCTCGCCAAGGGCAAGCAGCTGGCGCGCAAACTCGCCATGACCGGCGAACTGACCCTGACCGGCCGGGTGCTGCCCGTTGGCGGCATCCGCGAGAAGGTGATCGCGGCGCGGCGCATCGGCGTGCCGGAACTGATCCTGCCGGAGGACAACCGGCGCGATTTCGAAGAACTGCCGGACTATCTGAAAGAAGGGCTAACGGTGCATTTCGCCAGCGAATATTGCGATGTCGCCGCGGTGGCCTTCACGAAGGCGGCGGCGGTGAAAAAGTCCAGGCGCAAAAAGAAGTAAGATCGAGCGGACCGACCACTCTTTCTGTCATCCTGGACAAGGCGCTTTGCGCCGCCGATCCGGGATCCAGGGACACGGTGAGCTCTGCATCGGGGCTGGGCCCCGGATCAAGTCCGGGGCGACACCATGGAGTTTGTGTCCGGGCTTATTGGAAATGGCCCCGACTCACGTATTCCACCAGGGCAGGTCGCTGAACGACCGCAGATCCGCCTCGTGCGTCCAGGTCGAGCGGTGCTGCTGGGCGATGTGATAGTAGGTCTCGGCGATCTTCTCCGGCAGCATCAGCCCGTCATGATCCATGCCGCGATTTTCGCGCAGTTCCTGATATTTCTCCGGGCCCAGCATCTTGCCGAGCGTGTCCGGCGCGTCGACGGCGCCGTCGATCAGGATGTGCGCGATGTGGATGTTCTGCGGGCTGAGTTCCGCGTTCAGGGTTTGGCACAGCATGCGCCGGCCGGCCATGGAGGCGGCGTGCGAATGCTGGCCCTTGTTGCCGCGCACCGCCGCGGTCGCCGAGGTCACTATGATGGTGCCGCCGCCGCGCTCAACCATCAGCGGGCACACGGTCGAGGCGACCCGGAACAGGCCGAAGGTCGCCAGCCGCCAGCCCATCTCGAAGGTCTTGTAGCTGGTTTCCTCCAGGGTCCGGTTGCCGACCTGGGAACCGAGATTGTAGATCACCACCTGGATCGGCCCGATCTCCGCCTCGATGGCGGTGATGTGGTCCTCGATTGTGTCCGGCTGCACCGCGTTCAACAGATAGCCGCTGGCTGACCCGCCATCCGCCTCGATATCGGCGACCAACCGGTCCAGCCCGTCCTGGTCGGTGCGGCGGCACAGCACCGCGTGATAGCCCTCGCGCGCGAACCGCTTGCCCACATTGCCGCCGATACCGGCGCCGGCGCCGATGACGAGACAGACTGGTTTCATGACATGTTCCTTTCGTTCCTTACAGGTCGAGATCGTCCAGGAAGCGGGAGATCACGATCTTCTGGACCTCGCTGGTCCCTTCGTAAATCTGATAGACGCGGACATCGCGGTAAATCTTTTCCACAGGGTAGTCGTTCAGAAAGCCGGCGCCGCCATGGATCTGGATCGCCTCGGAGGCGACCCGCTCGGCCATTTCCGACGCGAACAGCTTGGCCATCGAGGCCTCGCGCGCGCAGGCCTCGCCGCGATCCTTCAATTGCGCGGCATGGACATAAAGCTGCCGCGCGGCCTCGATCTGCGTCGCCATCTCGGCCAGTTTGAAGCCGATCGCCTGATGGTCAATGATCGGCTTGCCGAACGTTTCGCGGGTTTGCGCATAGGCGCGGGCGGCCTTCAGCGCGGCCCGTGCCCCGCCGACCGCCTGCGCGGCCACGGCGATGCGGCCCTCCGACAGTTTGCTGAGCGCGATACGCAGCCCCGATCCCGGCTTGCCCAACACGTCGGAGGCGGGCACGCGCATATTCTCGAACCGAACCTGACAGGTGTCGTTAGTGCGGTGGCCGAGCTTTGCCTCCTTGCGGATGACCTGATAGCCCGGATTGTCGGTCGGCGTGATGAAGGTTGTGATGCCGCGTTTGCCGGCGCTGGGATTGGTCACGGCGACGATCATCGCCAGTTCCGCTGTGGCGCCGCCCGTGATGAATGCCTTGTCGCCATTCAGGACGAAATGGTCTCCGTCCCGTACCGCCCGCGTGCGGATCGCTGCCGCGTCGGAGCCGGTATGCGGTTCGGTCAGATGGATGCAGCCGAGCCAGTCTCCGCCCGTAAGTCGGGTCAGATAGTCGCGTTTCTGTTGGTCGGTGCCGTTCTCCTCGATCGCGACGGCGACCGGTGAGTTGGTCGCCCCCATCATGTTGGAGATGCCGCCGTCGGCAGCCGCGATCTCCTCGATCGCCAGGACGTAGGACAGGAATTCCGCGCCGCTGCCGCCATGTTCGGGCGCGACGGTAATACCCATAAGCCCGGCATCCGCCATCTTGCGGTACAGCGCGCGCGGCGTTTCCGCCGCCCGGTCCCAGTCCGCCGCATGCGGCGCAATCTCGCGCTCGGCGAAGCGCCGTGCGGTATCGCGGATTTGCGCCTGGGTTTCCGTGATCTGCACGGGTCTCCTAAATCTCTTCCACCGTGACTGGGAACAGCGACGCCAGTTCGTCGACCTGCATCACGTGATAGACGCTGAAGCGGTAGGCGGGTCCGGTCAGAATTTCCGGCGGGGTGAAGGGGAAGGCCAGATTGCCGGCGGTCGAGAGGCGGCCCGGGAAGCCGTAATGCAGGAAATACTGCTTGCAGGTGGTGAGGATCGCCTTGGTTTCCGCGGCCGTCGCGGCGATGCATTCACCCATGATGAAGACCTCGTGCGGCGGATGCGTCGGCGGGGTCGGCCAAAGCGAGACACCATCGCGGCCATAGACCCGGAAGCTGAGCTGGAAGTCTGGGCTGACCGTATCGCCGAGCAGGTCGCGTACCGTCTGCTCCAGCGCCGGGGTGATGTCGTCCAGTGCGGCGATGAAGTTCGGGTCGCAGGCGCCGGCGACCAGGATGCCGCGCTCGCCCACATAGGTCGATCCTTCGAGCTTCACCGAAAGCTGCGCTGCGGTCTCCCAACGGGCGCCGCGGCCGCGCACCCGGTGATGGTCGATCGCTTCGAGCTCGATCTCGTTCAGATGCAGCGCGCCTTCCGGTTCGCGCACGGTAAAGGGATCCGCCTGCTCGTAGAGGCCGTGTGCGGCGACCGAGAGCGGCGTGGCGTGCCGGTCCGGGTTCATGCTCTCCAACACGAAGCTTTCACCTTCCAGCGTGCCGAGCATCGCGTCGCGGCCGCCGGGCGTGCAGCTGATCGAGGTGCATTCGATGATTTTCGCCATATGCATGGCCGGGCCCATCGGATAGCCGAGCATGTGCGGGACCGAGGAAAAGACCGCGGTGTCGCAGGCGCGGCCGGCGATAATCACGTCGGCTTCCGCGTCGAGCGCGCGCTTAAACGCTTCGGTGCCCATCTGGCCGACCAGATGGGCGGTCGCGTCCACCGCCGCGTCGTCGGGCACGTCCATCTCGCCGAGCTTCGTCATGCGGCCGTCTCTGGCGGCTTGCTTGACCATGTCCTTGGGGATATCGGCGGCGATCGAGGCGAGCCGGAATTTTAGCCCGTCTTCCTTGGCGATTTTGCGGACCATGGCCAGGGTCTTGTCGAGATGCGGCCGCGCGCCTGCGGTGCCTGCGGTGCCGATGAGGAGCGGCACGTCGAGACGCCGTGCGCCCTGCAGGACTTCGCGCAGATCGTGCTCGGTCATGGCAGGCGCGGTCGCCATCTCGCCGGCGCCCAGATAATAGGGGCCGGGATCGACCGACCCCATGTCGCAGCCGATGAAGTCCGGCTCCCGCGCCAGCCCTTCTTGCAGTGCCGCTTCGGGCAGACCGTAGCCGAGCTGGCCGGACGCGGCGAGCGCTTTCAGTGGTTTGCCGGTGACGTCGCCGCCGAGCCGGTCGCGAAGTTTGCCGACGGCGCTCATAGCTCGACCCCCAACAGGAGCCGGTGCTGCTGCGTCCCGTAAACGTCCTTGTCGCCCGGATCGCCGGCGACGATGTTGCGGTCGAAGACCAGCTTGATCGCCAGCGCCTGCGGGAAGGGGATGACCCGGACCTTGTCCTGCCGCAGCCCGTAGAGCTGCGCCAGGCTGGCGGGCGACAGGCTCTGTGAGCCTGCGGCCGTGTCGTAACGCTCGCGGTCCTCGAACATGAGATCGATGGTGATCTGCAAGGGACCGGCATTCTTGCTGCGGATCACCTTGGCGACGTCGGTCAGTTTCATGGCGTCTCCTCTCCCCTGCGGAGTCATAACAGTTTCACCAAAGGCCCCGATAGTGGCGGCGGTGAGAATCATGCGAGGATGCGGGATGCGGATCGATAGGGGAACCTTGGTGCTGGTGGTTGGACCCAGCGGCGCTGGCAAGGACAGCGTGCTGAACGGTGCGCGGGCGGTGCTCGCGGGCGACAGCCGGTTTATCTTCGTGCAGCGGACGATCACACGCGAGGCCGGTGCGGGCGGCGAGGACAATGCGGAAGTGACGCCGGAGGCGTTTGCCGCAGCCAAGGCGGCCGGGGCATTCGCCCTGTCCTGGCGCGCCCATGAGCTTGACTACGGGATACCTGCGACGATCGAGGATGATCTGCGCGCGCAACGCTGCGTGATCGCCAACGTGTCACGCTCGGTGATCGTGCCGGCGCGAGAGCGGTACACGGGTCTGCGTGTGGTCAATATCACCGCGCCGGTCGCGGTGCTTGCCCAGCGCATAGCGCAGCGCGGGCGCGAAGATGCGGCCACCATCGAAAAGCGGTTGGCGCGGGCGGCCTACGCGCTGCCAGCGGGCGACGACATCGTGCATCTGGAGAATACGGGTACCGTGCAAGCAGCCGTCGACCGCTTCACGACGGTATTGCGCGATCTGATCTAGCGCAGGGCTGATTCCACGTAGCCGCGGAAATGTTCCAGCGGCGGGGTCACGGCGTTCACGTCCTTGGCTTCCTCGTCCCAACGGCGCAGTTGCACCCCATCCTCGGCGTGAGGTTGCTTGATAAAAGTGACCGCCGCCTCGGCATCGAACGGGCCGCCCTGGACTTCCAGGCTCCGTACCGAGCCCTTCGACAGCCGGCCGAAATAGTCGGCTTCAGTCGCGGTCAGATAGCGTTTCGCGGGCACGTGATGGCGCACCGGGGCGCAGACATCCTCACCGAACCATTGCGCCAGGAAGGCCGCGCCGGAATTCTCGTGATACGCATCTTCCTTGCGTTTGATCGCCGCCCGGGCGTCCGCATTTATCAGATGGCCGATATCGTGCAGCAACGCCGCCGTTATCATCGCCGTGCCGGCACCCGCATGCTCCGCCTGCGCTGCGCATTGCAGCGCGTGCTGCAGCTGTGTCACCGACTCGCCGTCATCGTAATTTCTATCGCCCTTCGCCGTGAGAATGCCAAAGATTTCGTCTACTGCGTTCATCGTTCCAACCGGTTTGTCCCAGAGACTCGGTACAGTATGGCCTGTTGATGACACTAGCATGACACGGGGTTCCCTCGGCAGATTTGGTGCTGACCGATGCGATATGCGACAACTTGGGCATCTCAAAACGCGAAGAATAAATGGAGACAACATGACTGAATCGGTCGCACGCGGCATCGGATGGAGGCGCCGCCCATGAGCATGATCCGTGTCGACAGGGAGGGCGCGATCCGGACGGTCACGCTGACCCGCCCGGCGAAGCGCAATGCGATGAATCTGGAAATGCTCGCGGCGCTGAAGGAAGCTTTCTCCGAAACGCCGGCCAATGAAGAGCGGGTCATCGTGCTGCGCGCTGAGGGGCCGGTCTTCTGCGCCGGTATCGATCTGGCGGAACGGCAGCGCAAGCCGGCCCAGCCGGGCGTCAGCCCCGTCGAGGGCATGCTGGACGCGATGGAGCACTGTCCGCTGCCGATCGTCGGCGTCGTGCAGGGCGCGGCGATCGCCGGCGGCAACGAGCTGGCGCTGCATTGCGACTTCGTCGTGGCCTCCACCAAGGCACGCTTCGGCATGTCGCTGTCGCAGATCGGTCTGGCGCCGACCTGGTTCCTGGCCAAGAAGCTGGTCGAGGTCTGCGGCCCGGTGGCGAGCCGCGAGATCCTGCTGCTCGGCGACCCGTTGCCCGCGCAGCGCATGTACGATCTCGGTGTGATTACCCGCATCGCCGAACCCGATGAATTGGAGGACGCGGCGCAAAAGATCATCCAGCGCCTGGCGGCCAACGCGCCGCTGTCGCTGAAGGCGATGAAGGCGCTGCTGGTGCGCGAGATGCAGTTCCGCGACGATATCGACCATGCCGACGTCGACAAGCTGATCGAAGAGGCGCGCAACAGCGCCGACGCGAAAGAAGGCATCGCCGCCAAGTTGGAGAAACGCCTGCCCAACTTCGTCGGGGAATAAAGATGCCGGTCCGACTCGACAAACCGTGGCAGCCGCTGAACGAGGAAGCCATCTCCCTGATCGCTGGCCATCTCGGTGTCTATCAGCTCGCCGATGCGTCCGAGGAGATCGTCTATATCGGCGTCGCCGACGCGCGCAGCCTGTTCGGTCTCAAGGGCGAGTTGAAGAAGGCGATGGCGGACCCGCCGGCCGGCGCGACCCAATTCCGGGTCGAGGTCAATATGGCCTACCGCACGCGTCACTTCGAATTGCTGCAGGCCTATTGGAGCGACCATGCCGCGCTGCCGAAGGCCAACACCGACGTGGACACGCGCAGTCTGGGTCAATTGCGGCCGGGCTGAGCTTGCGCCCAGCCGAACGATGGATAGGAACGTAAAGGAAGGAACAGGCGATGGATCTCGCCCTCACTGACGAACAAAGAATGATCGTGGACATGGTGCGCCGCTTCGTGCGCGAGGAAATCCAGCCGCTCGAAGAGACGCTCGACCCGGATGCGGACGAAGTCTCGCCGGAGCAGCTCGAAGCGCTGTCCGCGAAGGTCAAGGAGATGGGGCTCTACGGCCTCGACACGCCGCCGGAATATGGCGGGCCGGAGATCGATCTGGTGACCCGCTGCCTGATTGCGATCGAATGCAGCCAGCACCGCGCGGGCCTTTACGCACCCTGTTACTACGCCTTTGGCGGTGCGCGGCAGGCGCAGCTTTTCGAGGCGACGGACGCGCAGAAGGAAAAGTATCTCTATCCGATGCTGGAGGGGAAAAAGCGCGTCTTCTTCGGCCTGTCCGAACCCTCCGGCGGCAGCGATCCGGGCCGCGCGATCCAGACCCGGGCCGTGCGCGATGGCGACCATTGGGTGCTGAACGGCACCAAATTATGGATCAGCGGCGCCGACCGGGCCGATTACGGTCTGCTGTTTGCGCGCACCGGCGGGCCGGGCCGGGCCGGGGTCACCGCCTTCATCGTCGAGACCGCATGGGAAGGCTTCAATGTGCGCCGCGTCGTGCACACCTTGCGGTCGGCGAAATACGCGACGGAGATCCAGCTCGAGGATCTGCGCGTGCCGCACGAGAACATCCTGGGCGAAGAGGGCGGCGGGTTCGCCATCGCCAACGACCGGTTGTCGCGTCAGCGCGTGCCTTACGCGGCCGAGTGCATCGGCGTTGCGATCCGAGCCCACGAGATGGCGACGGAGTACGCCAAGATCCGCGAGACCTTCGGCGCCCCGCTCTCCCACCGCCAGGGCATCCAATGGATGCTGGTGGAGAACGAAATCGATCTGCGCCAGGCGAAATGGATGGTGCTCGACGCGGCGGCCAAGGCCGACCGGGGCGAGCCGTTCCGTATGGAATCCGCGATCGCCAAGCTGGTCGCCTCGGAGGCGAGCGGCCGGGTCGTGGACCGCTCGATGCAAATCCATGGCGGGCTCGGCGTCGCCAAGGATCTGCCGCTGGAACGCTGGTACCGCGAGCTACGCATCCGCCGCGTCGGCGAAGGGCCAAGCGAGGTGCAGAAGCACGTCATCGCGCGCGATATCCTCGGCGCTGGTCTGCGGTAGCGATGGTAGACGGGCTGCCGACGCCGCCACTGCAGGGGGTCAAGGTCCTCGATCTGGGGCAGATCTATAACGGCCCCTATGCGGGGTTCCTGCTAGCCCATGGCGGCGCCGACGTGGTCAAGGTCGAGCCGCTGGGTGGCGAGGCGCTGCGCAAACGCGGCGGGCTCGGTGTGCCGCTGTCCTTTTCGGCCCTGAACACGAACAAGCGGGGCATCGCGCTCAACCTCAAGGCCGAACGCGGCAAGTCGCTGCTCATCGATTTGGCCAAGCAGGCCGATATTTTGCTGGAGAACTTCGCGCCGGGCGCCATGGACAGGCTCGGTGTCGGTGCGGACGTGCTGATGGCGGCCAATCCACGGCTGATTTACGCGTCGGGCACCGGCTACGGCTTGACCGGGCCGGACAAGGACAATCTGGCGATGGATCTGACCGTGCAGGCGGTCGGCGGGGTGATGGGGATCAACGGGCCGGCGGACGGGCCGCCGCTCAAGACCGGGCTCGCCATCTGCGATTTTCTCGGCGGCGTGCATCTCTATTCCGGCATCGTGACGGCGCTGTACGAACGGTCGGTGACGGGGCAGGGACGGCTGGTCGAGATCGCCATGCAGGAAGCACTCTATCCCGCGCTCGCCAGCAATGTCGCGGGCATGCACAACAATGGCTGGAAACAGCCGGAACGGCGCGGCAACCGGCACCCGACGCGTGGCTCCGCCCCCTACAATGTCTATGAGTGCGCAGACGGGCACATCGCGATCATCTGCGTCACCGAGGGACATTGGACCAATCTGCTCGATGTGATCGGGCGGTCGGAACTGGCGGACGATCATCGTTTCGCGACCCAGGCGCTGCGCGCGCAGCATGAGGACGATGTTGACGCGGCGGTAGCGCCCTGGCTGCGCGAACGGTCGAAATACGATGTGGCGGCAACGCTCAAGGAAAACCGCATTCCCGCCGCACCGGTTCGCGACCTGTTGGAAGTGACGGCCGATGCCCACATGCACGAACGCGGCATGCTGCACGATGTGGACCATCCGGAAATGGGCCAGGTCGTGCTGCCGTCGAGCCCGCTGCGTTTCGCTGGCAGCACGCCGCCGGAACTCCAGCTGGAGCCGGACATCGGCCAGCACACAGACACGATCCTGTCTGACTGGCTTGAAATGGACGAAACGGCCGTTACCGCCTTGAAGACGGAAGGGGTGATAGGCTAGCGGCGCGCCGCTCTAGGCGATGCCGAACTTCTCCAGTGCGTCGGCGAATCCCTCGGAGAAGCCGCTGCCCTACTTGATGACGACGGCATTCTCCGGAAGCCGCTTGAGCGAGGCGTCTTTGGAGCTGGTCAGCAGCGCGAAGGGAATGGTTTCCGTCGGCTGTACGACGGCGAGCGCGGCGCCCAAATCGACCCCACTCATCTCGTCCAGCACGCCGGAGGAGACGATCATGTCGGGCCGGGTGCGGATCGCCAATTCCAGCGCGTCGAAGGAGCGGTTTGCCAAGGAGACGCGGTAGCCGCAATTGACGAGCTCCCGTTGGACGATGCGGGCGCCAGTCTTGTTGGCGTCGACGACGAGGATTTCGAGATCGAGTGCCCGGAAATCCTCCAAATCGGCGGGGCGGCGCACGGGCAGCGAATGGAAGAACTCCGCTTCGTTGATTTCGCCG
>CAJWOT010000175.1 GCA_913044215.1 uncultured Rhodospirillaceae bacterium | reverse complement strand
TTTTTCTGCCGCAAGGCGCGCAAGGGCTTGCCGCCATCCGCAGCCGGTTCGCCCCAACGCCGCACCTTGCCGGTGTCGAGATCGAATAGGTCCAGAACCCGGCCGACGGAGTGGTTGATCACGTCGTCGATCGTCTCGGGCTTGGCGTAGAGGGCAGGCAGCGGTGGAGCAATGATCGCACCCAACTCCGACAGGGCGGTCATCGCCCGAAGATGCCCCGTATGAAGCGGTGTCTCGCGGACCATAAGAACCAGCCTGCGGCGCTCCTTGAGGACCACGTCGGCTGCCCGCGTCAGTAATGAGGCAGTTACGCCGGCAGCGATTTCGGACATCGATCGGATGGAGCAGGGCGCAATGACCATTCCAAGAGTCTTGAAGGACCCACTGGAGATCGCTGCGGCGATATCCGCTTCCGGATAGACGACATCTGCAAGATCCCGGACGGCGGCAATCTTGAGGTCGGTTTCGTAGGCGAGGGTGACCTCGGCCGCCTTGCTGATGACCAGATGCGTTTCGACCGGCATGTCTCTCAGGGTTTCGAGCAGACGAACCCCGTAGATCACGCCGGAAGCACCGCTAATTCCCACGATGAGGCGTTGTTGGTCGCTCATGTTGCTCTCATTTCCACCGAAATACCGCGCAGCAATCTGCTGACAGGACCAAGAATAGGCGCTACCATAATGGTCCACACGATTGTCGCGGGCGGGAGAGTAAAGGCCTGACCGCGACGCAGCAAGGGAGATCAGAATGGCAGAAATGGACAGTGCGGAAGCGGTTCAATCCAAAATTTCGACCACCGACCGTATCGAAGTCCTAAAGCAAAAGCATGCATCGCTGGAAACGGCTCTCGAGGACGAAAACAATCGTCCGATGCCGGATTCTTCTGTTGTAGTCAATCTGAAACGCGAAAAACTTGCGATTAAGGACGAATTGCAGCGGCTCGACACCGCCTAAAATTCGTCGAACAAATGCCCGGCCCGCTCCCTTCGGGCCGGATGATGAAGTCCAGTCCGACCAAATGGGCCGATAACTCCTCCCCTTTTACTTTCAACCCGGCCAAAGAGAAATTTCCATGATTAGCGTTGATGAAGCAATTACGGGCCGCCGTTCGGTGCGCGCGTTTCTCCCCGATCCCGTGTCTCGGGAGACCATTGAACATATACTCTCGGTCGCCAGCCGCGCGCCTAGCGGGACGAATACCCAGCCCTGGCAAGTGCATGTTCTGTTCAGCGAGGCACGTCAGCAGCTGACCGATGCGGTGGTCGACGCCTTCAAGAATGAGCAAGGCCAGCACGATCACGAGCGGCTGTACTACATGACGGAGTGGCGTGAGCCCTATATCAGCCGCCGCCGCAAGGTCGGCTGGGACATGTACGGCCTCGTCGGCATCACCAAGGACAATCGCGAAGGTATGATCGAGCAGACCGCGCGGAACTACAAGTTCTTCGATGCACCGGTCGGGTTAATTTTCACCATTGACCAGGACATGCATTGGGGCAGCTGGCTCGATATCGGGATGTTCCTCGAGAATGTCATGCTGGCGGCCCGAGGGCAGGGATTGGAGACCTGTCCGCAAGCCGCTTTTGCCAATTATCACAAGGTTGTCCGGAAAGTTCTTGATATACCGGATTCACAGGCGATCGTCTGCGGCATGTCGATCGGCAAGGAAGATACGAGCTCGGTGATCAACGAGTTGGTCACGGTGCGTGAACCGGTTGAGACGTTCACGACATTCCACGGCGAGTAGCCTTACGCGTTAGATTTCGGTCGTCCGCTCGCGCAGCGCAAATTTCTGGATTTTGCCCGTCGACGTCTTCGGCAGGTCGCAAAACACGATGTGTTTCGGCGCTTTGAAGTGAGCCATGTTGTCCCGGCAGTAGTCGATAATTTCCTGTTCGCTGGCGTCTGCGCCGGTTCTTAAGGTGACGAAGGCGCAAGGCACTTCGCCCCAATGTTCGTCCTGTTTGGCGACGACTGCGGCCTCCAGAACGGCGGGATGGCCGAACAGGACGCTCTCCACCTCAATAGTCGAAATATTCTCACCGCCGGAAATGATGATGTCCTTCGAACGGTCCTTGAGCTCGATATAATTGTCCGGATGCCAGACACCCAGGTCGCCGGACCGGAACCAGCCGCCGGCGAAGGCCTCGTCGGTCGCCGGGCGGTTCTTCAAATACCCTTTCATCACGATGTTGCCGCGCATGAAGACCTCGCCCATCGTCTCGCCGTCTTTCGGGACCGGCTCGCCGGTATTCGGGTCGGCGACGATCAGTTCCTCCAGCACCGGGTAGGCGACACCCTGGCGCGATTTGATGCGGGCACGTTCTGCGGCCGGTTTTTCGTCCCATTCCTCGTGCCAGGCGCATACGACGGCGGGGCCGTAGACCTCGGTGAGGCCATAGACATGCGCGACGTCGAACCCGTCAGCTTCCATTGCCGCGAGCACCGTCGCGGGCGGCGGCGCGGCGGCCGTCATGACCGAAACGCGGTGGGGCAAGGGGCGGCGCTCCGCTTCGGTCGCATTGATCAGCATGTTGAGGACGATGGGCGCGCCGCAAAAGTGCGTGACGCCCTGGTCCGCGATGGCATCGAAGATTGCGCTTGGCTCGACCCGGCGCAGGCAGATGCTGGTCCCGCCCACCGCGGCCAAGGTCCAGGGAAAGCACCATCCGTCGCAGTGGAACATCGGCAATGTCCACAGATAGACGGGCCGCTGCGGCAGGCTCCAGGTCAAGACGTTGCCCAGGGCCAGCAGATAGGCCCCGCGGTGATGATAGACAACGCCCTTCGGGTTGCCGGTTGTGCCGGAGGTGTAGCAAAGGGAGATGGCATCCCATTCATCGGCCGGTAACGACCAGTCGAATTCCGGGGCGCCCGTTTCCAGGAATGCCTCATATTCGATGTCGCCGAGCCGCATCCCGCCGGGCAGCGCGGGATCCGCGATATCGATCACATAGGGTTTGTTATCGAGTTGCGCCAATGCGTCATGAATGACCGGCGCGAATTCCGTGTCGGTGATCAGCACCTCGGCTTCGCTGTGCTGCAGGGTGTGGGTGATGGTATCGGCGTCGAGCCTGGTATTCAGCGGGTTCAGGACGGCACCGGCCATGGGAACGCCGAAATGAGCGTCGAACAGCGCCGGAATATTCGGGGCCATGATCGAGACCGTGCTGTTCTTGCCGACGCCAATCTTGGACAGCGCGCTCGCCAGGCGCCGCGCCCGCGCATAGGCGGTCGCCCAATCATATGAGATGTCGCCATGGACGATAGCCGGCTGGTTCGGATAGACGGTTGCGGCCCGGCGGAGGAAGCTCAAAGGGCTGAGCGGCGTATTGTTCGCGCCCGTTGCACTGGAATCCGTCATGTCGCCCTCGTTCGGCTATCGGTCACCGCTTCGCTTACGGCATATGACCTCACGGGGTCAATGCGGCTTTGCATGCCACGCAAGCACCGTATAATCGGGCCAAACAACGAACATAAGAGCAGGGGAGGCTGATATGGCCGGCCAATTTGACAAAGTTTATCAGCGCGCGCTCGATGATCCGCAAGGGTTCTGGACGGAAGCCGCAAGTGCCATCGACTGGTCGAAGCCCTTCGATGCGGTTCTGGACGACACGAACTCGCCGTTCAACAAATGGTTCCCGGGGGCGGAGTGCAATACCTGCTACAACGCAGTGGACCGCCATGTTGAAGCCGGCCGCGGCGACCAGAACGCGATAATCTATGACAGTCCGATCACCGGCAAACAGCGCAAGATCACCTATCTGGAACTGCAGGACAAGGTCGCGCAGTTCGCCGGCGTTCTGCGTGGGCTTGGAGTCGAAAAGGGCGACCGGGTCATCATCTACATGCCGATGGTGCCGCAAACGGCCGTTGCGATGCTGGCCTGCGCACGGCTTGGTGCCGTCCACTCAGTCGTCTTTGGCGGCTTCGCGCCCAACGAACTGGCGACGCGCGTCACCGATGCCAAGCCGAAAGCGATCGTGGCGGCTTCCTGCGGCATCGAACCCGGCCGCATCATCGAATACATGCCGATCGTCGATGAGGCGTTGTCGATCTCGTCGCACGAGGTGCCGAACGTGGTCGTATTGCAGCGCGAAGAATGCCTGGCGGACCTGAAATCCGGTCGGGATCATGATTGGAAGGCGCTGATGGATGCCGCGGAACCTGCCGACTGCGTGCCGGTCGCGGCGACCGACCCGCTCTACATCCTCTACACCTCCGGAACGACCGGGCAGCCGAAAGGTGTCGTGCGGGATAATGGCGGCCACATGGTGGCGCTGAAATGGTCGATGAAAAATATCTACAACACCGATCCCGGCGAAGTGTACTGGGCCGCGTCGGATGTCGGCTGGGTGGTCGGGCACAGCTATATTGTCTACGCACCGCTCCTGCATGGCTGCACCTCGATCCTGTTCGAAGGAAAGCCGGTCGGTACGCCGGATGCGGGCGTTTTCTGGCGCATCATTGCCGAACACAAGGTCTCGACTCTGTTTACCGCGCCCACCGCCTTCCGCGCGATTAAGCGTGAGGATCCGGACGGCAAGCTGCTGGAGCAATACGACATGAGTTCGCTCCGCACCCTGTTTCTGGCCGGCGAGCGGACGGACCCGGACACGTTGAGCTGGGCCGAGGAGAAACTCAAGGTACCGGTCATCGATCACTGGTGGCAGACCGAGACCGGTTGGCCCATCGCGTCGAACTGCATGGGGATCGAGGTGTTGCCTGTCAAACCAGGATCGCCGACGCGCGCTGTCCCCGGCTACGATGTACAGGTCCTGGATACGGCAGGGCATGAGGTGCCGCGCGGCGAAATGGGGGCGATCTGCGTCAAGCTTCCGATGCCGCCGAGTTGCCTGCCGACCCTGTGGAATGCGGACGACCGTTTCATTGAATCCTACATGGCCGATTTCTCCGGCTACTACGAGACCGGCGATGCCGGTTACATGGATGAGGACGGGTATATCTTCGTCATGGCGCGGACCGACGACATTATAAATGTGGCCGGCCACCGTCTGTCGACGGGCGCGATGGAAGAGGTTCTGGCCGACCATCGGGACGTCGCGGAGTGTGCGGTCATCGGTGTTGACGACGCGCTAAAGGGACAGTTGCCGCTCGGTTTCCTGGTCTTGAATGCCGGGGTCAACACTGCGGGAGACGAGATCGTCCGCGATGTGGTCGGCATGGTGCGGGAGCGTATCGGGCCCGTCGCCGCCTTCAAATCCGCGGTCGTCGTCGACCGGCTGCCGAAGACCCGGTCCGGCAAGATCTTGCGCGGCACGATGGCGAGCATCGCGGACGGCAAGGAATACCGTCAACCGGCCACGATCGACGATCCGGCGATCTTGCCGGAAATCGAAGAAGCGCTGCAAACGATCGGTTACGCGAAGAAGTAGCCGGGCATTCAGGTCGATCGCCGGCGGTCGCTCGGCAGGATATAGCGGGGGTCGAGCGGATATTCTGTCAGAGGCTCCGTGTGGATGCCGTCGATTTTCGCCCGGTCGCGGAGATAGGCCCAGGCGGGGCGGCTCTCGCCATTATCTTCCGCTTCTATCCGAATAGAACGCCGGTGATAGCCGTCCGGCAGATGAACGCTTTCGAATGCATCGAGACGAGACAGCAACGAGTCGTTCACTTCGAACAGTTCGCCGCGGACGCGATGCCCGGTTCCCGGCTCATCGATCATGTAGGGCGTAAACCACCGGCCGCCGATGACTAGGGGGAAGGGCTCCAGCGACTGGTAGCGGCCGATAAAGCGCGCGTCCTGCATGCCGCCCGCATCAAAGTTTGGAAACCCGCGTTTCAGTGTTCCATAGACGAAAACGTCATGCATGCGCGTCCCGCTCGAATGAGACGGTGTCTGGCCTAATTGTTGGTCGGCCAGATATCCGCGAGGGTTCCGCTACCCGCTTTTTCTTCTTCGCCGTCGTCCGCCTTGTTGTCTTCCGGTTCGTCCGTCTTCTTGAACAAGGCTTCGGCGGCCGCCATCGGATCCGCCGCGACTTCGTTTTCCGGTTCGGGTTGCGGAACCGATTCGAAGTTGGGTCCCGGCTGCGGCGCCTCGTAGGCGGGGACGGCTTCCGGCACTGCGGTCTCGGCAGTTTCTTCCGTGGCCTCGGCATCCTTCGGACGGCGTTTGGCGGCCTTGGTTGCGGCGATGACGACCGCGTCGTGCAGTTCCTGATGCGAGCAGAGACCGACTTCGACCGGGCTGCGCGGCTGCAGGTTCGACGAATTCCAATGCGTCCGGTCGCGGATCGCGTTGATCGTGGGCTTGGTCGTGCCGATCAGACGGCCAATCTGCGCATCGGTCAGGTCCGGTTGGTTCCGCAGCAGCCACGCGATCGCATCGGGTTTGTCGGCGCGCTTCGACACCGGTGTGTATCGCGGTCCTTTTTGACGGGCGACAGGCTGCGGAATGTCCGTCTTCGCGATCTTGAGGCGTTCCGCCGGGTTGGCTTCGCAGCGCTCAATCTCTTCCTTGGTCAATTGTCCGTTCGCCACGGGATCGAGTCCGACGATACCGATCGCCACTTCGCCGTCTGCGATCGCTTGAACTTCGAGCTCGTGCAAATTGCAGAAATCGCCAATCTGTAGAAAGGAGAGCGTTGTGTTGTCGACGAGCCAAACGGCGGTCGCTTTCGGCATCAAAAGTAATGACATGGGCTTGTCCTCAGACAAAAGGGTGATCGAATAGGCAAGCTATCGAATCAACCGGTATGTGATGGGGGTATCGAGTACTCGTCTATATATACCTGTGCTGGGGAAACGGCAATTCACGCGTTGGCCCGAAATTAAGCGACTTTCAGGATGATTTTGCCGATATGCGCGCTCGATTCCAACATGGCATGCGCTTTCGCCGCTTCGGCCAGGGAAAATGTCTCGTGGATAATCGGCTTAATGGCTCCCTTGTCGAGCAGGGGCCAAGCCTTTTCCCGAACTTCACGAGCAATTCCCGCCTTCGCTTCATCGGATTGCGGGCGCAAGGTCGAACCGGTCAAGGTTTGGCGCCGGACCATCATGTTGACGAAATTGACCTCCGCTTTGGCGCCGCCGAGAAAGGCGATCATGACGAGCCGCCCCCCGATACCCAGCGCGTTGATGTTCGGCTGCATATAGCTGCCGCCGACCATATCGAGGATCACGTCGACACCGTCGCGACCGACCACTTCCTTGATCACGGCGGGCCAGTCCTCGGTCTTGTAGTTGATGGCGCGTTCTGCGCCCAGCGACTCGCAGGCTTGGCATTTCTCGTCACTGCCGGCCGTCGTCAGGACTCGGGCGCCGAATGCGCGGGCCAACTGGATCGCTGTCGTCCCGATGCCGCTGGATCCGCCATGGATCAGGAAAGTCTCGCCTTCGGCCAGCCGGCCACGCTGGAAAACGTTGTGCCAAACCGTGAAGAAGGTCTCCGGCAGGGCCGCCGCCTGAACATCATCATATCCCGACGGGTAGGGCAGGCAGTGAGCTGCATTGGTGACACAATATTCCGCATAGCCGCCACCCGGCGTGAGAGCGCAGACCGCATCGCCAACGGACAGGCCGGTCACGTTCGCACCGCACGCGGCGACCGTACCGGACACCTCCAGCCCCAACAGGTCGGTCGCGCCCGGCGGCGGCGGGTAGCTGCCGGCGCGCTGCAACGCGTCGGGCCGGTTCACGCCCGCAGCGGCGACCTTGATCAGAACTTGATCCGCAGCCGGTTCGGGGACCGGTCTTTCGCCGGTAACCAGGACATCGGGACCACCGGGTTCTGAAATTTCGATGACCGCCATGGTATCGGGCAACGGCATGAAGCAACTCCTTGCGAGGCGAACGGATAGAGCGTATGTCGAGGATTGAGCTTGCCTGTCTACTGCCATGCAAAGGCCGTTGCAAGCGGTGTCGAATAGATATGGGAGCGTGAAGTGGAAGAAGAGGATCTTGCGCCGCAAACCTTGCGGCCGAAGCCGCTGGATCTCGATTCCCTGTCAATCGAGGCCTTGAATGAATATATCGACGAACTTGAAGGTGAGATCGAGCGCGTGCGCGCGGCCATCGCTGCCAAGGAATCCTGGCGCGGCGAAGCGGAATCCTTCTTCAAGTCCTAGGAAACGAACCTAAAGGAAACCCATAGATGCTTCGAGGTAAGGCCGCGCTGGTCACGGGATCGACCAGCGGCATCGGCTTGGGAATTGCCCGCGCGTTGGCAGGGCAGGGCTGTGCGGTGATGCTGAATGGTTTCGGCGAACCGGCGGAAATCGAGACAATTCGCGAGACATTGGCGCAGGAACACGATGTGCCGGTGTCCTACAGCGATGCCGACCTTTCGCAACCCGATGACATCGCAGCCCTTGTCGCCATGACCGCCGATCAGCTGGGCGGGCTGGATATCCTGGTGAACAATGCCGGCATCCAGCACACGGCGCCAGTGACGGATTTTCCAGCCGATATATGGGACAAGATTATCGCCATCATGCTGACCGGTGCCTTTCATGCCATCCAGCATGCCCTGCCGCATATGCAGGAGAAAGGTTGGGGGCGGATTGTGAATACGTCTTCCGTGCACGGTCTCGTCGCCAGCGTCCAGAAGAGCGCCTATGTCTCCGCCAAACATGGGATCATGGGGCTGACCAAGACCGTCGCGCTCGAGACGGCGGGGCAGGGCATCACCTGCAATGCGATCAATCCCGGATTCGTGAGAACCGAACTGGTCCAGGCGCAAATCGACGACAGGGCGCAAAAGATTGGCGCATCTGTTGAAGAGGCAGCACGCAACATGCTGTCGGAAAAGCAGCCGTCGCTCGAGTTCGTGACACCGGAGCAGATTGGCGCGCTGTGCGTTTTCCTATGCTCCGACGCCGCGGCCCAGATCACGGGCGTGCCCATTCCAATCGATGGCGGTTGGACGGCGCAATAGAAAGTTGTCCGAAAACCCGGAAACGATCTTTCCGTTAACCATTTGTTATTGACTAAGGCCTTAAAAAGGCGACGTCGACTGGTGACCCCTGTTGCGTCCTATGGACGTAGGGCCATCCGGTCCCCCAGTTTGACGCCTCCCTGTCCAACTTGAGCTGCCAATCGGCAGCACTGTCGCGGGCGCAATCATCGGACAAATTGGCGTGCAGCTTTTTGCGAACCGCTATGTGGTCAAGCCGCTGGTGCGGGTCGTTGGCGCCCTGGATACGCTCGCGTCGGGTGACACTTCGGTGGAACTTGAAGTCCGGAGCCGCGATAGGATCGGCCGTGTGATTGAAGCCTACAAGTCGCTGCGCGATGTCACCATCGAGGCGCAGCAGGTGTCGGCGGAGCGCCAGAAGCTTCGCGATCAAGCCGACGCGCAGCGCAAGGAAGACATGGCCGCACTTGCCGACGATCTGGAGGGCAGCATCAAGGGCGTCGTCGAGCACGTGGTCAATACGGCCAGCGGCCTGCAGAAATCGGTTCAGAGCATGTCGGCGACGACGGATCAGACGACCAAGCAGGCGTCCGCCGTTGCCGCGGCCTCCGAAGAGGCGACGAGCAACGTGCAGACCGTTGCCGGTGCGGCGGAAGAGCTCGGCGCAT
>CAJWOT010000174.1 GCA_913044215.1 uncultured Rhodospirillaceae bacterium | reverse complement strand
GCCACGCGCGTATCGACTTCACCTCGGTTGGCGAGCTGGGCAATCGCCACTTGAAGCGGCGAATCGTTCCTGAAACGGGTGACAACCTTATCCTGCCTGCCGGTACGGCCTTTGCGCCGGCGCATTTTTCGCAGGTGCAGAACCACCTGACAGATCGCCAATACGGCAATAACACCGCCCGCTGCTACAGCGGCAGTGGTCTCGAACGTCCAAAATCCTTGGTCGAACGAAAGGGGATTGGCCATAAGTGACTGATAATCCTAAAAGCCGACCATGTAAATGCGGCGAATTTACCGGAGCGTGAGGCAAAGCAACGGCCACGATGCGCCGCGCAGGGTACCGCGCGACCGGACAACAATTCAACAATCTACGGGCTCAGGGCGTTGCTTGAATTTTAAGTGAAAACAAATGTTTAGAAGTTTTACGTCTCAAATTTTCGCCATGACCCGTATTGGTGACGCCAACGGTCACCGATTAAGATTTTATGCACACCCATAAGCAGATGACTTATGGGTGAGAGGAAAAATGCCGAATTTATCGACACACGAGGCGGATTTACGGGCGATCGCCAGTGCTTTCAAGGAGCAGAAGGAGGCCGGCGCTGTTGACCATACGGCGTTTATTGCGGCCATTGCGGCATACCGCATGCGCCATCCGGATATCGACCACAACGAGGCGGCACTGGTGGTGTTCCAACTGGTGGATGATTTGATCCACGGGCCGATGGTCCTCCATTAAACACAATCGCTGTCGAACGGTCGCCCGGATCGGTTCGGTAGCCTGATTATTTCTGCCGTTGTAGGGTCATCGTCGCCAATTCTTGGGAGGAAAGGGCAGGCGATGACCAAAGGCGGTTTATCTCTCGATCATGTCGGTTTCATGGTGCGCGACCTCGATGCGGGCGCGGCGCGATGGCGCGATCTCGGTTTTCAGCTCGCCGCACGCAGCCCGCAGATGGGGGCGACGCCCGATGGCGCGGTGATGGCTCCCTGGGCGACCGCGAACCATTGCGCGATGTTCGAGCGCGGCTATCTGGAATTGATCGGGATAACCGACCCGACCAAGCACAATCCCTGGACGGCGTTTCTCGACCGGTTCGAGGGCATTCACATCACCGCCTTTCGCTGTCCGGAAGCCGAGACGGCGTACGCCGCCCTGGCGCAGCGTATCGACGGGTTCGATCCGCCGCTGCAGCGCCGGCGCGATGCGCCCTATGGCGACGGCGTACGCGAGTTTCGCTTCCGCAACATCTTCTCTCAGGACGCTCTGTTTCCGGAAGGCCGGTTTATCGTCATCGAACATCAGACCCCGGAGGTGATCTGGCAGCCCGCTCTGATGACCCATCCGAACGGCGCCGTGTCGTTCGAGGAGGTCGTGTTCTGTGCCGAACCCGGCTCGCCCACGCAAGGGCGGCTTGAGGCCATCATCGGTGCCGAAGCCGACGGTGGCCATATCGCCCTGCCAGGCGGTGGCGTCGCAACAGTCTTGAGCCCGGCCGACTATGCGGCGCGGTTCGATGGTGCGGCCGCTCCCGATCTGCCCTGCGCCGCTGCTGTCGTCATAGGCGTTGACGACATGGCGAAGCCGGCCGACTGCCTGGAGAGCTCCGGAATCACGTCGAAGCGGTCATCCGATGGCACGCTGTTCGTGTCGGCGGATGATGCTAATGGCGGCATCGTCGCGTTCAGGCCGGTTTAAACTCAGTGCGCCGATAGAAAATTCATCAGGACATCGTTGAACGCTTGCGGCTGCTCGACATTCGCCAAATGCGAAGCGTTCGGCAGGATCGCGAGTTCCGAGCCTTCGATTTCCGCATGGATGATGCGCGACATGTCCGGGGTCGTCGCGGGATCCTCGGCACCGACGATGATTAAGGTCGGTGTGGTGATTTCTTTTAGAATACCGGTCTGATCCATGGCCTTGATGGCCTGGCAATTGGCGATGAAGCCTTCAACCTTCGTGCCGCGGATCATCGCCGCGATACGCGCGATTTCGTCCGGGTTGCCCTCATGCATCGCCGGGGTGAACCAGCGCTCCAACGTCCCTTCAACAACCGCCTCGACACCGCCCGATTGCGCGGCTTCGATGCGGCCATCCCAAATCTCCGGATGCGGCATCTTGCTGGTCGTGTCGCAGAGCGTGACGCTGTGCAGCAACTCGGGATGCCGTACCGCCAGCAGCTGACCGATCATGCCGCCCATCGACAGGCCGACGAAGTGCGTCTTCTCGATGCCGAGCGCCTGATGGAGCGCATAGACATCTTCGGTCAGCAGCTCGAAACTGTAGGGACCAGGGGTGACTTCGGTGCCGCCATGACCGCGCGTGTCGTATCGCAGCACACGATACTTCTTGGTCAGGACCGACATTTGCGCGTCCCACATCGCATAATTCGACAGAAGGCTGTTGCTCAACGTGACCATGGTCGCGCCGGTGGGTCCTTCGAGGCTGTAATTGACGTTGATTCCGTTCGCCTGAATCGTCGGCATGGCGTTCCTCTCCCTGCTCAGAATTTCCGGTGACAGTAGCATCTGGCGGTATCGCTTGAATATGGGCGGCTGGAACACCAGATATAGCGGGCTGGGCGCCTATCTAGGGTCCGGACCATACGGCCACTCGCTCAAGTCAAGGAGGAGATGACCGCGCCATGCCACGCGTGTCCGTTTTCAATAGCCCGTTTTTGCTGGGTTTCGAGCAGTTCGAACAGACGCTCGACCGCATCTCGAAAATGTCGGCGGAAGGCTACCCGCCCTACAATATTGAGCAGGTGGGGACGAACAGTCTGCGCATAACGCTCGCTGTTGCCGGCTTCACGGAGGCCGACCTCTCCATCGAACTCGAAGACAATCAACTGCTCATCCGCGGCCGCCAAACCGACGATGCCGACCGGGTCTATCTGCATCGAGGGATTGCAGCGCGCCAATTTCAGCGCAGCTTCGTCCTGGCCGAAGGGATCGAGATCGTCGGCGCGGAACTGGACAACGGTTTGCTGCATGTCGATCTCGTCCGTCCGGAACCGGAACCCCGGGTCCAGAAAATAAAGATCAAGCGGCGTGCTTCGAAGGCCGGTCCGATGGACGTGACCGCCGCTCGTACGCCGTAGGAAGGATGGCAAGATGATGGATGGACATCGCGCCCGGCACCTCTCGACGGAAGACTTTGCGCATCTCGGCGCCGGAAACCTCGCCTATATCAAGACGGCGGAGATTCAGAATAAGCGGTTTTACGTGTTGGTGTCGGCGCTCGGTCAGGAACTGGTCGTGGCGCCCAGCTATGAGGCTGCCCTGGCCGCCGCCTATGAGCGCGATTTGGTCGTCGCCAGCTTAAACTAACGGATACACTCAGTTTACGAGCGTGGCGGTCCGCTTGGTGATGAGCGCCAGCAGATTGTCGCAACTGTCGCAGCCCCGAAGCTTCTCGCAAACGGCCTTGTCGCGCAGCAGGCGGGATACGCGCGACAGTGTCTTGAGGTGATCCGCGCCGGCTGATTCCGGTGCCAGCAGCAGGAAAATCAGATCGACCGGTTGCTCATCGATCGATTCGAAGTCAATCGGCGTTTCCAGGCGCGCGAACAGCCCGTACAGATGTTCAAGCCCATCCAATTTTCCGTGCGGGATGGCGACGCCGCCGCCGACGCCGGTCGTACCCAGGCGTTCGCGTTCCAGCAACGCATCGAAGATTTCCTGCTGCGGTTGTCCAGTATGTTCTGCCGCGCATTGCGACAGTTCGCGAAGCGCCTGTTTTTTCGACGACGCGGACAGCTTCGGAATAACACACTCGGCGTCGATCAGCTTTTCCAGTTCCATCGGTCGTATCCGATCAAGAATTTGCGTTCTCTGGGGCGGCATTGGTATCGATCCAACCAATGTTGCCGTCGCTGCGCAGATAGACGAGGTTGATGGCATCGTTTGCGCTGTTGTGAAACAGAAGTGCTGGCTGTCCCGACAAATCCATCCGCATAACCGCCTCGCTGACCGACAATCGTTCGATCTGCGTCGCCATCTCCGCCACGATAAGCGGCTGCTCTTCAGTGGCCTGCTGTTCTTCTTCGGCTTCCAGTTGCGGATCAAGGACGAACTGCTGCACTTCGATGCTCGACGGTTTTTCTTCGCGGCCCCGGTGATGGTCGCGTAGGCGCCGCTTATAGCGCCGCAAGCGTTTGGCAATATGAACCGTGGCGGTATCGAAAGCCGCGTAGGCATCTTCCGACGAAGCGTGGCTTTGAACGATAATGCCCTTCCCGACATGCACGGAGATGTCCGCCTTGAAGCCTTTACCCTCTCGGGTCACCGTAACGTGGGCATCTGTCGGATTGTCGAAATATTTCGAGACGACCGCCGGCAGGTTTTCTTCGATGTGCCCGCGAAGCGCGTCGCCAATGTTGATCTGCTTGCCGTGTACGGAAAGCTGCATGGATCGATCGGCCTAAATTTTTGTCAGTATCCGCACGGACGGGGCAAATTGCCGTCCCGGCCCGTGAAGGTGCGGCACAATAGTGACGCGGTTTACCAGTGTCAACAAAAGCCATAAGGCCTGAAAATATGGTTAACAGGGGCAGAATACTGCCCGGCTAGAGCGCCTGCGCCTTCATTCTCTTGCGTTGTATGGATGAGGGAATATTCAATGTTTCCCGATACTTGGCCACTGTCCGGCGGGCGATGTCAATGCCGCTATCGCGCAAAATTTCGACGATACGGTCATCCGAGAACACGCTGTCCGCCGATTCATCATCGATCAACGCTTTAATCCGATGGCGGACGGATTCCGCGGAATGGGCTTCGCCTCCGGAGGCACTCGCGATAGCGGATGTGAAGAAGTATTTCAGTTCGAACAGGCCGCGGGGCGTCGCCATGTATTTGTTCGTAGTCACACGGCTTACCGTGCTTTCGTGCATCTCGATCACTTCCGCGATGTCCCGCAATACGAGCGGGCGAAGATGTTCGACACCTTGGACAAAGAAAGAATGTTGCTGCCGCACCAGTTCGCTCGCGACCTTCAGGATCGTATTGGCACGCTGATCGAGGGATTTGACCAGCCAGCTTGCGGACTGGAAGCGCTCCGCGAGGTACTCTTTGTCCTCCTTGGTCTGCGCGTCCTTGCTGACCTCGGCATAATAGGTGTTGTTCACCAGGACGCGTGGCAGCGTGTCCGGGTTGAGCTCGACAATCCAGCCGCCATCCGGGTTGGGCCGCATCAAAATATCGGGAATGATCGCCTGAGCGACCTCATGGTCGAAGGTGAGGGCCGGCTTCGGATTGAGCGCGCGGATCTCGTTGACCATGTCCGCCAGATCGTCCGCGTCGACCTGACAGGCCTTCAACAGGTTTTTGATGTCCTGCTTGGCCAGCAGGTCGAGATTTTCGAGTAGCGCGGCCATCGCCGGATCCAGGCGGTCCTTCTCCCGCAGTTGCAAGGCCAGGCACTCACGCAGATCGCGGGCGAAAATTCCCGGCGGGTCGAAATGCTGCATGGTTTCCAGCAGGGCTTCGACCCGCGACAGTTCGCAATTGAGGGCGTCGGTGATCCCCGACAGTTCGCCGGCCAGCCAACCCGACTCGTCAAGCATGTCGATCAGATGAACGCCGATCATGCGGTCGACCGGGTCTTCGATGTCGACATTCAGCTGTTCTGTCAGATGGTCGCGGAGGGTCAGCTCTTTGCTTAGGGCGGACTCAAAACTTTGCTCGCGGTCGAAACTGCCGCCAAGGCTGCTGCCGCCGGCATCGGCGAAAGCTGTTTGGGATTCGCCGGAAACGTCGACCACGCCGTCGGCCTCGTAGACATTCTCGAAATCCGCATCGAGCGGCGAATCGCCGTCCGACGGCATGGTTCCGGCGCCGGTCAGATCCGCCGTGTCGGGGCCTTCCGGCGCATCGGGTGCCTCCAATTGTTCGGCTGGATCGCTCTCGGCGACGGTTTCCCGGTCCGCCTCGCGCTGATTGTCATTCTCCCGTTCGTCGCGCTCGAGCAGGGGGTTTTGCTCCAGCTCGGTTTCGACATAGGACGCAAGCTCCAGACTCGACAATTGCAGCAGCTTGATTGCCTGCTGCAATTGCGGCGTCATCACCAGTGATTGGGAGAGCCTGAGCTCGAGACGCGGAGAAAGTGCCATTCTGTCCTAAATATTGACGCTCAAAAACTACTAAAGACTGAATCGCTCGCCGAGATAAACACGCCTGACTTCGTCATGATCGACAATTTCGTCCGGCGCGCCCTGCATCAGCACCATGCCGTCATGCAGAATGTAAGCGCGCTCGACCATGTCGAGGGTTTCGCGGACATTATGGTCGGTGATCAAGACGCCGATCCCGCGGTCCTTCAGGTGATAGACCAGCTCTCGGATGTCATGCACCGCGATCGGGTCGATCCCCGCGAGCGGCTCGTCGAGTAGCATGAATGCGGGTTGCGACGCCAGCGCCCGGGCAATTTCGACCCGCCGCCGCTCGCCGCCGGAAAGCGCGACCGCAGGGGTGCGTCGCAAATGCGAGATCGAAAATTCGGCCAGCAGCGCGTCGAGCATCGCCTCGCGCTGATCGCGGTCCGATTCCACCACCTCCAATACGGCGCGGATGTTGTTCTCGACGGTAAGCCCTCGGAAAATCGAAGCTTCCTGCGGCAGATAGCCGATACCGAGGCGGGACCGCCGGTACATGGGAAGCTGGGTGATATCGGCACCATCCAATGAGATCGAGCCGTAATCCGGGGTGATCAGCCCGGTGATGATGTAGAAACAGGTCGTTTTGCCCGCCCCATTGGGGCCAAGCAGCCCGATAATCTCGCCCCGGTGCAGCTCAACGCTGACATCCCGTAGCACCGGGCGTTTCTTGAAACTCTTGCCGATATTGCTGATGACCAGGCCCTGCGTTTCTGCGACCAACTGCGGACCGTCGGCGTCGCTTTCGGGCGTATCCGAATTCGCGACGAGGCTGTCGCCGGGCCATTGCAATGATCCGTTTTCCGGGCTGTCTTTCGTTTCGTCGTCCACGGTTTTGCGCTTTCCCGACCTATTTCTTTGGTTCGAAGATACCCTTAACGCGTCCGCCGCGGCCGACCAGGCGGCTTCTGCCGGTCTTCAGATTGACTTCCGCGCAGGCGCCATTCAATTGGTTCTTGCCGCGTGTGATCTTCACGTTTCCGCACAGCGTTGCGATTTCCGTACGGGGATTATACACGCCTTCGTCGCCCCGCGCGATTTCCGACCCGGTCGACACCAGTACGTTGCCGAACGCGTCGATCTGGTCGATATCCCGCTTGCCCGACTTCGCAATATGCGCTGTCAGAATATCGGCGCGTAGCCTGCCGTCCGAGCCGACGACGATCGCTTCGCCCCGCGCGACGGCCAGTTGGCGTTGGTCCCAATATTCCAACGTGTCCCGTGCGGTGATCGTCGCGCTCTCCGTTTCCAGCCGAAGCTTCTTCCCGACGAGAACGAAGACCGCCTGATCGACGTGATAGACGCCCTTGTCGCCGAAAGCCTTTTCGGATTTCGATTGCACCCGGACGTTACCGTCGGCGTCGATCCGGAAGATTTCCTGACCGTCGTCTTCCTTACCGTCGCGATAAAACGCCGTCAGCGTGTCCGCCAGTACCTCTACGCCGCTGCGTGCGGCGCGGGCATTGCCGCGGGCGATATAGGCCTTGGTGTCACGCTGCCACTCGATCCCGTCATCCGCATTGATCTCGACTGGGCCGTCGCCACCGCCTGCGACAACGCTCTGGGCCGTCGCCGGTCCCGCCAGGCAGAGGAAAGATAGGGTGAGCGCGATGAAAGCGTGCCGCATCATTTCGTCACTTTGCCCGCTTTCGGGTTAATGGTCAGTTTCGATTTGCCGGTGAACTCGACCCGCTCCCCCCGGTTATAGATGCGGAATCCTTCCGCCTTGAGGTGGCCGAACGGGCCCTGACCCTCCACCGGTTCGGTGCCCGTGGCGTCCCCGGCGGTCAGGTCGAACACGGCGCTTTCCGTGCGAAACTCGTAACCGCTGTCGTGGAACAGATTGACGTTGCCGGTCAGTTCGAGCAACTGATCATCGCGGTTGAAATTGCCGTTCGTCGCGGTCAATGCGACCCAGGCGCCGTTGCCCAGCAGGATGTCCGCCTTGGGGGCGACAAGGGCGATATCGGGCGATTTCGCGTCCGCCTGGTCGGCGGCGTCCGCTGTCACGGTGAAGGGGCGCCGGCTCGCGTCGACCCCGGTGAACCGCGCATTCACCATGCGCAAATTCTCCGCTTCCGACCGGTCGATCCGGGTCGCTTTCAGCGAGAAACGGTCCTGCTGCTCGCTCAACTCGGGCCACACGATAATGATGATGATCAACGCAGTGGCGATCGTGGGCAGCAAGATCTTGGCAAATCCGACAAAGCGGCCGTAGATCGGGCTGTATTGCGGCCGTTCGCGCCGAAAGGAGAGCTGCGCGAAGCTGCTTTTGCCGGAGTCCGCCGAGGCTGGCGGTGTGCTACCGGTTTCCGGCTCGGAGGCAGTCATGGCGGCACAAGTTCAAGTCTCTGGTGAAACACACATCCCTTTGGATTGTCGCCGCCATTGCTACCGGACGCCTGCCTGCAAACAGTCGTGCATATGCAGGATGCCGATTGGCCGGGCGCCCGTGTCGGCCTTTTCGACGACGAAGACGCATAAAAAGGGCGGTGTGCTGGTGTTCATAAAGGCGACGGCTTCTGCCGCCAACGCATTTGCCCGGATCGTGCGGGGGTTGCTGGTCATCAGGTCGCCTGCGCGCTCTGACAGCATTTCGGTGGTCATGTGCCGACGCAAATCACCGTCGGTAATGACACCGATCAAGCGGCCGTCCTCATCCACGACACCGACGCAGCCGAAGCGCTTTTCCGTCATGACCAGGATTGCTTCGCTCATCGGCGTATCGGGCGTCGTCAGCGGCATATCGTCTCCGCTGTGCATAAGGTCGCTTACCCTTTGCAAGTTGCTGCCAAGCTGTCCGCCCGGATGGAATACCTGGAAATCCGAAGGGGAGAAGCCACGGCGTTCCAGCAAGGCAACAGAGAGCGCGTCGCCCAGCGCGAGCTGCATTGTCGTCGAGGTAGTCGGTGCGAGGCCCATCGGGCACCCTTCCGGCACGGAGGGCAGGATGAGAGCGACGTCGGCCAGTTCGGAAATCATGCTCTTGGACCGGGCGGTGATCGCGATCAGGGGGATAGAGAACCGCCGCGTATATTCCACTAGGTCGTTCAACTCCTGCGTATTGCCGGAGTTCGACAAGGCGAGGACCGCGTCGTCATGCGCGATCATGCCCAGATCGCCATGGCTCGCTTCGCCGGGATGAACGAAATAGGCGGGCGTGCCGGTCGAGGCCAGTGTGGCAGCGATCTTGCGGGCGATATGTCCGCTTTTTCCCATGCCGGTTACGATGACCCGGCCCGTAACGGTTGAAAGCCTGTCCACCGCAGCGATGAATTTATCGTCCAATGAGTCGGCGAGGGCGCGAATACCTTCCGCTTCGAGCGACAGCACGCGGGACGCGGATTCAAGGTCAGCGTTCGTTTCGGTCGCCGGTTGCTTTTTCTGTGAGGAACTCAGCGTGTCTGTCCTTTTT
>CAJWOT010000173.1 GCA_913044215.1 uncultured Rhodospirillaceae bacterium | reverse complement strand
TTCAAAGGACGATGGACGCTGGTGGGTCGATGAGGATCTGTATTGCCAAGCATACGAAACCTGGCTGCGCGGGCACGAATACTGCATCCAAATCGTCCATGACGGCGATCTTTTGAAACTGTTCGACCGGAAAGGCGTGCTCACGAGCACGGTTTCGATCGACAAAGATTAGGAAACCGAATCCAAAAACGCGCGCAATGGCGGGTTGAACTGATCCGGCACCTCGACATTCGAGAAATGCCGCTGACCGGGCAACATCACTAGTTTCGATCCAGTGATCCGCTCATGAATTTTTTGCGAATGTTCCGGTGGAGTTGCGGGATCGTCCCCAGCGCCCAACACCAGCGTTGGCGCTGAAATCAGATGCAGCCGATCCTTATAGTCGAGTTGCGCGGTCGCCGATGTCGCCCCGATATAGCCTTGCACAGAGGTCCGGATGAACACCTCGCGGACCGCGTGGTAATCAGCGTTGGCCGCTTCCGCGAAGGCCTCCGTGAACCAACGCCGGTCCGTCATCTCCCAGATCGGCACCATGCCGCTTTCGCGCACGACCCTGTGCCGCTCGACGACGAAATCCTTGTAAGCCTCGTTCGCCTGCGGCGTTGTGTTGCACAGCGACAAAGAGGCGACCCGGTCCGGATGTTCGATGCCAAGCCCCTGCCCGATCATCCCGCCCGTCGAGATTCCAACCCAATGGACACGGTCGAGGCCTAACGCATCCATCAGACCTACCGCGTCACCAACGAACTGATCGAGTGTGTAGGCGCCCGGCGGAGCGCTGGTATCGCCGTGGCCGCGCCAGTCATAGCGCAGTATCCGATACCGGTCTTCCAGTGCCGGGACCTGCCAATCCCACAGCCGATGGCTGGTACCCATGGCGTGCGCCATCACCACCACCGGACCGTCCGCGACGCCGTCCCAGCGATGCAATATCTCAATATCGCCAACGCGTATCCTCGAGACGGACACGGACCCTACAATCCCTGCTTCTCTTTCCACAGGTAAAAGGGCCCGATCGACGGATCCGCGGCCCGCACCCGGTAGTAGGGGATGCGCGGCTTGTAGGTGTCGAAGAGACGGCGCAGTTCGGCGGCCGGATCGTCGTAATCGTCGGCGCGCAGATCGACGATCGGATATTCCAGATCGTCGCAAACCTTGATCGCCGCCGAGCGCTGACCGCCATGCTGCCCACCGGCATCGCGACCCGCCTCGATCGCCAGCATGAGCCGCACTTCCAGGGCCTCGTTGGTGCTGGCACGATAGGCCTCAGCCATGGCAGTCACGGTCGCCTCGCTGGTCAGCCGATTGCCCATGGCGATGAATTGATCGCCTTCGTGATGCCCTTTCCAATCGCGATTCTCGCTGCCCGTCCGGACCGCCGTGCGCCCTTGCCCGTCGACCACGCCGATTTGACGGGTCTCGATATGCGGATCCGAGGCGACCAGTTTTTCAAGGGTATCCGCTGCCGACAACCCGTCCTCAAGCATGGTCAGGCCTTTCGGACCATGTCGCGGATCCGTGAGCGCCTGGGTCGCCACCGCACCGACCCCAGTCTTGACAAACGGCACGCGCGATCCGACGGCCATCTCTCCGGTCGACGTCGCGACACCGAGTGCACCGGTTTTCGGACAACGGCCCAGAATCGTAAATGTATTGAATTCGATAGAAAATCCGCTCACAACGCATTCCTTCATTCGACTGACCAAGATGGCAATGGTAGTCATTGCGAAAGCGTGCTCGCCAGAGATTTCTGGCGGTTTGTGGAAATGAGCGGCGGCATGGGTTCGACGACGGCGTATCACGGGGGAAATCTGCAGGAAGCGGAATGCCTATTCGGGCGGCCGAAGGATGGCTGGCTCGATCTTTCAACCGGCATAAACCCCGCACCCTATCCGGACACGACGCTCAGTGAATCTGCCTGGCAACAATTGCCCCAAGCGGACGCACATGACGCGCTGATTTTTGCGGCACGCCGCTATTACGATGTCCCGGAAGGCGCCGATATCATCGCGGCCCCGGGATCGCAGGCAGTGCTGCAATTGCTGCCCACCATCCTGCGGGGCCGAACTATTGCCGTCCTCGGCCCGACATATGAGGAGCATGCAAGGCTTTGGGCGGATTCGGCACAGCAGGTGACGACCATTTCGTCACTTTCGGAAGCCCAAGGGGCCAATACTGTGGTCCTGGTCAACCCCAACAATCCCGACGGGCGAACAATCGCGTCCAGCGAACTGATCGATTTGGCCCAGTCCCTGCCAAAGCCGGACGGGTTGTTAATCGTCGATGAAGCGTTCGCGGACCTAAATCCGTCTTGTGCGGTCCCGCCGCGCCTAGCGGGCGCACCCATACTGTCGATTCGATCCTTTGGGAAATTCTTCGGCCTTCCCGGTTTGCGGTTGGGGTTCGCCGCGGGCGCAGTACCGGTCATCGCCTCGCTGCGAGAGAGGCTGGGGCCTTGGGCGGTATCGGGTCCGGCGTTGGAGCTCGGTGCGCGCGCCATGACCGATACGATCTGGATCGAGGAAACGCGGAGGCGTCTAAAGGCCCAGGCAACGACTTTGGACAATGTGTTGGAGAGGGCCGGGATGACCGTGATCGGCGGCACCGCGCTGTTCCGCTTGGTCCAATCAGAGTCCGCGCGCGACGTTTTCGAACGGCTCGGCAAAGCGGGCATCTTCGTACGGCGATTTCCCGACCGGCCGCAATGGCTCCGGTTCGGCCTTCCAGGGCCGGAACAGGCGCTGGCGCGTCTGAAACAGGCGCTCGGCTGACTATTCCGCCGCCGGGCGCGCAATCCCGAATTCGCCTTGCGGCGGTGGTGCCGGCGCGCATCCCGCTTCCGGCGTTAGGCGCGCGGAACCGCGTCCCGACAGGCTGGGGTTGGTCATAAAGTAATCGTAAGCGCTGAAGCTGCGCGGGTTCCGTGACAAACGCCGATAGGCGCCGTCCGGCTGCAGGACCCAAGATTGCGCCTTGTCCTTGAGATTGTGTTCCAGGATCTGTTCAAGAATCTGGCGGTGGACCGTCGGATTCTCAATCGGCACCATGATTTCGACCCGCCGATCCAGATTGCGCGGCATCCAGTCGGCCGACGAAATGAAAACTTTGGCATTCTCCGATGGCAACGCATGTCCACGTCCAAAACAAACAATTCGTGCGTGCTCCAAAAACCGGCCGACCATGGACTGCACCGTGATGTTGTCCGACAGGCCCGGCACGCCCGGCCGCAGACAGCAGATGCCACGCACCACCAGGTGAATGTTAACGCCAGCCTGCGACGCCTTGTACAACGCATCGATAATCTCGCCATCTACCAGCGAATTGAGTTTTACCCAGATGGTGCCCGGTTGCCCTTGGGTTACAAAGCGGACCTCATCACCGATCAGTTCGAGGAGTGTCTCTCGCAAATTTACGGGCGAAACCGACAGCTTTTCCAGATTGCTGGGCCCCGCTGTCCCTGTCGTGAAATGGAACAATCCAGCCGCGTCCCGGCACAGCGCGGGATCGCAACTGAAAAAGGAGAGATCCGTATAACTGCGCGCCGTGATCGGGTGATAGTTGCCGGTCCCAAAATGGCAGTAGCTCTGGAATTGATCGCCCTCACGGCGGACGACCAGGGAGATTTTCGCGTGGGTTTTCAAATCGACGAAGCCGTACACGACCTGCACGCCCGCCCGCTCCAAATCGCGCGCCCAACGGATATTGCGTTCCTCGTCGAACCGGGCTTTCACCTCCACCAACGCGGTCACTGACTTTCCGGCTTCAGCCGCATCGATCAACGCGGCGACAATCGGCGAATTTTCGCTTGTCCGGTACAAGGTCTGCTTGATCGCGATGACGTTGGGGTCGTCTGCCGACTGACGTAGAAACTGAGCCACCACGTCGAAGCTCTCATAAGGATGATGAACGACGAAGTCCTTGGCCTTGATCGCCTGGAAACAATCGCCGCCGAAATCGAGGACGCGCTCGGGAAACCGCGCCGCATAGGGCGGAAACACCAAATCCGGTCGATCGCTGACGATCAATTCGCCGGTGTCCGCGAGCCCCAACAACCCCTTCAATGCAAACACCGTTTCCGGCGCCGCGTCGAGGCCGTCGACGAGAAACTGTCTCAAATCGTGGGACATGTCGTCATTGATCGTCAGGCGGATGACCGAACCGCGGCGGCGCTCCTTCAGCGCGCTTTCATATAGCCGGACGAGATCTTCGGCCTCTTCCTCGATCTCGATATCACTGTCGCGCAGCACTCGGCACTGGCCGACTTCGACGACTCTGAAGCCCGGGAACAACTTCTGCACATGCAATGCTACGACCGTCTCCAGCGCGACGAAACGGTGCTCTTTGCCGGGCAGCCGGATGAAACGCTCCACCAAGTGCGGTAGCGCCACCAGCGCGTTCAACGTCTCCTTCCGCCGTCCCTTCCGCAAGGCAACGACAAGGGCGAATCCGAGATTGGGAATAAAGGGAAATGGATGTGCAGGGTCGACGGCGATCGGGCTCAGCACGGAGAACAGTTTCTCGAGAAAATAGGTTCTCAGCCATCGGCGATCCGCCGGCCGGAGATCGGTCGTCTCTAGGATATGGATGTTCTCGTCATGCAGCTGCCGGACGATGCGGCGCCAGCATTTCTGCTGGTTGTGCATCAAACTCATGGCCCGCGCATTGACCAGTTCCAGTTGCTGCTGCGGTGTCAGTCCTTCCTGACTCGGGATATCGACCTTGGCCTCGACCTGGCCGCGCAGGCCGGCGACCCGCACCATGAAGAATTCGTTGAGATTGTTTGCGGAGATGGCAAGGAAACGAAGCCGTTCGAGCAACGGGTGTTTCTTGCTTTCCGCAGACTCCAGCACCCGTTCATTGAACGCCAGCCAGGAAAGTTCCCGATTGAAGAACCGGTCAGGCGAATCCAACGTAATACGCCCGACCCCGACGGTACCACGCGGCGATCGGGCGGCTGGATTCCCATGATTTTCAGCCGATGATGCTTTTTTTGCGTCCGCGCCCATTCCCGTTTCCAAATTAGGAATGGGGCATCTTAGTCCGCAATTCTAAGGAGCAACAGACCTGTTCGTGATTTGGCGTGTTCCGCTGCCGCGGAAGTCATCAAAGACCGCTTAACCGGAAGACCCGCAAGCTCCAATGACCTGACTAGCCCGCTGCGACGCCAATCCCTTCGCGGGCCGGGTCGGGAAAATCGATGATGGTCACCTCGGCGGATTCCGTATCCAGCACAGCGCAGCTCAATTGCCGGTCGTTGCGCGGATCGCGGCCGTCGCCGGTCGAACCGGGATTAATCACCAGAACCCGCCCGAACCGCTCGGCAAGCTGCTGGTGTGTGTGCCCGAACAGCACAAAATCCGCATCCTCCTCGCCGAAACGCGCCAGGCTGGGGCTGTGCGGATAGACATACTCGCCATAAGGCTCCCAGGCGGTCGAATGCACCATCAGGACTTTCTTGTCGCCATATTGCAGTTCCAGACGCCAGGGCCGATCGTCCAGCCATTGCAACAGCTCCGGATCGATACCCTCGCGGGAACGGGCCCGTTCGCCCAGCGGTCCCAGAAAGACCTCCTCGTGATTTCCCTTGATGGTATGGAATCCGCTATCCCGAAGCGTGGCGACGACCTCGTTGGAAAACCGGTATTCAAAGATGCTGTCACCCAGGCACAAGAGATCATCGACCGGCCCCATCAGCTCCAGTGCCCGGTTCAAACCTGCGATATTGCAATGCAGATCGGAGACGATGCCCAGCTTCAAAGCTTCTTACCCGCTGTCCAGCCGCCATCGACCAACAGGGTCGTGCCCGTCACGAAACTCGCGTCATCGGAGGCCAGGTAGGCGATCGCCTTTGCGACTTCGGGCGGCTCGCCCCAGCGATTCAGCGCATGGATGCTGCGGATGGTCTCGGCATAATCCTCCGATTGGAAATACCGCTCGGTCATCGGTGTCCGGATAACGCCCGGGCCGACGGCATTGACGCGAATGCCTTTCTCGCCAAACTCCATCGCCATTTCCTTCGTAAGTCCGGTAACGGCATGCTTTGAGGCGGTATAGGCCGCCCGGTTCGGCGATGCCATCACGCCCAGAGTTGACGCAAGATTGACAATGGCGCCCGTGCCGCCCGCCGCGATAACCTCCCGCGCAAAGGCTTGCGCGCACAGGAACACACCTGTGATATTGACGTTGATGACCCGGCTCCATTCCTCGTAGGACAGCTCCAGCACCGGCACGATCTCGCGCACGCCCGCATTGTTGACCAGCACATCGAGTCCGCCGATCTGCTGCTTCGCCGCCGCCATACCGTTGGCCACCGCGTCTGGATTGGTCACGTCCAAGGCAAAGGGATGCGCCCGACCGCCTTCCTTGGCGACCGCTTCAACCGTCCGCTCGGCCATCGCGATATCGACATCGCATGCGGCAACGACTGCACCTTCCTTAGCGAACTCCAGACACACCGCGCGGCCGATACCGCCGCCGGCCCCCGTGACGACAACGCCTTTGTCCTGAAACCGCATGAAATTCCCTCCTGCTAGCCGAAGCCAGAGTGCGTTAAGGCGCCCATAGCGTCAATTGGCCAAGCCCAAATGAAAGTCGAGCAGCAGTGCATTCACCGTTTCGGCGCTATCGTACATCGCCCAATGCGAGCCCCCCGGGATCACGTCGATCCGCAGATCCGGGACGCGTTCGCGGCACATCGCAACCCGATCCTCGATGGAAGGATAGGCGGTGATGTCGTCCGACCCCCAAATAAGCTGCAGCGGACAGGTGATCCTGGCCAGGTCAGTTCGCTGCGTGTCGCCCAAACTGACCTTGCGGCTGTCGAACCGGGTGCGACGGACGTTGCCGCCGTGATAGTCAACCGCGGTGTCATCGATCGATTCAGGATTGGTCAGCATGAAAGCCAGCAGATTGCCGTGCACGATTTCACGGTATTTCGCCTCATCGTCGCCGGCTGATTTGTAGCTGCGCGTGTTCACCGGCGGACGGCCTGCTTGTTTGCCGAAGCCACCGGATCCGATCAGCGACAGGCCTTTGACCCGGTCACCGAAATGCGCTGCGATGCAGGAACTCAAGGCGCCGCCGAAGGAGAACCCCGTAAGGTGGAAAGGTTCATCGCCGTCCAGCATCTCGCCAATCGCCCGGCAGACCAACCCTCTGTATTCTTCGCCAGACATCGTTTTGTCGACATCCGGTGAGTCGCCATAGCCTGGCAGATCGACGGCGCGCACCTGGAAGTGATCCGCCAGCGCGTCGATATTGCGCGCCCAGTGGTTCCACGACCCCATGCCGCCATGCAGCAGGATGTAGGCCGTGCCCTCACCCGCCGTCTTTACCGCCACTTGCGGCCGTTCCGAGTCCGCCGTCAGCATGCTGTCACGCTCCTCCCCGCTTCTCTTGGATGTATCTCTAGCCGATCGCTTCTTCGGCGGCGATCCATGCCGCTTCGGCGTCGCTAATCTTCCGATCGAGGTCAGCCAGCTGTTTGTTCAGCAATGCGATCTCAACTCCTGGGCCCTTATAGAGCGCGGGGTCCGCCAACTTCGCCTCGACGATGGCCTTCTCCTTGCCCAACGCTTCGAGCGCACGCTCGGCGGCGGCCGCCGCCTTGCGATGCGACGCGCGGGCCGCCCGAGCGCTGGCGCTGGCGCGGCGGGCCTCGCGGCGGTCTGAGCCGGCGCCGTTCGAAGACCGGTCATCGCGATCCTTGCGGCGCGCGGCGCGCCTCGCTTCCAGAATTGTCTTACGGTAGTCGGCGATATCGCCCTCGAAGGATTTACAGGTTCCGTCGCGCGCCACCCACAACCGGTCTGCGCACAATTCAACCAAGTGAAGGTCGTGCGTCACCAAAATGACCGCACCCTCGAAAGCACTGATCGCGCCAACGAGCGCCTGCCGGGAATCGATATCGAGGTGATTGGTCGGCTCGTCCAATAGCAGGACATGCGGCGCATGCCGGGTGATGCAGGCGAACAGGAGTTTCGCCTTCTCACCACCGGATAAAGAGCCGACTTTCACATCGGCGCGGTCTTGCGTAAACCCGAAACGGCCAAGATGCGAACGCAATTTCGTCTCCGGCACATCCGGCATCCGCAACGCGAGTTCCTCGCGCGCTGTGCGGGCCGCGTCGAAAGCATCGGCCTGCTCCTGTGCGAAGTAGCCAACGCGCATCTTCGACGAATGGCGGACCGACCCCGACATGGCTTTCAACTCACCCATAAGCAGCCGCAGCAGGGTCGTCTTGCCGTTGCCGTTTTCGCCAAGCAGCGCGATCCGGTCATCCATATCCAAAGTCAGACCAAGCCGCGTCAGCACCGGCTGGTCTTCCGCGTAGCCGACGCTCGCATTGTCGAGCGCGATCAGGGGCGGTGCCATCTGCTCGGGGTCGGGAAAATCGAACGCAACTTCATGGTCGGGTCGCACCGGGCGCAGTTCATCCATGCGTTCCAGCGCCTTGATCCGGGATTGCGCCTGACGCGCCTTGCTCGCCTTATAGCGGAACCGGTCGATGAACGCCTGCATGTGGCGGCGCTGTTCCAGCTGTTTTGCGAACTCCGCGGCGCGCAGTTCCTGGCGCTGGCGCCGTTCTTTCTCAAAATGATCGTAATCGCCGCGATAGACGGTCAATCGAAGATCGTCCAGGTGGATGATCGTATCGACAATCGTGTTCAGCAGGTGCCGGTCGTGGCTGACGAGCACGATGGTCCCCTGATAGGACGCCAGATGACTTTCCAACCACAATCTGGTCTCGAGGTCGAGATGGTTGCTGGGCTCGTCGAGCAGCAGCAGATCCGGTGCCGAGAACAGGGTCGCCGCGAGCGCGACCCGCATGCGCCAACCGCCGGAAAATGTATCCAACGGGCTGTTTTGCGCTTGTTCGTCGAAACCGAGCCCGGCCAAAATCGCGGCGGCGCGCGCCGGCGCGGTTTCCGCACCGATATCCGCCAGCCGCGTATGAATCTCGGCAATCCGGTTCGGATCTTCAGTCGTCTCCGCTTCCGCCAACAGCGCACTGCGCTCGATATCGGCTTCGAGCACGAAGTCACGCGGAGTCCGGTCGCCTTCCGGTGTCTGCTGGGCCACCGTCCCCACGCGCGTGTCGCGCTGCAAATTGATGCTGCCGCTGTCGGTCTCAAGCTCTCCCATGATAAGGCGCAACAATGTGGACTTGCCGGTCCCATTGCGTCCGACGAGGCCGACCTTATGGCCGCTGGGAACATTGGCCGTCGCGTTTTCGAGAAGGACCCTTCCGCCGATCCGGTATGTAAGATTATCGATGTGAAGCATGGACTCAGACCGGGTTCAACCGAGCAGCCGGCGCAGCCGCTGCCGAGCGAAGGCAAGAACATTGCGTTCCGGTCCCTCGGGCCGCCCGGCAACGAACCATAGCAAAACGACCGTGGTGACGAAAACACTGACGCCTACCATCACATCGCGCGCCAAGGCCAGAGCATGTCCTCCGAAGCCGAGATCCGGTAAGTGGCTGACCGTTGCCCAGGTCGTGGCACTCGCGATCGCCGGGCGCCAGATTAGGGCGAGGAGATCTTCGATCGGTGCGTACCGCATGCGCGCAACAACGAGCAAGATGGCGAATACCATCAGCAGCATCAGGCCGGTCCGTGTCATGGCAATCGCGACGGGCCCGGATAGGTAGCCG
>CAJWOT010000172.1 GCA_913044215.1 uncultured Rhodospirillaceae bacterium | reverse complement strand
GAATTGCCGTGCAGCTCGATAACCTTCTGATCCGGTACGCCCGAAGCTTGATGCAACCCATCGATATTCTGCGTGATAATGGCGGACACTTTGCCCGTGCGGACCAGTTTTTCCACGGCGCGGTGCCCCCGGTTGGGTTCCGCTGCGCTGATGCTCACATCGGTATTGATCTTGCGCTTCCAGGTTTCCCGGCGCATCGCCTCGGATGCCATGAAATCTTGGAATTCGATTGGCTGGTTCGTACTCCAGACGCCGCCCGGGCTGCGGAAGTCGGGAATCCCAGATTCCGTGCTGATACCCGCGCCGGTGAAGATCACCGCCCGGCTGCTTTCATCGAGCAGCGATTGAAATTGTTCCAGTTCGACGTCCAAATCTGTCATCGGAAGATTATCCGGTCTGGTTGCCAGAACGGCCAGCTTACGGCACATTTCTTGGAATTGTAACGGGTTGCACGCAGACTCGAACGAAAAATCGGTGGAAAACCGTTCATCATAGGCGTATAGCAACCCGGTTTCGGGAACCGGACAAATACAGGGAATAGAGCGATGAGCGCGACGTGGAGCTTGGATAGCTGGCGAGATAAGCAGATTGAGCAGGTCCCGGACTATCCGGACGAGGGCAAACTCAAAGGGATTGAGGAAACACTGCGCGGGTTTCCACCCCTGGTCTTTGCCGGTGAGGCGCGCAATCTGAAAGCGCGCCTGGCCCGTGTCGCGGAGGGCAAGGCGTTCCTAATGCAAGGCGGCGATTGCGCTGAAAGCTTCGCGGAGTTTCACGCGGACAATATTCGCGACACGTTCAAGGTGCTGCTTCAGATGGCAACGGTGCTTACCTTTGCCGGTTCGTGCCCGATCGTGAAGGTCGGCCGCATGGCGGGTCAGTTCGCCAAACCGCGCTCCGCGCCGACGGAGACGGTAGACGGCGTCGAACTGCCGAGCTATCGCGGCGACATCATCAACGGGATCGAATTCGATAAGAACCGGCGCGAGCCCGATCCGGACCGTCTGGTCAAGGCCTACAACCAGGCGGCCGCGACCTTGAACTTGCTGCGCGCGTTCGCCCAGGGTGGTTTCGCCGATCTGCACCAGGTCAACCGCTGGAACATGGATTTCGTCGCCGACAGTCCGCAGGGTGCGCAATATTCGGAACTGGCCGATAGGATCGACGAAAGCCTCAACTTCATGGCGGCCTGTGGCCTCACGGGCGATGCGGTACCGCAGTTGCGCGAGACGGAGTTCTATACGAGCCACGAAGCATTGTTGCTCTGGTACGAGGAGGCGATGACCCGGCAGGACAGTCTGACCGGTGATTGGTACGACTGTTCGGCGCACATGCTGTGGATTGGCGACCGCACCCGGCAACCGGATAGTGCCCATGTCGAGTTTCTGCGCGGCGTGAAGAACCCCATCGGTATCAAATGCGGCCCGACCTCGGAGCCGGACAAGGTGCTGGATCTGATCGACCGGCTGAACCCGGACAATGAAGCAGGCCGCATGACGCTGATCTCCCGCATGGGCGCGGACAAGGTGCATGAACACCTGCCGGGCCTGATCAAGGCGATCGAGCGTGAAGGCAAGACCGTCGTGTGGTCCTGCGACCCGATGCACGCCAACACGATCAAGTCGCAATCGGGCTACAAGACACGGCCCTTCGAGCGCGTGCTGACGGAAGTGCGTCGCTTTTTCGAAGTACACGAGGCTGAGGGCACCTATGCGGGCGGTATCCATATCGAAATGACCGGCCAGGACGTCACCGAGTGTCTCGGTGGTGCGCAGGCGATCAGCGACGAGGCGCTTTCGGAACGCTATCACACCCATTGCGATCCGCGGCTGAATGCTAGCCAGTCGCTAGAGCTGTCCTTCATGGTTGCCGACTTCCTGAAAAATCAGCGCATCGGGAACGGCAAGCAGATCGCGGAGGCGTCCTAGGGGCGCCTGGTGAAGGAAGGGCGGGAAATGAGCCGGCCACCCGATCACGTTCGGGACTGGGCTGACGCCTATTTCAACCGGACGAAGGAAACCGTCGCCCGTTTCGGTGACGTGCCCGTAACCTATGCGGTCTTTATGCGCCGTCCCGTCGTCACCGCGCCGCGTTTGGCGTTGGAGTGGCTGGAAGCGACCGGTCGTGAGCGCGGCGTCGAATTCGAGGTCGATCTTTGTCATGAGGAGGGCAAATGGGTCGGGGCCGGTGAGCCGTTAATGTATATCAGCGGCTCCTTCCTCCATCTGGTCGATCTGGAGACCTTGTTCCTGCAAAAAATCGGCCCTGCGTCTGTCGCAGCGTATAACGCCTGCGTCATGTGCATGGATCTGCCGAAATCCGCGTTTCTGGCGATGGATGCGCGGCACTGCGCGGGCACCGAAATGGCCGATATGATGGCCTACGCGGCCTCGGTCGGCTCCGCGCGGGCGAAACGCAAGGTCGATGCGATCGGCTTCATCGGCAACGCAACGGACGCCACGGCGCATTATTTCGGACAGGAAAAGGGGCTCGGCACCATGCCGCACGCCCTGATCGGCTACGCCGGTTCGACTTTACGCGCGGCGGAGATGTTCGTGGAGACCTTTCCTGGAGAGAACCTGACGGTCTTGGCCGACTATTTTGGGCAAGAGATCACGGATTCCCTGGAGGTCTGCCGCCGATTTCCGGAGATGGTCGAGGATGGCAAGGTTGCCTTCAGGCTCGATACACCGGGGAGCCGCTATATCGAGGGTCTGGATACGGCGTCCGCCTATACGGTGCTCGACCGAAACGTACCGGACGCAATCCGCGGTTACCGCACCGACAATGAGTTACGCCACCTGATCGGCCCCGGTGTCTCGGCGGCGGCGATTTGGCGGTTCCGCGAGGCGCTTGACGAGGCGGGTTTCGAGAAAGCACGTATCGTCGTCTCCAGCGGGTTCGGTCCGGCCAAATGCAAGGCGATGGCTATCGCATCGGCCCCAATCGATGTGGTCGGTACCGGCAGTTACTTGCCGGCGCGCTGGAGCGAAACCTACGCGACGGCCGATATTGTCTCGTATGACGGTGAACCGAGGGTCAAAGTCGGCCGCGAGTTCTTGTTGCGGGAGCGGCGCTGAGAGGGGCATTCGCCGTACAAATAAAATTCTAATGTTGCGACTGTCAATGGTATAGCCGACACGTGACGCTCTATGTTTGTGGCGTTCTCATAATGCGTGTTGTACTCGTATATCGCTATGTCAACGGGGCTATTTCGCTTTTCTGGAAAACGGTTGCTCATTCGCCTTTTGGCGCTCGTTGGGTTCGCCCTTTTTCTTTGTGGGCAGATATTCGATCCGCCATTAGTCAATCTAGCCCGCGAGAAGATCTTCGATACCTATCAGCGCTTGTCGCCCCGTCCGCTTCCCGCTGATATCGAACGGTCCGTCGTAATCGTCGCGGCGGACGAGGAGAGTTTGGTCGAATTCGGGGCATGGCCCTGGTCGCGAAGCTTGCTCGCCGAGATAACCGACGGGTTGCGTGAGATGGGCGCGAAAGTCGTTGTTTACGATGTTCTTTTTCGGAACCGAGTACTGCTGATGAGGACAAGCGGTTTGCCGTCGCGTTACAGCAGGTTCCCTCTATTGCCGGTATGGGCGCGCTTTGGCGCGACGTAAGATCCCAGCAACCGGATCGCAGCCCGCAACGCAGCCATGTCCAAATCTACGTGCGCGAGCGCACAAGCCAGACAGTTCCAAAACGCTATTTATCAACGCCAGCGTAAATGCTCCGCAACATACCGGTGATAGAGGACGCAGTTGATGGAAACGGCTTCCTGGATGTCATGCATGGGCACGATGGCGTAATCCGTACCGTACAGATCGTGCTTTGGTCCGAGGGGCGAGCTTATCCATCGCTCGCTCTCGAAACTTATCGTCTCTGGTTCGGCGCGGAGCGAAGCATTGTTCGCATGCGGTCGGAGGGAATGATCGAAAGCATCGGATTTCGGGCACGGAATGGCGAGTCCGTCCAACTGCCTACAGGTTTGCATGGCGAAGTGCGCCCGTATTTCACTGAACGGGCGGCCTCGCGTTAAATTTCCGTGCGGAGTGTGCTGCGAAAGGAAATTTCACCAGACCGGATTGCGAACAAGATCGTAGTATTCGGTTCTGCCGCTAAAGGCATCGGCGACGCTGCCCCTTCGCGGCTTTACTCCAATTTGAACGGTGTGGAAATTCACGTACAGGCCATCGAAGGGATGATTTTGGAAAAATTGCTCAACCGTCCGGGATACTTCCAGGTCGTCGAGCTTTTTGTATTACTCGTGGTTGGATTGGTTTTGATCGTTGTTGTGCCCATAATGAGCGTCCGTTTGGCCACATCAGTTATTGTCTTAACGGCTGCGCTTTGGGGCGCGACGTCCTGGTACCCTTTTAAAGCCCATCTGTTGTTGTTCGATGTCAGCTACGGGATATTTGGACTAATTCTGTTTCTTTTCATTACCGTGGGGGGCACCGCATTTTGGACCGATAAGAAAAGTGCGCCACCGAGCACCGGCAAACCAGTCAACGGCTGAGGGCTTTACCGTTCAAGTAATCTGCTTCCGTTTCAGCGGCATCGCGCTTCGCAGGATCGCCGAATCCACCGCCGCCCGCGGTCTCGATGGACAGCCGGTCGCCCGGCGACAAGGTGAAGACATCTTTCGATGGCACCGTCTCCGTGTTGCCATTGGCGCGCTGCACCGTAGCGCGCGCCGAGGCGCCCGCTTCGCCGCCCTGCGAGCCCGCCGCGGGCGCGCCATGGCGCTCGCCCCGATAGGTCACGGTAACGTCGCCACGCAGGACCTCGTATTCCCGGATACATCCCAGGCCGCCGCGGTGTTTGCCAGCACCGCCCGAATTCGGTCGGAGGCCGAAGCGATTGATCCGCACGGGAATATCCATTTCCAGCGCTTCAACCGGCAGGTTCATGCAGTTCGTCGCATCGGTTTCGATCATGTCGACCCCGTCGCTACGGTGGCTGGCGCCGCTGCCGCTGGCCACGATATCGCCGACGACATAGTTTTCGCCGTTACCGCGCAGGCCGCCCAGCATCAGGATCAGGAGTTCGTTGCCGGAATCTGCGGGGACTTTGTCCGGCACCACCTCTTTCAGGGCGCCGAGGACGCAGGATGCGATGCGCTTGATCGTCGCGGTGCGCGCGTTCACCGGGGCAGGTTCCTGGGGATTGACGATGCTGCCCTTCGGCAAGGTCAGGTCAAGCGGCCGGAAGCACCCGCCATTCGTCGGTATGTCGGGGTCCGTGACGGCACGCAGTGCGAAACAGGTCGCCGCCGCCACCCCGGACGGTACGCAGTTGAACGGGCCTTTGACCTGATCGTTGGTGCCGGTGAAATCGCAATGGAACCGGTCACCTTCGATCGTGACCGCGACTTGTATGCGCACGGGTTTGTCCATTTCGACGCCGTCATTGTCGAGAAATTCGGTGTAGGTATATGTCCCGTCTGGAATCTCTAACAGCTTCGCACGGGTAAGACGTTCCGATCGGTCGAGAAGGGCGGCGAAGATCGTCTGCAAGATATCGTGATTATGTTTTTCCGCGAGTTCGCCGAGACGACGCGCGCCCACCGTGCAGGCGGCGATTTGCGCGTTCAAGTCACCCTCAAAAGAGTCCGCCATGCGGACGTTTTGGCGCATCATCTTCATGAGTGTGTCATTCAACACGCCGCCATCACGCAGTTTGAGCGGCGGGATGCGGACTCCTTCCTGGTAGATTTCGGTGGCGTGCGTCGGCACCGATCCCGGTGTCATGCCGCCGACATCTTGGTGATGGGTCATTGCCGCGCTGAGCGCGATTGGTTTGCCGTCGTGAAAGACCGGCATGACCAGAGCGATATCCGGCAGATGCGTCCCGCCGAGATACGGGTCGTTAAGGATATAGATGTCGCCATCCTTGGCCTCCGCCAGCGGGAACTCCCGCAGCAGTGTTTCGACGACCGGGATCAGCGTTGCCAGATGGATCGGCACGGCAAGCGCCTGCGACAAGGTTTCCCCTTCGACCGTGAAGAGGCTGGCGGAGGCGTCGAGACCTTCCTTGACGATGGGTGAGAAGGAACTCCGCAGTAAGGTCGACTGCATCTCGTTCGCGATACCTTCGAGCTTGTTGCGTACCACCTCAAGCGTGATGGGGTCGATCCGTTCGCTCATTGCGACTGCTCCAAGGGGCTGGGGGTTAGAATTAACGTGCTCCCCGCGCCGTTAACGGCTGACCAGCCGGGGGGAACCAGTGTCGTCGTGTCCGCCTGTTCGACGATTGCCGGACCGGTAATCCTGGCCTCTGCGGGAAGGGTGTCGCGGGCGTAGACCGCCGTTTCGACGGGCGCATTCGAGAACAACACGGTTCGGGAAGCCGTTGCAGCACCGCCTTCATCCGCGGTTGGAACGTCGGCTGGTTCACTCTCACCGCCGGCGCGCAGCACAGTGCGCAAATTGACGATGCGGGCCGGCGTACCTGCGCTGTAACCGTAGATCCTGTCGTGCAGCGCGTGGAATGCCTGCCGCAGGGTTTCCAGAGGTGAGTCCGCCGCGAGATCGAGGGGAACCTCGAGATGATAAGACTGGCCGATGAAGCAAATATCGGCCGCATGCTGCGCCGCAAACGCATCCGGTGCGACACCGTCCTCGCGCATCAATTCGCCGGCACGCGCGTCCAGCATATCGAGGACGGAACGGACATCTGAGATATCGAGCCCGTCCAGCGCCCGCGCAAAGCTGGCCGACATTTCGTGCTCGACGGGCGCGGCGAGCAGTCCGGCCGCCGACAGTACGCCGGGATAGCGTGGCACAAGAATGCGGGTAATACCGAGTTCTTCCGCAAGAGCTGCAGCGTGCAGCGGCCCAGCCCCGCCGAGGCCGACCAAAGAGAACTCCCGCGGGTCAAACCCTTTCTGAATGGATACCAGACGGATGCCTTCGGCCATTTGCGCATTGACGACCCTGTGGATCCCCAACGCTGCTTCCTCGAGTGCCAGACCCAATGGCTTGGCGACGCGGGTCTCGATTACCTGCCGCGCGGCGTCGGGGTCGAGCGGCAGCGTTCCGCCCGCGAAATTGTCCGGGTCGAGATAGCCCAACACGACGGATGCGTCAGTAACCGTCGCGTTTTCGCCTCCTTGCCCATAGCAGGCTGGTCCCGGCTCGGAACCTGCCGATTGCGGGCCGACCCGTAAGCCGTCGGCTTCGTCGATCCAGGCGATACTGCCGCCGCCGGCACCGACAGGGTTGACGTCGACCATGGGGACGCGGATCGGATAGCCATCGACGATCCCTTCGGCTCTCAGGATCGGGCTGCCGCCCTGGATGAGCGCGATATCGGAGGTCGTTCCGCCGATATCGACGGTGATCAGTTCCGTGCTGCCGACCGCTTCGCCCGCGGCCTGGCCGCCGATAACGCCGGCGGCCGGACCGGACAGAAACATGCGGACCGGTCGGCGACGGACGACCGGCGCGCCGGCGGCACCGCCTCGCGACTGCATGACTTGCAGCGGTGCGGGGACGCCCGCCTTCCGCAGATTGTCCTCCAGCCGGTCGAGATACCCGTCGACGATCGGCTTGATGTAGGCGTCGAACGTGGTGGCGACGGTGCGCTCATACTCCCGGAAAGCCGGGTCGACATCGCTCGACAGAGAGATGGAGATATCGGGATGATTCTGAGAAATGAGTTCGCGCGCGCGACGTTCGTGCGTCGGGTTGAGAAAGGCGAAAAGGAAGCAGATGGCAATCGCCTCGACACCGTCGGCCGCGAGATTCTCGGCCGCGTCCAATACCGCTTGCTCGTCGAGCGGGGTCAACACGTGCCCGCTCGCATCGAGACGCTCGGGGATTTCGATCCTGCGGGCGCCCGGGGCGAGGAAGACCGGTGTCTCCGGTTCCAGAATCACGTCATAGAGGGTGTGGCGTATCTGGCGGCCGATTTCCAGAACGTCCTTGAAGCCTTCCGTGGTCAGCAACCCCGTTTTTGCACCCTTGCGCTCCAGCACCGCGTTGGTCGCTACCGTGGTGCCATGCACGAACCGTTTTATGGCCTGCGGTGGGTAGTCCGGCGCCAGCTGCTCAATCGCCTGCAGGACGGCTTGCCCGGGATCGGTTCGGGTTGTCGGCAGCTTGAAGATCGTATCCGGTTCGCCGCGGCGTCGGCAGACGATATCGGTAAAGGTGCCACCGATATCGATTCCAATCTCTATGTCGGCATCGTCTCCAGTCATGCGCGCGGATCACCCGGAACGATGTTCGGCGCCAAATTGGCGGCATGCTCTGCAATTGCGGCCGGGTTCGTGAACCAGACCTTGTCGGCGTCCGGATGGTTGACGATGTGTTCGAGGGCTTGACGCAGATAGGGCAGCCGAAAGGGCTGTCCGACGACGAACGTGTGGGTCGACAGACCGCAGACCAGAGGCTGTTTTTCGGAATCTTTCAACATCTGCTCGAATTGGTCGATCGCCATCTGTGCGAATTCCTGCGGGGTATGCCGGCGGTTCAGCATAGCGGGTGAATCGTTGACCTCGATCGGGTAGGGGACGGACAGCAGCGGTCCGGAACGGGTCCGCATCCAGAAGGGTTGGTCGTCGCACGGCCAATCCATAATGAAGCTATAGCCCGCTTCCTTCAGCAAATCCGGCGTTGTCAGACTTTCGGAAATCCACGGTCCCATCCAGCCGCCCGGATGTTTGCCGGTATGTTTTTGAATGAGATCGGTCGCTTCCTGGATCAGCGCAGCCTCACCCGCTTCGTCGTAGTCGCCTTGCGCTTCGGAATTGGTGCGGCCATGACCGATGAATGTATCGCCGCGCGCCATGCACTTTTCGACGATCTGCGGCGCATGGTCGAACACCGTCGTGTTGAGCAGATGGCAGGCCGGTATGCCAAGTTCGTCCATCATTTCGAATATGCGCCAGATGCCGACCCGCAGTCCGTAGTCGCGCCAGGCATAGTTGCGCTGATCGGGCTCCGCGCCCGGAGCCGTCGGGGTGTGGCCGCGGCCTTCGCCGAAGGCGAAATGTTCGATATTGACGGCGAAGAAGAATGCCAGCCGTTTTCCGTCAGGCCATGAATAGTCGGGACGTTCGACGATCGGTGAGTAGTCGTAACGGCCATGCTGCGGTAATTCCATCTCTCTATAGTCTCCCAGCCATCATCAGGTCCGCATGGTCTTGGTGTAGACCGGCGAACAGGGTTTCCAAGGCGGCGATATTGTCCTCGCCATGATTTATCGACAGGTTCACACGGGCTTCATCGCTGCCGAGCGGACTGCGAAGGTCGCCGTACAAAGCGTTCATCAAGGTGTGGAAACAGCCGTCGCCAAAATGCCAGGCTTTTTCAGCCTCTTTCGTGGTCACCGGCATATGAGCGTCTATCACATCGATAATCCAATTGCGGCGTTTCGCCATGTCGCCGAAATGGTGTGCGATGGCGATCAGGACCTCCTCGACGACAATTTGACAGCTATGATCCGCATAGACTTCGCCCCAGGTTAAACTTTCGCCATGGACCGCGCGCAGCGTATCCACAAGCGTTCGCGCCCGGTTGCCGTATTGTTCGTAAACTTCCTGTCCCATCATCTATTGTAGTGTGTGGATGAAACCGGGAATGATGCGGCGCGACAAATGGCGCCCGGCTTCTATTACCTCGTCATTGCGGGGCAGCAGCGCAGAAAAGCATTTCACCATAATC
>CAJWOT010000171.1 GCA_913044215.1 uncultured Rhodospirillaceae bacterium | reverse complement strand
ATTTTCGCTTTCTCCGGCGAACTGAAACGCAACATCTTCCCGCTAGCGACCCTGATCAACGGCAACGATCTGATGTTGCACGCGTTGCAGATCGTGGTGGTCGGCGACCGTGGCGATCGCGCGACCAGCGCCCTGCTGCGCGCGGTCTACGACAATAGCCTGGCGAACCGGGTCGTGATGGTGATCGCCCCGGATGAAGCCTTGCCGGAAAGCCATCCCGCTAACGGCAAAGGTCAGGTCGAAGGCAAGCCGACCGCTTATGTCTGCGAGGGCCAAACCTGCTCGCCGCCGCTCACCGATCCGGACGCGCTGCGCACCGATTTGGCGACGCGGTAATCGGATGCCGGTTCAGACCTTCGACAGCCCCATCGGCCCGCTCTATGTCATCGCGGACGGGGACCGGATCAGCCGATTCAGTTTCGGCCCGGCATCAGCGCCCGACGATCCGTCGGACCTGACACGGAAGACTGAGGCTTGGACCCGCGCCTACTTCGAAGGCGGCGCCGATCCCTACGAACTGCCGCTTGCCCCGATCGACTCGCCGTTCCAGGCCAAAGTCCGTACAGCCATGCTCGCGATTCCCTTCGGCCAGACCCGGACCTACGGCGACATAGCCAAAGACATCGACGGCAATCCCCGCGCCGTCGGCCAGGCCTGCGGCCGCAACCCTATTCCGCTCATCGTGCCCTGCCACCGGGTGCTTGCCGCAGGCGGATCGCTCGGCGGCTTCTCCGGCGGTGACGGCCTGCCGACCAAGAAAAAACTGCTCGCCCATGAGGCCCGGTTCGCCTTCACCCTAACGCCATAGGTTCAAACAAAATTTAGGTCGTCGAACGAACAGATAATTACGTAATAGCAATATGTTAAATACGACTTGTCGAAAAGAAATTGGGCGTTTCGCCCACTATTTCCATGCTGACACGCCAACCAAGCCAGCCTCAGGAGAACCGTAACTTGTCTCTTGCAATGGAATGATCCCTGGGCGCGTCGAGTATCGTCGTCGCGGCGATATGCCCCCAATCATCGGAGCCCTTCGCGCCCTTGCCGCACCCGCCGACGGCAACCAGAACCCGGTCGTTATCGACAAAATCGATAATGGGAAGCCTGCTCGCCGTGTAGGTCGTGGCACAGGTATCCGTGCGCCAATGTTCACACGCCTGCAACGCCGGAAAGATCGATTTCATCAGGCGCGTAAAATCACGCCGATCGCTCTCCGACCCGGCGCTCTTGAACCAACGGTCCAGTTTCTCCGGTGACGACAAGCGTTCATCCCGGTCGGATCCGTTCCCCAGTTTCAGGTAGTGGTGTCCGTCGGGATACCGGATGGGCGGCAGGATATACGCATCGCTTTCACAGTGAATCATGGTCGGCATGCCGTCGAATTCGGCCAGTAATGCCTCATCGATGCGGGCCAACACGACAGTACGCCCATAGACCTTTAGGTTAAGGTTCTTTTCGATGAGGCTCCAGGCTTGCGTAAAGGCACCCGTGGCGACGATCACCTTGTCCGCTTTGACGGTGTCGCCACCCATCGTTGCGATTTCGATACCGCCGGACACGGGACGCAGGGATTGCGCAGCGTCTCTCAACAGGACAGCGCCGCCTTTTGCCGCGATTTCCGTTTGCGCCGCGACCAGACCCCGCGGGCTGATATATCCGGCCGATCCTGTCTCCGTCAGCCCATCCGCTTTGTCGAGAACATTCAGGAACGGAAATGCCGTTCTTATCTGAGCCGCGTCGAGCCGCCGCAATGTTGCCCCTTGCGTCGCGCCGGCCTTGGCGCAGGCGTCATTATACGACATGCCCGGACCGCCGAGGCCCAAATACCCGGCGGGTGTGAAGAAGGCAATGCCGGATCGTCGTTCCAAGTCCCCAAACCGGGCGATCGAGCGCTTGGCGGTGATCGACCATTCTGGCATCGGATCAACGATCCGTGCCATTCGCCCTTCGTCATAGTGGCTGGCGAAAACACCCGTATGTGAACTGCGTTCCGCCGGTTCGTCGGGACCGACGACGACGACCCCGTCGGTCATCTCGGTCAGGTGGCGCGCTGCGGCGCTGCCGATCAATCCGCGCCCGATAACGGCAACTCTGTACATCTGACCGCCTCTGTTCTACGCCGGTCGCTACCGCGCATAAGCTCATCAGTGCCATCTCTTTTACACGTCCACCAGCCGATGGTGCACTGGGCTTCCCGTAAATGCGGGGAGAAGAGACTTAATTCCGTCGCGAGATAATTATTGTGTCCCTTTTTTAAATAGCAAAGGCAGGCGTCTTAATGTGCGAAGGGCCAGCGGCGGAGTTTCTCGTTCGCGATGTGCCAGAGGCCGGCCAGACCGCGGGGTTCGTAGATCAGGATCAGCACGATCAGTCCGCCGAACAGCATGAACTCCACATGTTGCAAAATATGCGGCGGGATTTCGAGGCCGACCGCCGGAAACAAATTGCGCAGGGCGACAGGCACGATGACCATGAAGGCGACGCCGAGATATGTTCCGAGAATGCTGCCCAGGCCGCCAATGATGATCATGAACAGAACCGGGAAAGACGCGGCGAACAATTCGAATGCCGAGGGATCGACGAACCCCTGATAGACGATGGCGTTCATCGCGCCGCCGACGCCGATATAGAAAGAGCTTACGGCAAAAGCGAACAGCTTGGTCGCGAACGGGCGGATGCCGATCAGCTGTGCCGCGATGTCCATATCCCGGGTCGCCATCCAGGAACGGCCAATTCGCCCGCGGATCAGATTCTTCGCCGCCAGGGTCATCACCGTCACGATGAGCAGCATCAAAAGGTATTTCCGCTCCACCGGCGCATTCGGACCCATGGCCAGAATAGCGAATATCTCGTCCCTCGGCCCTTCGCCGGTGGTGCCATGGCTGCGCAGCCAGGACATCCTGGCGATCGCCCATTCGACGAAAAACTGCAATGCGAGCGTCGCCGACAACAGGTAGAACCCCTTCACACGGAGACTGGACAACCCGACCAGTACGCCGAAGAAAGCGGCGATCAAACCGGCCATCCCAAAGATCAGCAAGATATTCATCCAGGGAAAAAGTGCAGCCAGCTTGAACGCGGCATAGGCGCCGATCGCCATGAACCCGCCCGTGCCAAACGATAGCTGGCCGCAATATCCGGTCAGGATGTTCAAACCGAGCGCGCACAGGGCGAGCCCCAGGATCGGAAACAGAATTACGTCGTAGAGATAGCTGGACCCTATCGCCGGCGGCACGACCACCAGGAGAGCAAACAGAACGCAGAAAACGATACGGTCCTGCGCGACCGGGAAAATCCGGGCATCGGCAGCGTAGGTCGTTTTGAACTGACCGGCTTCACGATAGATCATGTTCCGCGCTTTCCGATGATCCCGGTGCCTGTCCGGTTCGCCGCCAAAGTCGGGCGGCTCCCGTCATCGGCTGCGATCCATGTACCCGATCAGGCGCTCCGCGGACGCCATTTTTTCGATTCCACGAGGGCGAAAAAATCTTCGGTGAGCCGGTGCAGGAGATCGGGTTCTTCCAGATTCACCAGATGACCGGTCGCCGGGACAACGGACAGGCGCACCGTGGCACTGACCCGCTTCATGAACAAGCTAGCCTCCAAGGCGTCGGGATCCTCATCGCCGACGACGACATGGGCCGGAACCTTCATCGCGCTCAGCGGTTTGGACATCCCGAACAGCGACGGCCGACGCGCCATCACCCGGCGTGTCACATGCGCACAGCCCTGCGCCGAATGCCGCATGAAGCGCTGGCAGAAATCCTCGAACGCCCGCGGGTTCTTGCGCTTAAGCTGAATCCGGTTGTGCGCCTTTTTAATGCCCGCCAACGCCTCAGCGAGCCCGCCTTCTTCGTATAGTTTTGCACGGGCCTCCGCCGCGCGCTTAAAGGCCGCCCCATCGCGCGGGTCGCCGCCGGCACCGAGCCCGATCATGGTCAGCGACAAAGCTTTACGGGGATATTTGAGACCGAAATCCAGCACCGTCCGCGATCCCATCGAGCACCCGACAATGTGCGCCTTTTGGATCTTGAGGTGACCCATCACCGCGGCTAAATCTTCCACCGCTTGAATATGGGAATACTGTTTCGCCGCGTCTGGCACATCCGAGGGCGGATAGCCGCGCGCGTTGAACGCTGCACAACGATACCGGCGGCTAAAATGCTGTACCTGTTTCTCCCAGCTCCACAAATCGCCGGAGAATTCGTGGACGAACACGATCGGCGTCCCCGTTCCGGCCACTTCGTAATACAGGCGCGCCCCTTCGGACTGAACATATGGCATGTCGCTTTCTTTCCTTTTGCGATGTCGGGTGCGAGCGGTGTTCGTCAAACCGCCAATTTATAGACTCGCTTTGCGGTCTCGCTGTATATGGCCGCCTTCTCCGCTTCGGACGCGCCTGCCGTGATCCGCTTGAACGTGTTCCATAGCGCACCATAGCCGATGCCCATTTTCTCGACGGGGAAATTGCTCTCCACCATGCAGCGCTCGGCCCCGAACAGTTCGATGCAGGGTTCGATATAGGGCTGCCACAGCGCCGCCAATTCGGCGGAGGTCGGCGGCCGCGGTTCCGTGCCGTAGTCATAGGCGGCGAGCCGCATCATCATGCCGCCAAGCTTCACGGTAACGTTTGGACATTTGGCCAACACAGCCATGCGCGCGAGCCATTCACGATGCACATCATCCTGTTTACCCGTATAGGGGCCGTAGCCGAGCGGGCCGCCGCAATGGCACAACACAATGGACGCTTCCGGATGGTCGCCGGCTAGCGCAATCACGTCATCGAGCTGCGTATGGAAAACCCACGCGTCGAGCACGAGCCCCATACCCGCCAGTACGTCGAGGCCGCGGCCGAAACCTTCCTCCCGATACAGGCCGGGACGGTCGGCGTTGGTGCCGATAATCGGGTCAGCATCCCAGGCGCCGGAATGCCGCACGCCGCAGAACCGGCCTCCGCCCGCACGCACCTGCTCCGCCAGCACCTCTTGTACGGCGTCACCCAAAGTGAGGTCCGCCGCGCCGACAATGCCGATGGCAACCTTGGTCGGCCCGTAAAAACCCGACCGGCTCATCGCCGCGATCCCGGCGACGAACTCGGTCTCGCCGACGACCCGCATTTCCTCTGGCCCGTCGGCGCGGTACATCGAATGGCACTCCTCAAACACGGTCGCGACGATGTTGTGGCCGCACTCGGCATCAGCGCGCAGCTCCTGCAGCAGATACTGATAGCGCCGGCCCCACGCCCACAGATGGTGGTGCGTATCGATGATCGGCAGGTCGGGTTCGAGCGCCGCCTCCGGTTCGGCCTTCGCGAGCCATTCTTCGCGCGGCGGATGGAAGTGGCCAAACGGGGTTGGGGTATCGGTCATCGCCAAAATCTCTCTGCAGCCAGGGCTGTAAGCGCCGAGCGAAAATTGAACAGCCGTGCAGGCTAGCGCCGCAACACGAAAAACGGAATGGTCGCGACTATCCCGGCGGCAGGTCCCGCAGCAACTGGCCCGCACCCTGGATGGGGTCGGTAACATCGAGTTGCCGCAGCAAGGCCCAGATGCCCGCCGCGTTGGTGGTGACAACGGGTTTGCCCAATTCCGCTTCCATCTCCGCGACAAGAGACAGGCACGGCATGTTGCCGCCGGGAATGAGGATCGCCTCCGCATCCTTCCGGTCGACCGTTCGAACAAGCCGTCGAATGGCCTCGGGTTCGATGGTCGCGATCGCGAAATTATCGGTGTAGCCCAATCCGCCGGCCGCCAGCACCTCGAATCCGTTGGCTTCGAGAAAAAGTTGCGCGCGACCGGTTCCATCCGGCACGAAGGGCGTCGCAAGCGCGATGCGGTCTGCGCCGAGAGCCCGCAGGGCGCCGATGACCGTCTGTGCGGCGATCAGAACGGGAAGACCCGTCGCCTTCTCGATCCGTTGCTTAAGCGCCGCATCGTAATCGCGGCCGATGAAGAAGCTGGCGGATGTGATGCAATACAGGATCGCCTCGACATTTGCGTTCGCCAGCAAACAGCTCTGCGACACAATATCGTCATCTTGCCGGGCGAACCCGTCATCCGTGACCTCGATCAAAGTCAGACGCGCGGTGTGAACGCTCACCGACGGGGGCATCACTGCGTAGTATTCCGGCTCGATCTGACTGTTTGATGACGGAATCAGCAGGCCGACCCTATGCTCGACTTGCCGCCATATGGGCAGAGTTTTGTGATCGAAGGACATGGGTCTGTTCTTGTCGCGACTTTTGGCATCAACAATGGCACGCCAGTGTCCCAACTCCGGCAACAGCGCAGCAACATATTTTGCGACTTTATTCGTTGGGGTTGCGCGTGTGTTGATCTGTGGAACGCGAACCTGGCACCGTAATGACTTTGTTTCCTGTCCGCGATAAGCTCCCTTAACCTTACAATCCATCGGGACAGGGAGACAGGGAATGCCTGACATCACGGTCGCGGGCGGCGACGGTGAATTTTCCGCCTATCTTGCGACCCCGGCCGGCGGCAGTGGACCGGGTATTCTGTGCATCCAGGAGATCTTCGGCGTCAACGCGGATATGCGCGAACATTGCGACAATTTCGCTGCTCAAGGCTATTTTGCCCTGTCGCCGGACCTTTTCTGGCGCCAAGAACCGGGCATCCAGCTGACCGACAAGACCGAGGCCGAGTGGCAGCGCGCCTTTGAACTCTACCAGGGCTTCGATGTCGCCAAGGGCATGGAGGATCTGATTGCCGCGCTCAGCCATCTGCGCGGGATCGAGGGCTGTACCGGCAAAACCGGTACCGTGGGCTATTGTCTCGACGGGTTGCTTGCCTATCTCATGGCGTGTCAGTCCGACGCGGAATGCAATGTCAGCTATTACGGGGTCGGTTTAGACGAGAAGCTCAACCTGGCGTCGAACATCACTGCCCCGACCCTGCTGCATATGGCCGAAGAAGACGAGTATGTGAACAAGGAGGCACAGGCCGCGATCAATAACGGTCTGGCCGGACACAGCAGCGTGACTCTGTATAGCTACGCCGGCGTCAACCACGCCTTCACGCGCAATGACGGCATCCATTACGATGCCGATGCCGCGACGCTCGCCCATCAACGGACGGCGGATGCCTTCGCAGCAGCGCTGCGTTAATCGAAACCACGAACACAGGATAATAAGAATGACACATGCGATCATAATCCAGCAGCCGGGCGGCCCGGAAGAGATGCGCTGGGAGGAAGTCCAGGTCGGCGCACCAGGCCCGGGCGAGGTCCGCCTCAAACAGAGCGCCATCGGCCTCAACTATATCGACTGCTATCACCGCAGCGGTCTGTATCCGCTGGAGATGCCGCACGGTATCGGCATGGAAGCGGCTGGCACCGTCGAAGAGGTCGGCGCCGGGGTCACGGATCTCGCGGCCGGCGACCGGGTCGCCTATGCCTGCCCGCCGCCAGGTTCCTATGCCGAAGTGCGCAACATGGCGGCCGACAAGGTCGTGAAACTGCCGGACTCGATCGATAACGAAACGGCGGCGGCGATGATGCTGCAGGGCATGACGGTGCAGTATCTGATCCGTTCGACCTACCGGGTTTCAGCCGGGGAAACCGTTCTGTTCCATGCGGCGGCCGGCGGGGTCGGTCTGATCGCCTGTCAGTGGCTGAAGCAACTCGGCGTGACGGTAATCGGCACGGTGGGATCGGAAGAAAAAGCGGCGCTGGCCAAGGCGCATGGCTGCGATCACACTATCCTCTACCGCGAGGAGAATTTCGTCGACCGAGTGCGTGAGATCACGGGCGGTGCCGGCGTCCCGGTCGTCTACGACTCCGTCGGCGCGGACACCTATCCGGGCTCGCTCGACTGTCTGTCGCCGCGCGGCATGTTCATTTCCTTCGGCAACGCGTCCGGACCGATCACCAATTTCGATCCGGGCCTGCTCGCCGCCAAGGGATCGCTCTTCTTCACCCGGCCGACGCTTATGACCTATACCGCGTCGCGTGAGGACCTCGTGGCCAGTGCCACCGACCTGTTCGAGGCGGTCGAGAAAGGCGTAAAGATCGAAATCCACCAGCGCTACGCGTTGAAGGACGCCGCGCAGGCGCATACGGATCTGGAAGCCCGCAAAACCACGGGATCGACGATTTTCCTGCCGTAAGGAAAATTTCTTACGGAAAGAATTAGGGATGATACCTAAAGTATCATCCCTTTTTTCTGGTTTCGCATCCGTTCGCGTATTTTTAGGACGTTCCGGCGCCCTATCAAGACAACCGCGCAAGATGCGGTATGAAAACTAGTTTCGCTCGCGGACCGGTGCCTACTACATTTGCAGTTTGTTAACCATGAATCCGGAATATATGGTGTTGAGTATACGCCCCACCACTATCCATGGGGTCGTACCTGCATCCGTACTTCGCCGGTATAAGCGGCGCCATCGCGCTACTGGTTCATGGAATCGAAGAACTCGTTGTTGTTCTTCGTACGCTTCAGCTTCTCGAGCAGGAACTCCATACCGTCGGAGACGCCCATCGGATTGAGGATCCGGCGCAGCATCCACATTTTCGAGAGCGCCTGCTTGTCGACGATGAGCTCTTCCTTCCGCGTGCCGGACTTGGTGATGTCGATCGACGGGAAGACCCGCTTGTCGGACAGTTTCCGGTCGAGCACGATTTCCGCGTTACCGGTGCCCTTGAACTCTTCGAAGATGACTTCATCCATGCGGCTGCCGGTATCGATCAGCGCGGTCGCGATGATGGTCAGCGAGCCGCCTTCCTCGATGTTGCGCGCGGCACCGAAGAAACGTTTCGGCCGCTGCAACGCGTTGGCATCGACACCGCCGGTCAGCACCTTACCGGAGCTGGGGACGACCGTGTTGTAGGCGCGGGCCAATCGGGTGATCGAGTCGAGCAGGATGACCACATCGCGTTTATGCTCGACGAGCCGCTTGGCCTTTTGGATCACCATCTCTGCGACCTGCACGTGACGCGCGGCAGGTTCGTCGAAGGTCGAGCTGACGACTTCGCCATCGACCGAACGCTGCATGTCGGTCACTTCCTCTGGCCGCTCGTCGATCAGCAGGACAATGAGATAGACTTCCTTGTTGTTGGATGTGATCGAGTGCGCAACGCTTTGCAGCATGACCGTCTTACCGGTCCGCGGCTGGGCCACGATCAAGGCCCGCTGTCCCTTACCAAGCGGTGAAATCAATTCGATTACCCGCGGCGACATGTCCTTGTTTTCCGGATCTTCCATCTCGAGCTGCAACCGTTCTTCCGGATAGAGCGGTGTCAGATTGTCGAAATTGATGCGATGACGGACGACTTCCGGATTGTCGAAATTGATCTTGTTGACCTTGAGCAAGGCAAAATAGCGCTCGCCATCCTTCGGCGCGCGGATCTCGCCTTCGACAGTGTCGCCGGTGCGCAGGCCGAAGCGCCGCACCTGGCTCGGGCTCACATAGATATCGTCCGGACCCGGCAAATAGTTCGATTCCGGTGAGCGCAGGAAGCCAAACCCGTCGGACAGGACCTCGAGGACGCCGTCACCGAAGATCGACACTTCGTTCGTCGCCAATTGTTTCAGGATCGCGAACATCATGTCCTGCTTGCGCAGGGTACTGGCGTTCTCGATCTCCAGTTCTTCAGCGAATGCCAAAAGATCGGATGGGGTTTTCTTTTTCAGTTCTTGGAGTTGCATGTTGCCGCCGCAGCGATGGG
>CAJWOT010000170.1 GCA_913044215.1 uncultured Rhodospirillaceae bacterium | reverse complement strand
GCGTGCGCGCGGATTTCGCCTGCATCGAGTAATTCTTCGGTGCGTTCTTCGAAGCGGCGTATCAGCCGCATGCGCCGATAAAGCGCGACGAGCGATTGGGCGTCCAGATTGGATGCAGACATGTGAGTCGATCCCGTGAGGTTTTTCAGCGACTTTAGGATAGTCCGGCTCCTGCCCAAAAGCGTGCTTGTTTTGCCGTGCAGGACACGTAGCGTATAAAGCGGTCCATGACACAAGATACTGAAAAACCATTACCCCTTCTGTTCACACCGATCACCATGCGCGGAGTGACGGCGCGCAACCGGGTCGTGGTCTCGCCCATGTGCCAGTATCACTCGGACGATGGCGGTCCCACGGACTGGCAGTTCATGCATTTGGGCCGCTTGGCCACCGGCGGCTCGGGGATCATTTTCGGCGAAGAGACGGCGGTCGAGCGGCGTGGCCGCAAGACCTATCTCTGCGCCGGCATCTATAAGGGCGAGCACGTTCCCGCCTTCCGCCGGATCAACGATTTCATCCGCGAGCAGGGTGCGGTGCCGGCGATCCAGCTCGGCCATTCCGGCCGCAAGGCGTCCTGCCATGCGGCGACCAAGGATTGGGCCCCGCTTACCCAGGCGGATGCGGCGGACGGCCTCGCGCCCTGGCAGGGAATCGCGCCCAGCGCCATTGGCGGCGAGCCGCGGGAATATCTGCCCAAGGCGATGGACCGGGACGATATCAAGGGCGTGCTCGACGCCTACCGGGAATGCTGTCAGCGCAGCCTCGATGCGGGATACGACATCGTCGAGGTGCATGGCGCGCACGGCTATCTGATCCATCAGTTCCTGTCGCCGGTCAGCAACCATCGCAACGACGCCTATGGCGGCGACCGGGAAGGGCGCATGCGTTTCGCGTTGGAAGTCGCCGAGGTGGTGCGCGACGCCTGGCCGAAGGACAAGCCGGTCTTCTACCGGGTCTCCTCGGTCGATGGTAAAGGTGGAATCTGGAATTTGGACGACACCGTGGCCCTGGCGCACGAGCTGAAGGCGCGGGATATCGATCTGGTCGATTGCTCCTCCGGCGGTATCAGCGGCGACTCGGACATGCCGCTCGTGCCGCGCGTGCCCGGCTATCAGGTGCCGTTCGCCGAACGGGTCAAGCGCGAGGTTGATATCATGACCATCGCGGTCGGCTGCATCACTGGGGCGCAACAGGCGGAGGACATCCTGCAAAAGGGACAGGCTGATCTGGTGGCCATTGCGCGGGAGTTCCTGTGGCATGCTGACTGGACGGCGCACGCCGCCCAGGATCTCGGGGTCGAAGACCCATTCGGTCAGATGCCGCACGAATATGCCTATCGGCTGCGCCAGCGCGAGGCGGCCAAGACGATGCCAATCAACCAGGGCGGCAAGGAAACCCAAGACGCCATGAAAGCCCTGCTGAACTGAGGGGATAGCGATGAGCGATGCGGCGGCGAGCGTACCGGCACTTGTGATCAACCCGCTGTCAGAGCTGATGGCCGCGGAGGTCGTCGGGCTCGATTTGCGGCAACCCCTGGACCTGGGGACCCGCGATGCGGTGTATCAGGCGTTCCTCGACTATCAGGTGCTCGCCTTTCGCGATCAGGACCTGACCAAGGAAGAGCAGGTCGCCTTTACCGAGCAGTTCGGCACGCTGGAGAAGCACGCACAGCGGAACCAGGGAACGGCGGACCATCCGTTGGTGCATATCGTTACGAACCTGGATGCGGATGGCGTGCCGACGGGCAAGGTCGGCTCGATGCGCTGGCACACCGACAAGTCCTTTCGTCCGAAACCGTCGATGGCGACCATCCTGCACGCCCTAATATTGCCGCCGGAGGGCGGCGATACGGTGTTCGCCAACATGTATGCGGCCTACGAAGCGTTGCCGGCGACGGAGAAGGAAGAGTTGGACGGTGTTGGTGTCGTGCATAGCTGGGAACTGTCGCGTGACAATATCGGACGTACGATCTCCGAATGGGAGAAGCGGGACGCGCCGCCGATGACGCATCCGCTGGCGCGGCCTCATCCGGACACGGGGCGAAAGGCCTTGTTCATGGGCATGCACGCCTCGCACCTCGAAGGCATGCCGATGGAGGACGGCCGGGCGCGTATCCTCAAATTGGAAGCGCATTCGACGCAGCCGCAATTCCTTTATCGCCATCACTGGAAAACGGGCGATGTGCTGATGTGGGACAATCGCTGCCTACTGCATCACGCCGATGCCAATTTTGACGCGGCAGTGCATCCGCGCGTCCTACACCGCACCTGTCTGCGCGGTACGGCGACGAATTTCTAGCGCTTTGTTGTTCGCGTGACGGGCGCGCCTATATTTTCCCAAAGACTGACACTGCGAAGGAGGCCGACATGGCGCAGCGCGACTGGGTGATCGAACATATGGACCGCTACAAGGCGACGGGCGGCAAAGACGGCCATATGTGGCAAGGGGTCGACGGCAAGCAGAATCTGCCCTGCCTGATCCTCACGACGACGGGCCGGCGGTCCGGCAAGCAATATGATACGGCGCTGATCTACGGCAAGGATGGCGACAACTACGTCATCGTCGCCTCGATGGGCGGCGCGCCGAAACACCCGCTGTGGTACGAAAACCTGGCCGTGAACCCGACGGTCGAACTGCAGGTGATGGCCGACAAGTTCACCGCTACCACGCGTACGGCATCCGGCGAGGAACGCGCCCGGCTGTGGACGATGATGGCGGAGATCTTTCCGACTTATGACCGCTACCACGAAAAGGCCAAGGATCACCGCGAAATCCCGGTCGTCGTCTGCGAACCGGCCTGACGGCGGCGTGGGCGCCCCGCTGTTCGAGGCGATCGCCGCGCAGGATGTGACTGTTCAGGCGGCGCTGCGCGACCTGAACAATGCGAATGCGCGCGAAACATCCTTCCTGACGGAAGCGGACTGGGCGGCGCTTGTCGCCGAAGCGTTCGCGGCGATCTGCGTCGCCGATGCGGGCGCGTTGCTGATCACCTTCGACCAGAATGCCGCCTATCACAGCCCCAACTATCGATGGTTTCAGTCGCGGCACGACCGGTTCGTCTATGTCGACCGCATCATCGTCGCAGAGAGCCGCCGCGGGGAGGGCTGGCCGGTCTTCTGTACAACGAACTGTTCGACCGGGCGCAGACCGCGGGGCATGACCGTCTCGTCTGCGAGGTCAATCTCGAACCGCCCAACCCGGGTTCCGATGCGTTTCACACCAAGATGGGCTTCGCCGAGGTCGGTCGCGCGGAGCTGGAGCCGGGCGGCAAATGGGTTCGGTACTACGAAAAACTTCTGTAGCTATTAGCCGGCGGGGCTGGCCTGCAATCCCTGTCCGAAACTGTCGCCGCCGCCGTCGATATAGGCCTGTTCCGCCGGCGTGCTCTCGCGGCCGAGTACCGGGTTGCGGTGCGGGAAGCGGCCGAACTCGGCGACGATGTTGCGGTGCCGAGTCCAGCCGTTGATGCTGCGTTCCACATAGGCGTGCCAGTCGGGATCCGCTTCCTGGCGCAGGGCGCGCAGCAGGTCGAGACCGCGATCCTGTTGCCCGACATCCTCGGAATGGTGAAACGGGTGATAGAGCCAGATGCGCGGTACCGGATGCAGTTCGAGGTCCAGCTTTTGGTCGATGGCGCGATTGACGATCTCGAAGGCGCAGGCATCCCCGGCATAGGCGTCGACCGTGCCGCGATACAGATTGCGGGTAAACTGGTCGAGCAGCAGGATCAATGCCAGAGCGCCATCCGGCGTGTCTTGCCAGCCCGTCAGCTCGCGGGCGCAGGCGCGCTGTACCAGGTCGCCGAAACGGACGCGGATCTCCTCGTCTACCGCCGTGCCACCCTTGTACCACCAGTCGCGCCGTCCGGCGGCGGCGTCCGGACCGTCGAGGCTGTCACCCAGCCAGAAGGCAACGATTTCGGCGATGATGACGGTGTTCATGGTAATGTGACCTCCGATGCGCGGCGGCGCGAAACTTAACCGGGAGGCGTTATCCATGTCCACGGCCCTGATCACCGGATGCGACTACGGCATTGGCTTCGAATTCGCGCGGCAATTCGCAGAGGACGGCTGGCGGGTTCACGCGATCTGTCTCGACCCGGCGAGCCAAGGCAAGCTCGAAGCGCTGGGCGATGTCCGGTTCCATCATGCCGATGTGTCCGACGAAGCGGCGGTGAACGCGCTGGCGGCAAAGCTTGAAGGCGAAGGGATTGATTTGCTGATCAACAACGCCGCGACCTTCGCGCCGGACGGCCCAGGTACCTTGCAGCTGCCGGACATGGATGAGTTTACGCGCGTTATGCGGGTCAACGCCGTGGCGCCGATCTATGTGGCGAACGCCTTCGAACATCATGTCGCGGCGAGCGCCCGCAAGCTGATGATCTTCATCGGTACCCGCTCCGGATCGATCGGCGACAACGGGTCCGGGGGGGCACTACGCCTATCGCTGCAGCAAGGCGGCGCTCAACATGGCGGTGAAGAGAATCTCGATCGAATTCGCACCGCACGGTATCGTCGCTGCCGTGCTGCATCCCGGGTCCGTTGCGACGGAAACCCGCAAGGCAGGCCAAATCCCGGTGACCGAAAGCGTGTCGGGCATGCGTAACGTGATCGATGAGCTGACGCCGGAGACGAGCGGCACCTTCCAACGCTATGACGGCGGGACCATCGAATGGTAGGTCGAATGATGGTCTGGCGAAGCATGACGAACGGAGGCACCATATGACCCTGTTCGACCCCGTTGTTCCCAAAGACTTGGATGTTCTGCGCTCGCAGCGCGGCTATTCCCCGGGGGTGCGCACGGGCAACATGCTCTTCGTTTCCGGCATGCTGGGCCGCAGGTCCGATTTGTCCATCGTCGAGGAGCCGGAAGCGCAGCTGGTCCAGATGTTCGACAATTTGGGCCTGGTTCTGAAGGAGGCTGGCGCCGACTGGAACGGTGTCGTGGAGATGACCGCCTTCCTGACCGAATTGCAGCGTGACTATGCCCTGTTCATGCAGGTGCGCGATCGCTACATCCACGAGCCCTATCCGGCGATGACGATGATTGGCGCCGCCGAACTGGCGCAGCCCGGCCTGATTTGCGAACTGAAGGCCGTGGCCGTCGTGCCGGACCGCTAGTCGACCCGGACCAGCAGCTTACCCGTGTTCTGACTCCGATAGAGCATGTCGATGGCCCCCCGGGCGGCGTCCGCGCCGTCGAGGATATGTTCGTTGTAGGCGAGCTTGCCGTCGCGCACCCAGTCGGCGAGTTGCGCAATCGCTTCCGGATACCGGTTCTTGTAATCGAGCACCAGGAAGCCTTGCAGCCGCGCGCGGGCGACGAGCAATTGGCGGTGCACCCGCGGCCCGATCGGCAGCGGGTCCCAATCGGTGATCGCCGCGGTGCCGCAGATGGTGATCCGCGCGCCGAGCGCCAGATGGGTCATCACCGCATCGCTGATCGGCCCGCAGGTGTTGTCGAAATAGCAATCCACGCCGTCCGGACAGGCGCGGCCCACTGCTTCCGAAACGTCGTCGTTCCGGTAGTCGATGGCCGCGTCGTAGCCGAAACTGTCGCGGCACAGCGCGGTCTTTTCCGGTCCGCCGGAGATCCCTACCGTCCGGCATCCCTTGATCTTGGCGATCTGGCCAACGGCGGACCCGACCGACCCGGCGGCGGTCGACACGACGACGGTTTCGTCTTCTTTCGGTTCGCAGCAATCGAGCAGACCGAAATAGGCGGTCACGCCGTTGAGGCCCAGCACGCCCAGGGCGAGTGATGCCGGCAGGTCGGTGTCGGTGATCTTGCGGTCGACCTCGCTGCCGTCGCAGACGGCGAAGCGCTGCCAGCCGAAGAAGCCGCTGACCGTCTCGCCCTCCCTGTATTCCGGATGGCGGCTCGCCACTACCTCGCCGACCGCGAGTGAGCGCATGACCGCACCGATCTCGACCGGCGGCAGATAGTTCGGCACGTCGTTGACCCAGCCGCGCATTGCCGGATCGACCGACCAATACTCGCATTTGACCAGGAACTGCCCATCCTGCAGTTCCGGCACGGGCCCCTCCTCGACGGCGAAGTGATCCGCGACCGGAACGCCTTTAGGCCGTTTCGCGAGCACGACGCGTCGATTTTCGAGATTTGTGGTCATGGGCGTTAGTCCCTATTCGGACGGTGTGTCATCGAGCCGGGCGACGATGCCTTCAAGGTCGGCTGACGGCGCCGGGTAGCGCTGCAGGACGAGCGGGTCATGGCCCGGCACGATGTGCTTGTCGCTGGGCGCCAGGGAGCGCAGCCGTTTGAATCCCTCCAGCATTTGGAACATGTTCTCATGCGTCAGGAAGGGCGTGCCGTCGGTGATGCTCTCATAGTAATGCGCCACGTCGGAGGCGAGCACGACCCAGCCGCGCTTGGTATGCACGCGAACCGCCTGTAGGCCGCGCGTGTGGCCCGGAATGTGATGTAGGGTAATCCCAGGCGCGAGTTCCTCATCGCCGTCGTGGAAGACCACGCGGTCGCCATACAACATGGCGATCATCTCCTGCACGTCGCGCAGCACGAAGGAGTGGCGAAGCCCCTTATGCGTCATGGCACGGCCGGTGACGAACTCCATCTCGGAATCCTGGATGTGGAAGCGCGCCTTGGGGAAAAGCTCCAGATTGCCCGCATGGTCATAATGCATGTGCGTAATGACCACGTCCTCGACCGTGTCCGGGTCGACACCGACCAGTCGCATGCCATCGGTCGGACAGCGCAGGAAGCTGCGCCCGCGCTTCTCGCCTTCCTCCTGCCCATAGCCGACATCGACGACCACGGTGCGTTCGTCATTCTTGATCACCCAGACGAAGTAATCCATCCCGAGGGGCGCGTCGTGCGGGTCGCCATGCACGAAGATCTTGCCCCGTGTGCCGACGCGGTCGCCATATTTGATCGCGTAGGCTTCGTAGACGGGTAGGGTCATAGCCGCGTTCTCCCTGCGTCCTTATGCCGGTGCCAGCGCTTCCAGCGCCTTCCAGTCCGGGTCCGGGCCGCCCTCCGGATCGAAAGCCTGGAGGCAGACATGGGTGGCGCCGGCGTCCTCATGAGCCTTGATGCGGGCGCGGATGTCGTCAGCGGTTCCCCAGGCGCACATCGCGTCGAGGAAACGGTCGGAGGCCTCGCCGGTGAACTCGTCTTCGCTGAAGCCGAGGCGCAGCCAGTTGTTGCGGTAATTGTCGAGCCGCATATAGCGGGCCAGCTGCTTCGCCGCGACCGCGCGCCATGTGTCCTCGTCGGTGGTCATACAGACCTTTTGCTCGACGCAGAGCCATTTTTCGGGTCCGAGGATATCCGCGGCGATCTTGGTGTGTTCCGGGGTCACACAATAAGGATGCGCGCCCTGGGTCATGTCGCGCGACAGGGCCAGCATGTTGGGGCCGAGCGCCGCGAGCACCACATTCTGCGACGGTACCTGAAGGTCGATATTGGCGGCCGCCATGCCTTCCAGATATTTGCGCATGGTGGCGACGGGTTTGCTGTATTCGTGGCCGCGCTGACCTTCGACCAACGGCACATGCGAGACGCCGAGGCCGAAGATGAACCGATCGTCATAGAGCTGGTTCAACGTGTCGTGCCCGGCGCGCGCCGTGATGGGATCGCGTGCGTAGATGTTGGCGATGCCGCTCGCAACGCACAGCTTGGAGGTTTCGCCCAGCAGGAAACCGCCCAGCGCCAGCGACTCATAGGCCAGCGATTCCGGATACCACAATACGTCGTAGCCGAGCCGTTCGACGCTCTGTGCTAATTTGGCGAGCGCTTTCTGCGACAGTGTGTTGGTGGACACCCAGACGCCCGTTTTTCCCGGTTGCTGCATGATCGCGATCCTCCCTCTTAAAATTCGCGCCAAGGCTACACAGCGCGGCCCTTTGCGGCCAGTATGATGCGGCGATTTTGAGACAGGTCACGATGATCGAATTCACGGAAGAGCAGATTGCGTTGCGCGACATGACGCGCGACTTCATCGCCCGGGAGGTAAGGCCTCATGCGGCGGAATGGGATCGGCAGGCATGCGTGCCCGACGCGCTGGTGCGCAAGGCCGGCGAGCTGGGTCTGTTCGGTGTGACCATGCCGTCGGACTATGGCGGTGCCGGGGCGGATTTCCTCGCCTATGTGCTGGTGACGGAGGAGATCGCCTACGGCGATGCCGGCATTGCCAATATGATCAACGCAACCAATTCGTACGGATTCAAACTACGCGACTACGGTACGCGCGAACAGAAGCAGACTTTTCTGGCACCGGTGGCGCGCGGCGAGACGCTCGGCTGCATGCTGCTGACCGAACCACAGGCGGGCTCCGACGCCGCCAGTATTAAGACGCGCGCGGTCAAGCAGGGCGACTGCTACGTCATCAACGGGACCAAGACTTTTGTCACCAATGGCGCGGCGTCGGGATATGCCTGCGTCATCGCAGTGACCGACCCAGATGCCGGCAAGCGGGGTATTTCGGCCTTTTTGATTCGCACTGACAAGCCGGGCTATAGGGTATTGCGGCATGAGGCTAAGCTCGGCCATCGCACTAACCAGACCTGTCAGGTGCTGCTTGATGATCTGGAGGTGCCGGCTGATGACATGCTGGGAGAGCCGGGGCAGGGGCTGCGCATCGCTCTGTCCGGGCTGGATAGCGGCCGGGTCGCTGTCGCGGCCCAGGCGATCGGCGTCAGCCGGGCGGCCTTCAATGCGGCGCTCGCTTACGCGCAGGAACGGGAGGCGTTCGGCAAGCCAATCTTCGAACATCAAGCCGTAGCTTTCAATCTGGCCGAAATGGCTACCCAGATCGAGGTCGCCCGTGCCATGTGCCATCGGGCTGCGCGGCTGAAACAGGCGGGCGGACGGTGCATCAAGGAAAGCTCAATCGCCAAACTGTTTGCCTCTCAGATGGCGGAGAAGGTCTGCTCCGCCGCTATCCAGGTGCATGGCGGCGCCGGGTTCCTGAACGACTATCCCGTCGAGAAGTACTATCGCGACGCCCGCGTCTTCCAGATTTATGATGGGACGAACGAAGTCCAGAAAATATTGATCTCGCGCGAGCTGGTGCTGGGGAATTAGCGGTCAGACGCCGTGCCGGGCAATTGCCTGTTTGATCAGCCGGGCGGCGTCTGCCTGGTCGCCCCACTGGTCGAGCTTCACCTACTTGTTGGGTTCGAGATCTTTGTAGCGCAGGAAGAAATGCGAAATCTGCTCACGTAGTATCTGCGGTAGATCCCCGTAGTTTTCTATACCCGTTTAGTAGGGGTGCAGCGCGTCAACCGGCACGGACAGGATTTTCTCGTCGGGGCCGGCCTCGTCGGTCATGAACAATACGCCGACCGGCCGTACCCTCACGACGCAGCCCGGCAGGAAAGGCACGTCGCTGGCGATCAGCACGTCGATCGGGTCGCCGTCTTCCGACAGGGTATGCGGCACGAAGCCGAAGTTGCAGGGATAGCGCATCGCGGTGTGCATGATCCGGTCGACATAAAGCGCACCGGACGTCTTATCGATCTCGTATTTGACCGGCTCGCCACCTTTCGGCACCTCGACAATAACGTTGATATTCCAAGGCGGTTCGGCACCCACCGGGATCGCATCGATTTTCATGGCTCACTGTCTCCGCGGTTTGCCGATGGCGGACGTTATACGGACTCTTCAGACAGATAGCCCGTCAATTCGCGCAACGGTTTGACCGGTGCCCGGTCGCGGCGC
>CAJWOT010000169.1 GCA_913044215.1 uncultured Rhodospirillaceae bacterium | reverse complement strand
TTCGCCCCATCGCCCTGATGGAGGATTTCGAGTTCGTTCGCCGCCTAGAACGGCTTGGCGAGACGATCTGTATCGACGACCCGCCGTTGACCACTTCGTCCCGCCGGTTTCATGGCCGTCATCCCATCGCCATCGTTTGGGGCTGGTTGAAAATTCACGCGCTTTACTATCTCGGCGCATCGCCGCGATGGTTGGCGCGGCTTTACGATTCCGAACGGCGGACGGACCAGTCGCCGACGATCTCACACATGGCACCAGTCAAACAGGCTAGCTCTCGCTCTTCGATGATAAAAGGCGGCATGACATAGACGATGTCGCCGAAGGGGCGAATCCAAACACCTTTTTCAACGAACGCGGCCTTGAACGCATCATGGTCGGTAAAGTCTTGCAGTTGGACGGTGCCGATCGCGCCTTTGACGCGTACATCAACGACCCCTGCCATATCGCGGCAAGGCTCCAGCGCTTCGCGCAGATGCTTTTCGATAGAAGAAACCTGATCCAGCCGCGGTTCTCGTTCGAACAGGTCCAGCGAGGCGTGCGCTGCGGCGCATGCAAGAGGGTTGGCCATGTAAGTGGGGCCGTGCATCAGGGCCGCTTCCGGGTCTTCGGAGAGGAAGGCGTCGAATATGGTGTTCGTCGCGACGGTTGCGGCGAGCGCCATGGTGCCGCCGGTAAGGGCCTTTGACAGCGTAACGATGTCGGGTGCGATCCCGGCCTGCTCGCTCGCGAACAGCGATCCTGTGCGGCCGAAACCGGTCATGATCTCATCGACAATGACGAGCAGGTTATGACGCTTGGCGGTCTGATGAAGGCGCGCCAGCGTTTCCGGCGTATGCATCTTCATGCCGCCGGCCCCTTGGACAAGCGGTTCGATGATGATCGCGGCGCACCCTGCGGCGTGTTCGCCGAGGAACGTCTCGAACCGCACGAACTCATCGTTTGTGCGGGGCAGGGGCACGATATGCTGTTCCGGCAGAAGACCGCTGAACAGCGCGTGCATGCCCTCTTCAGGGTCGCAGACCGACATGGCCCCGATCGTGTCGCCGTGATAGGCGTATTCGAAGCCGATGAATTTTCTACGCCGCGTCTCGCCGTTGTTGATCCAGAATTGCAGGGCCATTTTCATGGCGATTTCGACCGAGACGGAGCCTGATTCCGAGAAGAACACCCGGCTCAGATCGCCGGGCAACAGCGCGCTCAGCCGTTGCGCCAGAGTGAGGGCCGGCTCGTGCGCCAGGCCGCCGAACATGACGTGCGGCATGCGCCCCAACTGCTCGGCGACGGCCTCCCGGATATGCGGGTGATTGTACCCGTGGCAGGCGGTCCACCAGGAAGAGACGCCGTCGACGAGCCGCCGGCCATCGGAGAGCGTGATGAAGACGCCGTCCGTCGCTGCTACGGGCACCGGCGGCGGTGTGGTTTGCATCTGCGTGTAGGGCAGCCAGACGTGTTTGAACCCGTCGGCAAACCAATCCGGTTGGTCCGTCACGGCGGTGCTAGAGCGGCATAGACTCGATGCCGAGGCGATCGAACAGCGAGTCGTCCCTGTCGCGTTCCGGATTGTCCGTTGTCAGCAGCTTCGGGCCGACGAAGATCGAATTTGCGCCGGCGAGAAAACATAAGGCCTGGATCTCGTCACTCATGGTTTCGCGGCCGGCGGACAGCCGGACCATCGATTCTGGCATCATGATCCGCGCCACCGCGATGGTACGCACGAATTCCAGCGGGTCGAGCGCAGCTTGATCGTCGACAGGCGTTCCCTCGACCTTGACCAGCATGTTGATCGGCACGCTTTCGGGATGCTTCGGCATATTGGCGAGAGTCTTCAACATGCCGACCCGGTCGTCGCGCGCCTCTCCCATGCCTACGATGCCGCCGCTGCAGACATGGATGCCCGCGTCGCGCACCCGGCCCAACGTATCCAGCCGGTCCTGATAGGTCCGCGTGGTGATGATCTCGCCGTAATACTCTTCCGAGGTATCGATATTGTGATTGTAGTAGTCGAGCCCGGCGTCGCGCAGGCGGGCGGTTTGGTTGTCCGTCAGCATACCAAGGGTCACGCAGGTCTCCATGCCGAGCGCGCGAACGCCCTCGATCATCTCGCAAACCGTGTCGATATCCCGATCCTTCGGGCTGCGCCACGCCGCGCCCATGCAGTATCGGGTCGCACCGCCATCCTTGGCGCGGCGCGCTTCGGCCAGGACGGCCTGGACGGCCATCAGCTTTTCCGCCTTAACGCCTGTGTCGTAGGCAGCGCTCTGTGGGCAATAGGCGCAATCTTCCGAACAGCCGCCCGTCTTTATGCTCAACAGGGTCGACATCTGCACTTGATTGGGATCGAAACGGCGGCGATGGACCGTCTGTGCCTGGAAAATCAGGTCATTGAACGGCAGGGAGAACAAGGCCGCGATTTCGTCGCGGCTCCAGTCGTGGCGGACCGTATCGTCTTGCCCGGTTTCGCCGTGAATGGCGGCGTGGTTTTCGACTGTTTCAGTGTGGGTTGCGGACTCTAAGGTCATCGATGCTAGGTTCCTCGTTGATACGCGAATGCGTCTCATCAATTTACGCGAAGCATAGGCGCTTACGAGGGTCGGTCAAGCAGCCGCTGGCCGTCGGGGCAGGGGATTATTGATGTCGCAATCATTGGAGGATTTCGCCCGCGGGAAACTGGCCGCTCTGGAACAGCGGCAGTTACGCCGGTCACTATTCGAGACCGACAGGCTCGAAGACGCTGTCGCCATTCGGGACGGCAAGCGGCTGCTCTCCTTCGCCTGCAACGACTATCTGAACCTGTCGCAGCATCCGGATATCAAGCGGGCGGCGATCGAGGCGACAGAGCGCTACGGCGTCGGGTCCGGCGCGTCGCGCCTGGTCACGGGCAATCACCCGCTGTTCCGCGAACTTGAGACGCGATTGGCGCGTTTCAAGGGAACCGACGATGCCTGTGTGTTCGGTTCCGGCTATCTGGCGAATCTCGGCATCATTCCGACCTTGATCGGGCCGGACGATCTGTTGATCGCGGACGAATTGAGTCACGCTTGTATCCTGGCAGGCGGGACGCTGACGCGCGGGAACGTCCGAATCTTCCGGCATAACGACGTGGACCATGTCGCCGAGTTGCTTGCCACGCATCGCGCCGATCACCCTCGCGCCTTGGTCGCCACCGACGGGGTGTTCAGCATGGATGGCGACCTGGCACCGATCGCCGAGTTGAGCGCGCTGTGCGAAACGCATGATGCCTGGTTCATGACCGACGATGCGCACGGGATCGGTGTGGTTGGGGCGGGACGGGGCAGCAGCTTTGTCGATGGTTCGAAAGTACCGGTTCCGCTGCAGATGGGCACCTTATCGAAAGCCATTGGCACCTATGGGGGATATCTGTGCGCGGCGCAGCCGGTGATAGACTTCATGCGCACCCGATCGCGCACCTTCATCTATTCCACCGGGTTGCCGCCCGCGGCGGTGGCGGCCAGCATCGCCGCTTTGGATTTAATTGAGGAACAGCCGGAATACGCCGCATCGCCCTTGGCCAAAGCGCGGCTGTTCTGTGAGCTGCTCGAACTTCCGCGCGCTGAAAGCTGCATCGTGCCGGTGATTCTGGGCGATCCCGCGCGGACCTTATCGGCGTCGCAGATGCTCGAAGAGGAGGGTTATTTGGTGACGGCGATCCGACCGCCGACCGTGCCGGAAGGAACGGCGCGATTGCGTTTTACTTTCACCGCCGCGCACGCCGATGAGGACATTCGGCGTCTTGCAGCGATCGTGAAGACGAGGGTGATGACATCATGACGGCCTGCTTTATCACCGCGACCGGTACCGAAATCGGTAAGACCTACGTTACGGCGATGCTGTGCCGAGAACTGCGCCGCAATGACAAGAATGTCCGCGCCCTAAAGCCCGTGCTCAGCGGATATGAACCGGAACTTGCTGGAGAATGCGATAGCGGACTGATCTTGGCCGCCTTGGGACAGGACGTTTCGGATGCATCGATTGCGGAAATCACACCATGGCGGTTCGCAGCCCCCCTGTCTCCGGACATGGCGGCCGCTAGGGAAGGCCGGGCCATCGAATTCTCATCACTGGTGGAATTCTGCGAACCCGGCGACGAAGATTTCCTGCTTGTCGAAGGTGTCGGCGGGGCCATGGTACCACTCACCGAGCGCGAGACCGTGCTCGATTGGGTTGCCGCTTTGGGATATCCCGCGTTGGTGGTCGCTGGAAGTTATTTGGGAACAATAAGCCATACGCTGACCACGGTGCGTGCAATGCGGGCATGCGGTGTGACCGTCTCTGCAGTGGTCGTCAGTGAGTCCGAGGTATCGCCTGTACCCATTGCGGAAACTGTGGAGGCGATATCGCGCTTCCTCGACGATGTCGCTGTGGTCGCCGTGCCGCGCGGTGGGAAGGCGGACTTGCTTCCCTATATCCACTCTTGAACGCGATCCCGAAAAGTTGAACTGCCGAGGCTGTGTCTTTACTCGCCTGAGATCAGGGAGTAGCTACACTACGTTTTGGAACGAAACGAAAATCTTGGAGAGATGCGCAGATGTCTGATGCGGCACAAGGTGGCAACAGCGGTCCGGGCTATGCGAAGAATCCCGACTACCAGATCGATCTGGAGCCTGCCGGTAGGACCGTTCGGATCGAGGTCGGCGGCGAAGTCATCGTCGACAGCGCGAATGCATTGCTGATGCGGGAGCAGAACCATCAGCCGGTCTATTACTTCCCTCAGTCAGAGGTCAGGATGGAGCATTTCCAACGCACCGATCACGCGACCCATTGTCCGTTCAAAGGGGATGCATCCTATTGGACTCTGAATGTCGCAGGCAAAGCGCTGGAAAACGTCATGTGGAGTTATGAAACACCCTGTGACGAAGTTGCGCCGATCAAGGCGTATGTGGCGTTCTACCGCGAGCGGCTGGATGACTGGTACGAGGATGGGGAAGTCATCCTGGGCACCGCGCACCGCTAACAGCGTAAAACTTAGTTCTGGGTCGCGTCGTTGAGCGCCCAGTCATACGCATCATCCAGTTCGACGGCTTCGTCGAGGCGCGACGCCAATTCCGGATTCGCATAGCGCTTCAAATGTGCGATCACCCCGGCGACATCACCGCCAAAATCAACGGTAAACCAGGCATAAATGCTTGAGACCGTCGCCCGCTCGTCCTGGGCGTTGACGCCGCGCTTGTCGTTGATAAAGGCGCGGGCGGCCTCTTCGAGCATCCGGCCGGCCGTGGAACCGGTATAGGCGCTGCGCAGCAAGTTGGGACACCCGATTGAGGCGCAGTTCACGGCGTAGTGGATGCGTGGATCGTTCCAGATGGGCCGCAAAATGCGATGCTCGATATCGTTCAGACTGATCGGCTCGTCATCGATTTCAATCAGCTTTTTGTCCCATGGCCCGTCGCTGAACAAGCCGGGCGAAATGTCGATATCGCGGATCGTTTTCACGGGATAATGCGCGTGGACGACCTGCACGGTCAGCGCGTTATAGAGGTTGACCCAATAGGCGAGCTGTTCGTCGCGGGGCAGCGATTCCACGGAAACTGAAGCCATGGATCGGATGTAGCGGTCCAGCGCTTCTTTGTCGGCGTCGTCGACGTCGCCATAGGCAACCCGATTCACGCCGTCAACGTGCTCGCTGACATAGGTTTTGAGGAAGGTATCCCAGGTGCTGTGATCGACCGTCTCGGTCGAGTCGGACTGGTGCGCCGTCCATTTTTCCCAAAGTCCGCCTTCGGCGCGAATAAGGACTCGACGCCGCCGAACCCGCTCACGCCGATTGCAATGACCAGCAACGTCGCTGTGCGGAATGCCGATCGAATTTTTTCAGGTCCATACATGCGTAACAATCTTGGTTGCTGGGGTATAAATTACCATTCATAGGTTCGTGAGCACTCGTCCAGCAGCGGCAGGCGGGTTAAAATCGGATAAACCGCAACAGGGGAGACGCAACGTGATCGTCGAGCAAATCTGGACCGCAAATGCGTACCGCAATTTCAATTATTTAATCGTTTGTCCCGATACGGGGGAAGCCATGGCTGTGGATCCCTTGGATCATGAAAAGTGCCTGGCCGCCGCGAAGAAGAATGGCTGGCAGATCACGCAAATTCTGAATACGCATGAACATGGCGACCATACCGGGGGCAACGATGACGTGGTTGCGGCGACCGGCGCGAAAATTCTGGCGCACGCCAACGCGAAGGCGAAAATTCCCAACATGGATCGGGGCCTGGGTGCGGGCGACGTTATCAAGGTGGGCAAGACCGTTGAATTGGAATGTCTCGACACCCCAGGCCATACCATGGCGCATGTCTGCATGATGTCCCGGACAGCGCAGCCGGCGCTGTTCTGCGGCGATACGCTGTTCAATGCCGGCGCGGGCAATTGCCACAATGGCGGCCACCCGAATGAGCTGTACCACACATTTGCGACGCAACTCGCCAATCTGCCGGACGACACGCTGATCTATCCGGGACACGATTACATGGTGAACAATCTCGAATTCACATTGGACCGAGAACCGGATAATGAGCGGGCCAAAACGTTGCTCGATGATATCGGAGATCAGGATCCGAACGAGGCTCTGGTGTCGACTTTGGCGATGGAGAAGGAGATCAATACCTTTTTCCGGCTGCACAGCCCGACGGTGATCGCGCGGCTGCGCGAAGAGTTCTCCGACCTGCCGGATGAAGTCGATCCGAAAACCGTCTTTTTGAAACTGCGTGAATTGAGGAACAGCTGGTGAGTGAGGTTCGCCTAACGTTGGAAGAGGTTCGCGACACCGCGATGCGCGGCCTCACGAAGTCTGGTATCTCCGAAGAGAACGCCGCTGTCATCGCCGATGTCATGACGACGGCGGAGCAGGATGGCTGCAAGTCGCATGGCCTGTTTCGGATGCCGGGTTACTGTTCCAGTTCGCGCAGCGGCCGGATCGACGGCAAGGTCACACCGACCCTGCATGACGATGCCCCAGGGGTGATCCGGGTCGACGGCCATCACGGGTTTACCGCGCCGGCAATGGCGGCAGGCCGGCCAGTTTTGGCGGAGAAGGCGCGGTCGCAGGGGATCGCGGCCATGCCGATCATGAATGCCTGCCATTTCGCAGCGCTGTGGTACGACGTTGACGCTTTGGCGGAGGACGGGCTCGTCGCGTTCGCCTTCGTCAATTCGCGGTCCTTCGTGGCGCATACCGGCGGCATCCGGAAGCTTTACGGAACCAATCCGATGGCTTTCGGCTGGCCGCGCCCGGGAAAGCCGCCGATGATCTTCGATCAAGCGTCGAGTGCATCGGCGCGCGGCGAAATCCAAATCCATCTGCGCGACGGGCACGATATTCCCGAAGGGTGGGCCATCGACCCCGAGGGCAACCCGACCACCGATCCCGAGGCTGGATTGGCCGGCGCCCAATTGCCGTTCGGCGGGCATAAAGGCGCAGCAATCGCCATGATGGTCGAATTGCTGGCGGTCGGCCTTACTGGATGCAAGTTCGGGTTCGAGTCGGCGCAGGACGAGAACACGGATGGTGGCCCGTCAGAGGGCGGCGAGCTGTTGATTGCGATGGATCCAGCGCGGTTTGGCGGTACCGGAGAAAGCGGCGCCGCGTTGGCGCATGCGGAACTGTTGTTCAACGAGATTCTTCAGGAGGAAGGAACTCGGCTGCCATCCGATCGCCGTTACGCGGCACGGAAGGTGACGCCGACGGAAGGCATCACCATACCGAAGTCTCTCTATGACACGATTCTGGGTTACTGCGAGGATTGAGGGCCGCTACTTGACGGCACAAGTGATCTGCTCGAGCTGCTCGTAGTTGTTTGAAGCGTATTGGGGCTGTCCGGAATTGCCGCCGTTTTGCAGATGCGCACGGCGACGATGCGCGCAGCTTCGCCCAGAACGCGTTGACGGTCTATCGGATCGGGATCGGAGCGCGTCGTGTGACGGATACGCGCATGATAGTCGAAGCCGTCCTTTTCATTGCCAAGGACGCGGAAGCTGACGCGGTCTCCGTGGCTGGTTTTGACATTGATCGTGGTCGATTTCGACCAATCGGGTCCGCAGGGCGTTGTGGATTTACGGCGCCCCGCAACCGGATTGCTTTTCCGACACAACATGTGGTGCGGAAGGCGGTGCACGGCAACTCAAAAACGCGTGTTCCGCGACGGTTGCCTAATTCCCCGTTAAGACTAATATCCCCAGCCTTCAGCGCTTGATCGCAACAATACGAGACCCCTTCAGGAGTGCAAGCAAATGGCGACGCAAGGTAAGGCGGCGCGGCTCGCCGTCGATATCGGCGGCACGTTCACCGACGTTGTCGTGGAGAACCAGGGCACGCGAACAACGGCAAAGGTTCTGACAACGCCGCGGGCGCCGGAAGAGGGCGTATTGGAAGGGGTTTCGCTTGTGTTGGAGCGCGCGGGACTGACGCTCGGCGACATCGGCATTTTGATCCACGGCACCACCTTGGCGACAAACGCGATAATCGAGCGCAAGGGCGCCGTCACCGCCTTGATCACGACCGAAGGGTTCCGCGATGTCCTCGATATCGCCTACGAGACCCGTTACGACCAATACGATGTATTCCTCGAAAAGACGGCACCGCTGGTACCCCGATACTTGCGCCTGACCGTTCCGGAACGCCTGGCGGTTGACGGAGAAACGCTGAAGCCGCTGGAAGAAGATGCCGTGGAGGCATTGCTGCCTGTTCTGGATCGCGAGAATGTCGAGGCTGTGGCGATCGGCTTCATGCATGCCTACGCCGATGGGTCGCATGAACAGCGCGTGCGGGACATCCTGGCCAAGGCGCGGCCGGAATTGATGATCACGATGTCTTCCGAAGTGTGCCCGGAGGTGCGCGAGTTCGAGCGGTTCACGACAGCCACCGCGAACGCCTATGTCCAACCGCTGATGGCGCGCTACCTGACCCGTCTCGAATCGGAGCTCGATCAACGCGGATTTTCCGGCGCATTCTTTCTCATGACGTCCGGCGGCGGCCTGACCACCTTGGAAACAGCAGTTCGCTTTCCAATCCGGCTCGTCGAATCCGGGCCCGCGGGCGGCGCGATCCTGGCCACCGATATCGCGCGGGAGTGCGGTGCGGCGCAGGCGCTCTCCTTCGACATGGGCGGGACGACGGCGAAGATCTGTCTGATCGAGAATTACACGCCGGAAACCGGCCGCAGTTTCGAGGTCGCTCGTCAGGCCCGGTTCCAGAAGGGCAGTGGGCTTCCCTTGCGTATACCGGTCATTGAGATGGTCGAAATCGGTGCCGGCGGCGGCTCGATCGCCGCCATCGATGCGCTGAAGCAGATCACTGTCGGTCCGCATAGCGCTGGATCGGAGCCCGGTCCGGCCTGCTATGACCGCGGCGGTGAGTCGCCGACGGTGACCGATGGGGACGTCGCCCTCGGGCGCATCGATCCGGCCTCCTTCGCCGGCGGGAAGGTTACGCTAAACCCGGCGGCCGCGACGGCGGCGCTCGAGAAAACGATTGGTGAGCCGTTGGGCCTTTCGGGCGAATTGGCGGGCTACGGTGTCATCGAGATGGTCGACGAGAACATGGCCAATGCCGCGCGGGTTCATTCCATCGAACGCGGCAAGGTGATTGGTGAGCATACGATCATCGCTTTCGGCGGCGCGGCACCGTTACACGCCTCTCGGTTGGCCGAGAAACTTGGCATCGACCGGGTCATCATTCCGACCAATGCGGGCGTCGG
>CAJWOT010000168.1 GCA_913044215.1 uncultured Rhodospirillaceae bacterium | reverse complement strand
GCGAGGCGGGATCGGAAAACTACAACGAAATCGCGGCCGGCGGCGCCTTGCCGAGAATCAAATCGGCCGCCTTCTCTGCGATCATCAAGGTCGAGGCGTTGGTGTTTGCCGACGGCATGGTCGGCATGATCGACGCATCGACGACGCGCAGCCCTTCCATGCCATGCACCTTCAGCTCGTCATTGACGACCGTGCTCGGGTCGCTGGCCGGCCCCATGCGGCAGGTGCCCATGACATGGAATGCCGTGGTGCCGATGCCGCGTGCAAAGCTCATCAGCTCATCGTCGCTTTGCACCTCCGGGCCGGGCAGCGCCTCGCCGGCATTGAATTTCGCCAGTTCCGGCGTGTGCAGAAAGGTCCGCGCCAACTTAATCCCATCGAGCAGGACCTTCTGATCGATCTCGTGCGCAATGTAGTTCGGCTGGATCGCCGGCTTGTCCCGGTAGTCGCCCGACACGGCGCGAACAGTGCCAAGACTCTCCGGCCGCTGCTGCCATACCGCCACCGTCATGCCCGGCACCGTGTCGAGCTGGCCTTGCCATCCCTCGCGGTAACTCGCCGGTGTGAAGGTCATCTGCAGATCGCCGAATTCCAGCGCCGGGTTCGACTTCCAGAAGATATACACCAGAGTCGGCGACAGGGTCAGCACGCCTTTGCGGCGGAAGGCATAGTCGGCCACCTCCTTGACCAGCTTCAGGCCGCGCACCCGTTCGTTGACCGTGTCGGTGCCTTTGACATGGGCGGTCATGCGCACCGGGTAGTGGTCGCGCAAATTCTCGCCGACCGGCAGTTCGTGCAGGACCGGCACGCCGATTTCTTTCAGGACCGCTGCCGGTCCGATGCCGGAAAGCTGCAGGACCTGCGGCGAGTTGATCGCGCCGCCACACAGAATCACCTCGCGCCGCGCCGAGACCACACGCTCGGTGGTCCCGTCGTGATACTGAACGCCGATCGCCTTCTTGCCCTCGAACAGGATACGCATGACATGGGCGCGCGTGCGGATATCCAGATTGCCGCGCGCCCTCGCCGGGTGCAGAAAAGCGCGCGCCGCACTGACGCGGCGGCCGTTATAGAGCGCGCGCTGGAAGTAGCCGACCCCTTCCTGCGATGCGCCGTTGTAGTCCGGGTTGCGGTGAATGCCGAGCCCAACGACACCGTCGATGAAGGCTTCGCACAGCGGATGATTCCAATCGATGTCGGTAACGGTCAAGCCGCCGTCGCGGCCCCGGAACGTGTCGTCCCCGTCGCCCAGCCGTCCCTCGGTGCGTTTGAAGTAAGGTAGGATGTCGGCGTAGCCCCAGCCGCGATTGCCGTATTGCGCCCAGGTATCGAAATCGGCGCGCTGGCCGCGATTGTAGATATGGCCGTTGATCGAGCTCGACCCGCCCAAGGTCTTGCCGCGCGGTGTCGCGATCTTGCGGCCCGCGGTCCCCTCGCTCGGCACGGTCTCATACAGCCAGTTCACCGACGGGTTCACCAGCGTCTTCATGAAGCCAGCCGGGATGTGGATGAAGGGGTGCCGGTCGGGCGGCCCCGCTTCCAGCACGCAGACCGTCGTCGACCCGTACGCCGTCAGCCGGTTCGTCAGCAGCGAGCCGGCCGACCCGGCGCCGATGATGACATAGTCGAACGCGTCGCTCACGCGGCCGCCTGCGCCGCGCCCGCGGCGGCTTCCGCGGCGCGCAGCCCGGTGATCACCGCCTTGGTCAATCCGCCGAGATAGGCCGCCGTCGGACCGCCCTCCATACCGCCCGAGGCGGAACCCGCCGCGAACAGGCCCGGGATCGCGCCGCCGGCCTGTGCCTGCACCCGGCTGTCCCGGTCGATGGCGATACCGCCCATCGTGTAGGTGATGCCGGCGCAGATCGGGATCGCCCGGAAGGGCGGCGTCGCGATCGGTTGCGGGGTGAATTTGGACACCGTCCGCGCCGGGGTTTGCGCCGCGCCACTTTCGATGGCGCCGTTATAGGCCGCAACTGTCGCGGACAGCCCGTCCGCCGATACGCCTGCCTTCTGCGCCAGGGTGGCAAGGTCCGGCGCTTCCAGCACCGTGCCGCCGGCATTGACGAAAACCGGATTCATACAGGGCGGATAGCGGTTGTCGGCGGCAAGTCCGTTCCACACCGCGTCGTCGAATACCACGGTCGCGGTCAGCGGATCGTCCAGCTTGGCGACCTCGTTCGCCATGTAGACGCCCCCCATCCCTTCATCGAGAAAACGTTGCCCGGCCTCGTCCACGACGATGCTGTGTGCCGCGATGGGATCGACGATCGGGTAGGGCCAAAGCTTCTCGATCTCGAATGCGTCGCGGCCCAGCAGATGGCCGTAGAAGCGGTCCATGCCGACCAGCTTCGCGCCTGCCGCCTCGGCCATCGTCATACCGTCGCCATGCCCGGTCGCCGCACCGCGCTGCAACAGCTTCTCCGGTGCCGGTGACACGTAACGGCGCATCAAATCCATATTGGCTTGGAACCCGCCATCGGAAATCACCACAGCCGCCGCCGGGATCGTCTCCATGGACCCGCCGCTTTCGACGACGACACCGGTTACCCGGCCGCCTTCCAAGACCAGTTCCCGGGCCCGCGCGTTCAACCGAACGGCCTTACCGCGTTCGGACAGGTTGGCGGTGAGTTTGCGCAACAGCACGTCGGGCCCGCGGCCCTTCCAATCCAATCCGGCGCCGCGCGGCCGCGGTGGTGCCAGGATCCAGCGCATGAATTCCAGCGACCCACCCTTGATGAACTTCGCGCCCTCGCCGCGCAGCCAGGTGAGCGCGCGGCCGCATTCCTCCGCCATGACCGGGCCCAGCGCGGTCGCCTCGCCCTCGCCGGTCTGCGCCCGGACCGCCGCCGCAATCTCATCCGGCGACGCAGTCAAATCCTTGAATGCCACATGCAGGATGCCACCGGCGAATCGCGAATTGCAGAAATATTGCGGATCGGAACCCTGCTCCAACAGGATCGGATTGAGGCCCAGCTCCGCCGCGCGGTTTGCCGTGGTTAGGCCGGCAAGCCCGCCACCGATGATGACTATATCGTCACTCACAGCACGCACTCCCTATTGCGGCAACAGCATGTCGGCGATGATCTGGGTCAGCTCCGCGAAGGTGCGGAACGCGAACCCGAGGCCAGCGCCAGCGGCGATCGCGGCGATACCCCAAACCCAGTGCCACTCAGCGAAAACCATGCCCAGCGCCACCAGGATCGGCAGCGCCAACCCAACAAGGATGGACAGTTTGCGCCCATGCGTGACCATGAACTGAACGGCCGGGTACTGCTCCATGTCTCACACTCCCAGAAGAGCGGCCCCGCCGCCCGAATGACGGCGGCGATTTTACGCGGCGGGGCCCGCGATGCAAAACGCCACCGGTCCGCGTTGCTCCGGTCGGCGAATTAGGTTACGGGTTGCCGGCCATTCGCCATTTCGGGAACGCCTGCATGACCCGCCCGGCAACCGCCGCGGCCCCTTCCGGCTATCTGACCTTCGCGCGCGCGAACCTGCAGTTCCTGGGGTTCGGGTTCCTGATGGCGCTCGCCTCCAGTTTCGGACAGACCTTTTTCATCGGCGTGTTCGGTCCGGAAATCCGCGCCGAGTTCGGCCTCAGCCACGCCGAATGGGGCACGATCTACATGGCCGGCACCCTGCTGTCGGCCGCGGTGCTGCCCTTTACCGGAAGCTGGATAGACCGCGTACCGCTCAAACGCTATGCGATCCTGGTCAGTATCGGTTTGGCGCTCGCCTGCATCGGTGCCGCGCTGTGTCCGGCCGCCGGTTTCCTGGTCGCGGTGATCTTCATGCTGCGTCAGATGGGCCAAGGCCTCGCGAGCCATACCTCGCTAACCGCAACGGTGAAGCATTTCCGGCAGGACCGGGGCAAGGCGGTCGCCATAGTCTCCCTCGGATTTCCGGCCGGGCGCGCCGTGCTGCCGGTCGCGGCGGTGGCACTGATCGCGCTCATCGGTTGGCGCACTACATATCTGATGGCGGGAATCGCGACAGCGGTGCTGCTGGTGCCGGCCGTGTTCTGGCTGCTGCGCGATCCGGCCCGGGCTTCGGAACGCTCCTCGCCGGCAGCGGCCGGTCACGCACCCGAACCGGACGAACACAGCCTGACCTTGCGCCAGGTCCTGACCCATCCGTTCTTTTTTCTCATCCTGCCGGGCACGGTCGCCCCTTCGATCATCGAGACGGCACTATTCTTCCACCAGCTTACCGTGGCCGAAATGAAGGGCTGGTCCGCCGGTTGGGTGACCGCCGGATATGCCGTGTTCTCGGTGATGACCACCCTGTTTTCCATGGCCGCAGGACCGCTTGTCGACCGGATCGGCGCGACGCGCCTGCTTTGGGTGATCCTGTTGCCTTACATCTTCGGCATCCTGATCCTGGCCTATATGGACGACCCGCTCTGGGCCTGGGCCTATCTCGCCCTATCCGGCGCCACCGGCGGACTGCGTCAGACCATTGCGCCGGTCATGTGGGCGGAGTTCGGCGGCACCCGCCATATCGGCGCGATCCGCAGCATGGCCGCGACCTTGAGCGTCTTCGCCTCCGCCCTGGGTCCGCCGGCGATGGGATTCATGATGGATGCCGGCGTCAGCTTGGAAAACATGGTACTGGGCACGGTGGTCTACCTCATCCTGGCCACGATCCTGATCTGGATCGCCTGCACGGTGAAATGGCAGCGTTAAGCGAGAAGTTTATCAGCAGCCGTTGTGGCGGCGCCATCGCGCCACATCGTGACCTTTGGGAATCACATCGCACGGACCCGCTTTCGCGTAACCGCGTAGCCGGTTGTAGCGGCGTATTTGGTCAGACGTGAGAATTTCAGGCGTTTTCAGATGCGTCTTCAAGTGAACGAAACGCAAATCGCTCCGGACTTTTCCGATCTCGCCCAGCATCCGCTCCAGGGACACAGCGGTGACCGTGCCTTCGCGGAACTTCCGGTCCAAGGCGCGTTCCAATGCGATCAATTCCGCCCCTTTGTCCTGTGCGGCATTTTTCATATCCCGGTACAGCGCGGTGATTTTAGCGACCTGTTCCGGAGCCAACGGGATCTGGTCTTTTAATTCCAGAAGGTGCGCCGGACCGGGAATTCCATTCAATTCGGCAGCCTTGGCGAATCCCCAGCCGCCGCCCCGGGATAATTCCTCGATATCGGCCGCAGACAGGCTCTTGATCTGCCGTGATTCCTGACCCCGGTAGGGACTCACATGTTCATGTCTGTCCGCAGCGTTTGCAGCGGCGGCACCGAGAAGGAGCCCACCGCAACAGACAATCCCTGTCCGCCGCCCGTGTTTAAAAATTCTGTATCTGGACATGCGCGCAAAATGCACTTTCCCCCGAGAGGAAGGTCTAGACAGCCTCTGCCAATCCCCCTTGGCGCGATCTTTCGATGGCCCTTTCAATCGTCAGTCGCTTGACCTTCCCTTGCTGGAATCTTTTACCGTCGCCGCGACCTGAACCGATGGCAGCAACGCGTGCGAGGAGTGTGATAGCCCGAATGCGAGGTATGACCGAACTGCGGAAGACAGTCGGAAAATACAGTCTCCGCTCAGCCTTTATCGGTGTCTGTATTGCAAGTGTGCCCTTGGCCCTCGCGCATGATGGTGCAACCGGCGTGGTCAAAGAGCGGATGGAACTGATGTCCATGCTCGGCAAGACGATGAAGAGTTTGAAGGCGATCATTCGAAACACCGACCCTATCGATCCCTCCACCCTGTCCCGCTCCGCCGAGGCGATCCGCGGGCATAGCGGGCAGATGGCCGGTCTGTTCCCCGCCGGTAGTTACGATAAACCGAGTGAAGCCTTGCCGGTCATCGATGACCGCCGGCAAGAGTTCGACGCCCTTTTCCTTGAGCTGAGCGACAGCGCGAAGCGCCTCGCCGCACTCGCCGAAACGCCCGACCGTTCAGCCTTGGCAGCCTGGTTTCGCGACACCGGGCGCGTCTGCTCCAATTGCCACAAGATTTTCGCGCCGCCCGATAAGTTACTTTCCCCTATCCGGCCGGTGAGACCTGTTATTGTGGCTGCGGTGTAACGCACCGCGGCCATAGAGGCCGGGGTAGGATCGGGGGAACATCATGAGCAGCGCAGAGTCTATTCACGCCTTCTATGGGCCATCGTCGCCCTGGGCCTATATGGGTGCGGAGCGCTTATACGCCTTGGCGGACCGGTGCGGCGTGCCGCTCGTCCTGCGCCCGATCCGGGTCATTCAGGAAAATGGCGGTATCCCGCTGCGCACGCGGCCGCAGCCACGGCAGGACTATCATGCGGTCGAGCTGGACCGCTGGTCCAAACATCTCGGGATCAAGCTCAATTTGGTCCCCAAATTCTACCCCTGCCGGACCATTGAAGTTGCCGCCGGTGTCGTCATCGCGGCACAGCGCGACGGTCTGGACGCGCGCGCCTTTTCTTTTGCCATGCAGCGCGCGCTTTGGGCGGAGGACCGGGACATTGCCGATCTAGACACGTTGCGGTCCATCGCCGCGGAGACGCTCGGTACCGCGGGCCCGGACCTGGTCTCCGAACCGCTGCCGCCGGATGTCCAGGAAATTTGGGACGGCAATCTCGCGGAGGCGCAGCGCATCGGTATCTTCGGCACGCCGACCTATGTCTATGGTGGCGAGCTGTTTTGGGGACAGGACCGGCTGACGTTCCTCGAGCGGGCGATCACTGGGGCACAAGGATAGGAGTGCGACAATGCCCGACGCCGCATCCATTCACGCCGACGCCATCGTCATCGACGGCTTGCAATGCTGTGATTTCGACCGTTCCCTCCTGGAAGAGGCGCTGCGCGGCGGCGTCACCGCCATCAATCACGCGGCGATACTGTGGGAGAATTTTCGGGGCGGCATCGACAGGGTGACGGAATGGAACCGACTGTTCGATGCTCATGCCGACATCGTCATTCCGATCCGCGGCACCGCCGACATCCGTGCGGCCAAAGCCGCCGGCAAATTGGGCATCATCATGGGGTGGCAGAACACCTCCCCGCTGGAGGACCGGCTGGACTATGTCGCGGTGTTCAAAGCGCTTGGCATCGGCGTCATGCAGCTTACTTACAACACGCAGAACTACGCCGGCGCGGGCTATCTGGAGAAAACGGATTCCGGCCTTACCGGGTTTGGCCGGGAACTGGTCGCGGAGATGAACCGGATGGGCGTACTGTGCGACCTCAGCCATGTCGGCGAGGTGACGGCGGCAGAAACGATCGAACATTCCACCCAACCCTGTGCCATTACGCATTGCCTGCCACGGGCATTGAAGGACGTACCACGCAACAAGTCCGACAGCCTCTTCAAGAAGTGTGCGGACAAGGGCGGCGTCATTGGCGCCTCGCTTTTCGCCCCGGGCCTGGCGGCGGGAAACGACGCGACGGTGTCGGACGTGGTCGATGCCATCGCCCATTTGGTCGATCTGGTCGGCGAGGATCATGTCGCCATCGGCTCCGACTTCTCGCTCAACCGTCCCCGGCCCGGCCCCTGGCAGGAATGGGCCGCGAAGGATAAGGGGACGGCCCGGGTCCTGACCGAATTCGCGTCGGCGACGATCAGCAAACCGAAAGGGTTCCAGCGGATCGACGAATTCCCAAATTTGACGGAAGAGATGCACGCCAGGGGCTGGACGGAAACACGGCTCAAAAAGATTCTCGGCGGCAACTGGCTGCGCCTGTTGGACCAGGTCTGGCATGGTGAATAAGCACCGAGGAAGGACGTAAGACGATGAAAGGTGACGGTGACGTCCCGGGACTGGCTTGGCTGGAAGACCGCGTGCAGCATGAGATCGCGTTGCTGCGCCACAACTACCAACCCTGGGTGCCGCCCGCACCGGACGCGGGGGACGAACCGGTGCTCGACGTGCTGATCGTCGGCGGCGGGCTGTACGGTCTCGGCCTCGCCTGGGGCCTGATGCGCGCGAAAGTGACAAACCTGATGGTCGTCGACAAAGCGCCGGCCGGCCGGGAAGGCCCCTGGATGACCTTCGCCCGCATGCGAACCTTGCGAACAGCCAAGGAATTGTCCGGCATCGAATTCGGCGTCCCAAGCCTCTCGGTCCGCGCCTATTGGGAAGCGCGGTTCGGCGTGGAGTCCTGGCAGGCGCTGCCGCGCATCCCACGGCCTGAATATATGGAGTATCTGGAGTGGTTCCGGCAGACGCTCGACCTGCCCGTCCAAAACGAAACGGATGTATTGTCAATCGACGGCGATGAACATGTCGTGCGGGTGACGGTTCGCCAGGGAGACGAAACAAAGGTTCTCCGCACCCGCCGGGTTGTACTCGCCACCGGGCTGTTGGGGAGCGGCGGGCCACGCATTCCGGAGAACCTCACCGACAATCTACCGGCGGACCGTTGGGCGCACGCCGCGGATGAGATCGGTTTCGAACCGTTGAAGGGTTTGGAAGTCGGGGTTCTCGGCGCCGGCGCTTCCGCCTTCGACAGCGCGATCGTCGCCGCCGAACGTGGCGCCAAGCGGTCCTGGCTCTTCTGCCGCCGGCCGGAGCTGCCCTGGCTCAGCGCGAAAAAGGGGTTGGAGAATGCGGGCTTTATGCGCCACTTCGCGGACTTCCCGGACCTGTATCGTTGGCGGTTCGTGCGGGCGATTACCGAGACACCGATCCCGCCGCCCCGGCATACGGTCGAGCGCGCGCTGTCTCTCGAAAACTTTGCGCTGCGTCTTGGCAGCCCCTGGACGGCGGCCCGAATGGAAGGCGACAAAGTCGTCGTCACCACGCCGCAGGGCGAGGAACGGTTCGACTTTCTCATCTTTGGGACCGGCTTCGAGATGGATATCGGGCGGCGGCCCGAAATGTCGGCGCTGGCGCCGCACATGTTGCGCTGGCGCGACCGTTTCACCCCGCCCAACGGCGAAGACAACGCCGTATTGATCGATCAGCCCTATCTCGGCAGCGCCTGTGAATTCCAGGAACGCAAACCGGGTAGCTGCCCGGTGCTGAACCGGATCAGCATGCTGGGCGCCGCCGCCACGCTCAGCATCGGGCCGATGTTCGGGGGGCTGAACGGCGTGAAGTTCTTGCTCGAACGGGTGGTCGACCAGACCTGCCGCGCTCTGATGATGGAGACGCTGGAGCGCTTCTACGAAAACTTCGAACAGCGGTTCCACGAATCCAAGCCGCCTGGCGCGCTGGGGTCGACGGATTGACGGAGGCATTGGTCCGGCAGCCCGACTCGAACAACAATTGAAACAATTCCAGGCCGCGCCAGAAATCATCGAGACATCTTGCATCGGTAGATAAAGCGCCGTTCCCGCCGACGCGGGCACCGTTTGTCATTAACCGATGTGAGATGGATTTATGAGCCAGTATCGACACAACCTGCCGCAGTTGAGCCGTGACTTTTTTCTGACGGACAGCGGCCTCGAAACATTTCTGTATTTCTAGCAGGGCATCGATCTGCCGGAATTCGCTGCTTTCCCGCTGCTTGAGACGCTGGAAGGCCGCAACGAAATCGCACGCTACTTCGAACGCCACATTCAGATCGCGCTCGACGCCGGATGGGGCTTCATCCTGGAGACGCCGACCTGGCGCGCGAACCGCGATTGGAGCGAGAAACTCGGCTATGGCTGGGAAGCACTCTACGCCGCGAACCAGAAGTCGGTCCGGTTCATGGCCGCGCTGCGGGAGGCCTATGAAACACCGCAGACCCGCATGGTGATCAGCGGCAATATCGGCCCCCGCGGCGACGGCTACAATCCGAAGGAACTGATGACGCCGGAC
>CAJWOT010000167.1 GCA_913044215.1 uncultured Rhodospirillaceae bacterium | reverse complement strand
ATGGCCTTGGCCGCCTACACGATGCAGCATATCGTCTTCGCGCTCATCTTCATGATCGCGCTCGGCATCGCGTCGGCGACCAGTGTCCGGGTCGGTATCGCGCATGGCCGCGAGGATATGCCGGACCGCGCGCTGGCCGGTTGGACGGGGTTGGGGCTGGTCGTTCTCGCGCTCGGCAGCTGCGGCATCGCACTGCTGCTCTGGTCCGCACCGATCGCGGGCTTGCTGACAACGGACCCGGCGCTCGTTGCCGCCACTGCGCCCCTGATCGTGCTGTCCGCCTACGTGCTGATCGCCGGTGGCGGCCAAGTGGTGATGGCGAGCGCCCTGCGCGGCGCAGGCGAGACCTGGGTCCCCACCGCAATGCACATCGTGTCCTATTTCGGCGTGATGATCCCGGGCTGCTGGATACTGGCCTTCCCGATGGGCTACGGCGCGGCGGGGCTGGTCGGCGGCATCGTGCTCGCCAGCATCGTCTCCGTCACCCTGGTATCGTTCCGCTTCTGGATGATCTCGCGGCGCTAACTCTGCTCGACCGCCTGGACCGAAGTGATCGTCGGTTGGCTGCCGCAGAGCGGGCAGGCGGGGTCGGGCGGGACCTTGATCTTGCGGAAGGTCGTGTTCAGCGCGTCATAAAGCAGCAGGCTGCCGGACAGGCTTTCGCCCAGCCCCAGCAATTCCTTCAGCACTTCCGTCGCCTGCGCCGTACCGATGACGCCGGCGATCGAACCGAAGATGCCCGCGGTCTCGCAGCTTGCCGTCGTGCCCGGCGGCGGCGGGTTGGGGAACAGGCAGCGGTAGCAGGGACCGTCCTCGTGCGATTTGAAGGTCGCGAGCTGCCCCTCGAAGCGCTGCAGCGCGCCGGCGACGAGCGGTACGCCGGCCAGATGGCAGGCATCGTTGACCAGATAGCGCGTGGTAAAGTTATCGCAGCCGTCGGTCACCAGGTCGTATTCCCGCACAAGCGCCAGCGCATTCTCCGCCGTCAGCTTCTCCTTGTGTGCGCGGACGATGACTTCCGGATTGACCGCCTTGATCGCCTCGATAGCGCTATCCACCTTGGACTCCCCGACCCGGTCGGTGGCGTGCAGGATCTGGCGTTGCAGATTGCTGATATCGACGGTGTCGAAGTCGATGATCCCCAAGGTGCCGACACCGGCCGCGGCGAGATAGAGCAGGATTGGTGAGCCGAGCCCGCCGGCGCCGACGACGAGAACCTTCGAATTCAGCAGCTGAAGCTGCCCTTCCTCACCGACCTCATCGAGGATGATATGGCGCGCGTAGCGCAGCAGCTGGTCGTCGGTGATCTCCTGATGCATTTCAGACTCCTTCGAACAGCGGCGTGGACAGGTAGCGCTCCGCGAAGGAGGGGATCACGATCAGGATGCGTTTATCCGCCATCTCCGGCCGTTCGGAAATTTCCAGCGCGGCGGCGACCGCCGCGCCGGAGGAAATGCCGACGGGAATGCCCTCGATTCGCGCCATCTGCCGCGCCGTTCGGAATGCGGTCTCATTGGCGATCGAGACAACTTCGTCGATCAGGCCGGTGTCGAGATTGTCCGGCACGAAACCGGCGCCGATTCCTTCGATCCGGTGTGCGCCCGGCGCGTTGCAAGACAGGACCGCGCTGTCTTCGGGCTCAACGGCGATCATCTGAAAGTCGGGATTGCGCTCTTTCAGGAACCCGGCGCACCCGGTCACCGTGCCGCCGGTGCCAACGCCGGCGATCATGACATCGAGCTTCCCGTCCGTGTCGCGCCAGATTTCCTCCGCGGTCGTACAGCGGTGGATTTCAGGATTGGCCGCATTGCTGAATTGTTGCGGGATCACCGCGTCGCCCAATTCCGCCACGATCGCATCGGCGCGGGCGATGGCGCCCCGCATGCCCTGGCGCGCCGGGGTCAGGTCGATCTCCGCGCCAAGCAGTAGCAGCATCTTGCGCCGCTCCGTCGACATGGATTCCGGCATGGTCAGGATCAGCCGGTATCCTTTCACCGCGCAGGCAAAGGCGAGCGCGATACCGGTATTTCCCGAGGTCGGTTCGACGATCACCGTGTCCGGTCCGATCTTGCCGTCCCGTTCCAACGCCTCGATCATCGCCATGCCGATACGGTCCTTTACCGATCCCATGGGGTTGAAGAATTCGAGTTTCGCCAGCAATTCGGTTTTCAGATCCGCATGTGCCATCAGACGCGACAGGCGAACGATCGGCGTCGCCCCGATCGTATCGAGAATGTTGTCGTAGATACGGCCCCGAAATTCGCCGTGCGCGCCAGCCATGTCGTTCGAACTTCCCTGTCTCTCGATCTAACCGTTAGATCATGAAGTCGAACATGTCGGATGCCGAGCATTGCACGCCGGCGGCGCGGGCGCGGGTGCAGAGATCCTCGATGCTGACTTCGTCCAGGCGTTGCATCGCGGCTTCCTGCAATTCGAGCCAGAGCGGGTACAGAACGGCGCGGCCGAGCTCGGAACCGCCCGGCTCTTCCAGCGGGTCGGCCGTGCCTTCCATCTGATCGACGATGCGGGTGATTTCACCCAGAGAAATTCGCCGCCGTTCGCGCGCCAGACGATAGCCGCCGCGCGGACCGCGCACGCCGCGCAGGATTTCCGCTTTCACCAGATTTTGCAGGACCTGTTCCAGATACCGGCGCGGAATGCCCTGCCGCTGGGCGATCTCCTTGCTTTGTACCGGGGCGTCGGACGCGTTGTAGGCGATGTCGACGACCGCATCGATGGCGAAAATCAGTTTCTTGGTCAGCCGCAGCATCGCGTTCAGCCTCCTTCCGTGCCTGTCGAGCCGTAACCGCCGGTGCCGCGCGCCGTTTCCGACAAGTCTTCCTGTTCCTGCCACACCAACTGTGTCACCGGGGCGACGATCATCTGCGCGATCCGCATGCCGCGCGATATCTCGAACGGTTCGTCAGCCATATTGATCAGCACCACGCCGATTTCGCCGCGGTAATCCGCATCGATGGTCCCCGGGCTGTTCAACACGGTGATGCCGTTTTTCAGCGCCAGGCCCGAACGCGGCCGCACCTGCGCCTCGAAGCCGCGCGGCAGCGCGATCGCCAGTCCGGTGGGAATCAGCGCGCGGGCGCCGGGCGCCAGTGTTTGCGGCGCGTCGATGGCTGCCAATAAGTCCAGTCCCGCGCTGTCCGCGGTTGCGTAGGCGGGCAGTGGCAGGTCAGCGCCGTGCGGCAGCCGTTTGACGGCGACTTCCGTCATGCGCTTGCGCCAAAATGACCGCCGATGCGCGAGACCAGCCGGTCCGCGACCTCATCCTTGGTCATGGTCGGCCAGCTTTCGACCGAGTCGGTGCCATCGACGAGATGGATCGTGTTGGCGTCGCCGCCGAATGTGCCGGTATCCGGCGAGACATCGTTGGCGAGGATCCAGTCCGTGTTCTTGTTCTTGCATTTGGCTTGCGCGTTGGCGACGACGTTCTCCGTCTCCGCCGCGAACCCGATAACGAGGCTTGGCCGTTTGTTGCCGGCCTTGGCCAGGGTACGCAAAATATCCGGGTTTTCCGACAGTTCCAGCGGCGGCGGCCCGCCGCCATTCTTTTTCAGCTTCTGGGCGGCGGCATCCGCGACACGCCAGTCGGCCACCGCGGCGACGCACACCGCGATTTCTGCCGGCAGCGCGTTTTCGCACGCGGCCAGCATGTCGCGTGCCGTTTCGACCTTGACCATGGTCACACCGGCAGGATCGGGCAGGGCGGTCGGTCCGCTGACCAGCACCGTATCCGCGCCCTCGCGAGCCAGTGCGGCTGCGATGGCATGGCCTTGTTTGCCGGACGACCGGTTGGCGATATAGCGAACCGGATCGATCGCTTCGTGGGTCGGTCCGCTGGTGACGATGGCCCGCCGTCCCGCCAGGGCTCCCGACCGCGGGGCGAGATGCGCGACGATCGCGGCGACGACATCTTCCACCTCGCTCATGCGGCCATAGCCGTACTCGCCGCAGGCCATGTTGCCTTCGACGGGCCCGACGCACATGACACCCCGCGACCGAAGCGTTTCGATGTTCGCCTGGGTCGCTGCGTGTTCCCACATGCGCACATTCATCGCGGGGACGACCATGACCGGCTTGTCCGTCGCCAGCAGCGCGGTCGTCGCCAGATCGCTGGCCAGGCCGCTCGCCATGCGGGCCATGATGTCGGCGCTTGCCGGTGCGACAACCAGCAGATCGGCTTCGCGTGACAGGTTGATATGGCCCATTTCCGCTTCGTCGGTGAGCGAGAAAATATCCTGATACACTTTTTCTTCGCTGAGTGCCGAGACCGAGAGGGGCGTAACGAATTGCGCGCCGCCTTTGGTCAGGACGCACCGAACCGTGGCGCCCTGTTCGCGCAGGCGCCGGATCAGGTCAAGCGACTTGAAGGCGGCGATGCCACCGGAAATGATCAAAAGGATACGTCTGCCCTGCAGGTCCATGGCGTCACCGGCGATATTTACAGATTAAACGCTGTATTTAATCTAGCGCGCGATATGAGAGATTCAACATGTGATTTCTGTAAATGATGTGGTCTTTACAGATTGGCGATCAACAGCACGGCGATAATCGCGATCAGCCCATACAGAATCCAATCGGACCGCATGCCGCCGGTTGTGCCTTCATCGGCGCCGTTGTTCACTGGTTGCGCGCCGCTTAAGGCTTCCGCAACGGCCTCGGCCCGCCCCAGCAGCTGCGGCAGTTGTTCCAGAGTCGAAACGGTGTCGGTTACCATGTCGCGCAACCGCGCCTCCGGTCCCCGGTTGACGAGAATCCACTCTTCGATCAAGGGCCGCGCTAGCGACCACATATTGACTGTCGGGTCTAGCGTGCGGCCGACTCCTTCCGCGACGAGCATGGTTTTCTGCAGCAACAGCAATTGCGGTTGCGCTTCCATTTCGAAGGTTTCGGTGACTTGGAACAGGTGCGCAAGCAACCGCGCCAGCGAGATTTCATGTAGCGGCTTGCCCAAGATCGGTTCGCCGATAGAGCGGATCGCTTGGGTAAAGGCGCCGACCGATTTGCGTGCCGGGACGTAGCCGGCTTCGAAATGAACTTCGGCGACCCGCTTGTAATCGCGGTCGAGAAAGCCGATCAGCATATCGGCGAGATAGTTCCGCGTCTTCCGGTCGAGCCGCCCCATGATGCCGAAATCGACCGGGCACAGCGTGCCGTCGGCCGTGACGAACATGTTGCCGGGATGGATGTCGGCGTGAAAGAACCCGTCCCGGAAAACCTGGTTGAAGAAGGACTCCGCTGACCGCCGCAGAATATCGCGCGGGGCGAACCCGGCTGCTTCCAGTGCCGCCAGGTCGTCGATGCGGATTCCCTCGATCCTCTCCAACGTCATGACCCTCCGGCCCGTGCGCACCCAATCAATCCTGGGGACCCGGAAGCCGCTATCGTTCTCCGTATTTTCGCGCAGTTCCGAAGCGGCGGCGGCTTCAAGCCGCAAGTCCATCTCGATATTGACTGAAGCCTCGAAGGTCCGGACCACTTCCAACGGCCGCAAGCGGCGCAGCGCGGGGCGGGTGCGCTCGATCAGCCGAGCCAGCCACAAAAACAGCTCGATATCCTGCCGAAACCGGGCTTCGATCCCGGGCCTTAGAACCTTGACCGCGACCAAGTCGCCGTCATGCGTTTCCGCGAAATGGACCTGCGCGATCGACGCCGCGGCGACGGGCGTGTCGTCGAATTGGGCGAACAGCGAATCTACCGGTTCGGCCAGTTCTTCCTCAATCGTCCGCCGTGCCGTGTCGCCGGGAAACGGCGGCAGCCGGTCCTGCAGGGTCGCCAGGTCGTCGGCGATATCTTCCCCAACCAAATCGGGGCGCACGGACAGTGCCTGACCCAGCTTGATAAAGGTCGGGCCCAGTTCCTCCAGAGCAGCCGACAGCCGTTCACCAGGCCGGCCCGCGACATCGCGGCGCGACATGAACTTCGCGATGGCGACGACCGGGCGTACGACACCCATCCGCTCCAGCGGGAACAGCGCATCGTGCCGCGCGAACGTCCTGGCGATGCCGATGAGGCGGGCAACACTGACGATGGAACCGATCACGATCTCAGATACGCCAAGCGGTGTGAATTGCCGCGATGCCGCCGGAAAGGTTTTGCACCGCGATGCGATCGAGGCCGGCATCGCCGATACGCTGGCTCAGCGCCCCTTGGTCCGGAAACTTACGGATGCTTTCCGCCAAATACTGATAGGCCTCGGCATCGCCGGCAACGCCGGCGCCGAGCTGGGGCAGAACGGAAAAGGAATAGCGGTCGTAGAGGTCGGAGAGGAGCGGCAGCACGACCTTGCTGAACTCCAGGCACAGGAACTGGCCGCCGGGCTTGAGCACTCTTCGGGCTTCCCGCAAGGCGCGGTCGATATCGGTGACGTTGCGCAGGCCAAAGGCAATCGTATACGCATCCATCGCCGCATTCGGCAGCGGCAGCGCCTCGGCATCGCCGACCGCCCAGCGGATACCGGACGTGACGCCGCGGTCGAGGGCCCTGTCGCGTCCCACAGCGACCATCGAGGCGTTGATGTCGCAAACCGTGACGTTCGTGCCGCCGGCGGCCAGAAACCGCGCGGCGATATCGCCGGTACCGCCGGCGACGTCCAGCAACGCTTGGCCGGCGCGCGGTTTCAGGCAATCGATGAGGGCGGCCTTCCACAACCGGTGTACGCCGCCCGACATCAGATCGTTCATCAGATCGTAGCGGCCCGCGACCGAATCGAAAACGCCGCGGACGAGCGCCGCCTTTTCCGCGCGGTCGACGTCGCGGAACCCGAAATGCGTCTTTTCGGCCGACGCGTCTGTTTTCTCCGGTGCCATCGGCCGGACGATAACCCAGCGGTTGCGGGTTTGCCAGATGCCCGTATGCGCTTCTATAACCGGTTCTATGCCCGAATTGCCCGAAGTCGAAACCGTGTGCCGTGGTCTGCGAAAACCGCTTGAGGGCCGCCGGCTGACAAAGGTCGTCCAGCGTCGCCCGAATTTGCGGTTTCCGATCCCCGACCGGTTTCCGGAGCGATTGACCGGCCGTACGGTCCTTCGCGTCGATCGGCGGGCGAAGTTCATCCTGATCACGCTCGACGACGACACGGTACTGATCGTCCATCTGGGCATGTCCGGCCGCATGACCATCGTGGCGGCGGGGGACGCGCCGCCGCCGGGCCCACACGATCATGTCGAGTTCGAAACCGATCAGGGTATGATGGTTCGCTATTGCGACCCGCGGCGTTTCGGCTTGATGGATTTAACGACGGCGGACGAACTTAAAGATCATCGCATGTTGAAGTCGCTCGGCCCGGAGCCGCTGGGCAACGCGTTTAACGCTGAAGCGCTCGACCAAGCCCTGACAGGTAAGCGGTCGCCGATCAAGGCAGCGCTGCTCGACCAGAAGAATGTCGCTGGTTTGGGCAACATCTATATTTGCGAAGCGCTTTACCGTGCGGGAATCTCACCGAAACGCAGCGCCCACACGGTTCCCGGTAAGCGATCGGAACGCCTGGTGCGGGAGATCCGAGCCGTTCTGCAGGAAGCGATCGAAGCTGGCGGCTCGTCGTTACGTGACTACGTGCAAGCCTCCGGGGATCTGGGCTACTTTCAGCATCGCTGGAAAGTTTATGGCCGCGAGGGCGAACCCTGTCAGCTCGAAGGGTGCGACGGGACGGTGCGCCGAATCGTGCAGAGCGGCCGGTCGACATTCTATTGTGCAACGCATCAGCGTTGATGATATAGCACGGCCGCATGCGCATCCTGACTCTCATCGCCGGATTGATTATCTTAAGTGTGTTCGCAGGCCGCGCCGAACAGTTTCTTGCCGGCTTCGAAGATGTGCCGCTGATGCCGGGAATCGAGCCGGTGGCGAATGCAGGTGTCGCGTTCGACTCGCCGGGCGGGCGGATTGTCGAGGCTTACGCGACCGGTGCGGTCACCCCGAAAGCGGTGGAGTCCTATTATCAGGCGGCCCTGCCGCAGCTCGGCTGGACGCGGACCGGATCGCTCGAATTCAGCCGAGCCGGTGAGCGGTTGACGATCGAGCTGCAAGGGCAGTCCCCCGTGACCGTCCGTTTCGCGCTGGGGCCGGCGCAGAACTGAATAGACGAATTCGACTTCCAAGGAGAACGAGCCATGGCTTACGAACATATTCTGGTGGAGACGCGCGGTGCGGTCGGCCTGGTCACCCTGAACAGGCCCGAGGCACTCAACGCGCTCTGCGCCGCCTTGATTAAGGAATTGGCCGAAGCCCTCGACGCGTTCGAAGCGGACGATGCGATCGGGGCGATCGTCCTGACGGGCTCGGACAAAGCCTTTGCGGCGGGGGCCGACATCAAAGAAATGTCCGGCCGCTCCTACATGGATGTCTATCTTTCCGACTTCATCACCGTTGGCTGGGAACGGGTCTCGACCTGCCGCAAGCCGATAGTCGCTGCTGTGGCAGGCTATGCGTTGGGCGGCGGCTGCGAGATGGCGATGATGTGCGACTACATCATCGCCGCCGATTCGGCGCGTTTCGGTCAGCCGGAAATTACCATCGGCGCGATCCCCGGGGCCGGCGGCACGCAGCGCCTGCCGCGGTTTGTCGGCAAGGCGAAAGCGATGGAGATGTGCCTGACCGGCCGCATGATGGATGCCGATGAGGCGGAGCGGTCCGGGCTGGTCAGCCGCGTGGTGCCGGCGGCGGAGTTGCTCGACGAGGCGGTGAAGAGCGCGGCCAAAGTCGCGGCGATGTCGCAGCCCATCGCGATGATGGTGAAGGAGTCGGTCAACCGGGCTTACGAAACGACGCTCGCCGAAGGCGTTCTGTTCGAGCGCCGCACCTTCCATTCGGTATTCGCCACGGAAGACCAGAAGGAAGGCATGCACGCCTTCGTCGAGAAGCGCAAACCGAACTTCAAGAATCGCTAGGGAATCAAGGTTGACGCGCCGAAGGTGCGCCGATATAAGCCGCAGGCTTGAACATATACAACAGTGACAGGTTGAACGATGGCGAATCATCAATCCGCCAAGAAACGTATCCGCCGGACGGCGCGCCGGACCGAGATTAATGGCGCGCGCCGCGGCCGCATCCGCACGTATGTGAGGAAGGTCGAGGAAGCGATCGAAAGCGGCGACAAGACGGCAGCGCAAGCGGCAATGCAGAACGCGATGCCGGAATTGCATCGCGGCGTGCTGCGCGGGATCATGCATAAGAATACTGCGGCGCGGAAAATTTCGCGGCTCACGCGGCGAATCAAAACACTCTGACCCACCGGGTCGACCCGCCTTTCAAGGGCAGCCGCATTCGCCGAATGCGGCTGTTTTTTTATGGTAAAAAAGTTTGAAAAGTATCCTGACGCAGATTCAAGGGCTTAGATCGAACGGTCAATTTTCGGTCCTAGTTTTTTCCAATGTTCCCTTTTCGGTCTCGTTGCCACGTGAAAAAAGCGTGGGTAGAATAAACTCGTGGCGATATTCTTGACCGATACGAAGTCAAGTAACTGCAGTAAAAAGCGGCGACAAAACGTCCAATTGGCGAATGCGGGGATAAGACAAACAGTACCGTACAGTCATAATTGGTAACTGTTTTAGTCTTTTATTTGGTTTATATTGTACTTCCGAAAACAAAATCCCTTTCGGAAGAAGGGATACTAGATCCCTGAAATAGCTAATCGCAGTTAACTTGATTCTGATGGTCATGGGAGAGGGGAGGCACCGGTGTTGCCGGGCGTGCTTCCTGATTGCGAGGATCGCCCGTGGCGAATGCAGAAATTCGCCTGTCGCGATGTTGAGGGGCGCGTG
>CAJWOT010000166.1 GCA_913044215.1 uncultured Rhodospirillaceae bacterium | reverse complement strand
AGCGGTTGCGCAGCGTCAGCTTGACCGATCAAACTCGTCGATATCTTTACGGGCTACTGCTGATCCGCTCTTTCGGCTCCGAAATCGTGTCGCGAGCGATCACCGCCAACAGCGAAGACATTGCCAATCCGCACGCGCCCGTCCCGCCGCCGGCTGCAGACGTTCCGCCAAGGGATACGGAAACGCCGGCGTGATCCCGTCCGCAACCAGCTCGGTAAACGGCGATCAGATTGCCGGACAACGCGGCGTGTTTTTCGCACCAAGCCGCTTGCTTTCTCGACATAGGAATCTAGATTCATCGTGTCACTGACCCACGCATACGAACCTGGATGGTCCGGGTTGATGTTAGGAGGAAAAGATCGATCATGCTGACACTGCTCTCCCCTGCCAAAAAACTGAACATGGAACCCGTCGCGACGGCGGTGCCGGTCACCAAGCCGCGACTGAAGGACGACACGCGCGAGCTCGCCACCGTCGCGAAGACGCAAAGCGCGGCGGACCTGAAACGGCTCATGCATATCAGCGACAATCTGGCGGAGATGAATTTCGAGCGCTTCCAAGCCTTCAATCTCAGCAACCGGAGCAACAGCGCCAAGCCCGCCGGTCTCGCCTTCGACGGCGATGTCTATTGGGGGTTGGAGGCGGACAGCCTCGCCGACGATACGCTCGCCTACGCGCAGGATCATCTGCGCATCCTGTCAGGCCTGTACGGCGTGCTGCGGCCGATGGACGCGATCCAGCCCTACCGGCTGGAGATGGGTACCAAGATGGCCAACCCGCGCGGCAAAAGCCTTTACGAGTTCTGGGGCGCGCGCATTGCCGACCGGCTGCGCGCCGATTTGCGCGGCCATGACGACAAGACTGTGATGAACCTCGCCTCGAACGAGTATTTCAAGGCGGTCGACACCAAGGCGCTCGGCAAGACGGTGATCGGCGCGAAGTTCCTCAATGTGAAAGACGGCAAATCCCGCTCACTGATGTACTACGCCAAGCATGCACGCGGGACGATGGCGCGCTGGATTATGGAGAACCGGGTCGACCGGGCCGAGGGGCTGAAGGACTTCAACGCCGACGGCTACGCGCTCGACGCCGCCGCTTCGACGGATGACGAACTGGTCTTCACCCGCGAGCAACCCCCGCTGAAGGGGTAGGCCCCCCGGGGCGCGCGAAAGCGAAGGGAACACCCCCATGGAATTTGGAATCCTTCTGCCGACGCGGGAGCAGATCATTCACGACCGGGACGAGGCCAGGTCGCTGTTGCGTCTGGCGGATGCGGCGGAGGACCTCGGTTTCGACTCCGTCTGGGTCGGGGATTCGACGCTTGCGCGCCCGCGGCATGAGCCGCTTACGTTGCTGTCCGCCGTCGCGGGTCGTACCGCACATGTCAAGCTGGGCACCGCGGTGCTTGTCGTGCCGCAGCGCAATCCGGTCGTGCTTGCGCATCAGATCGCCACGCTGGATCAGATCAGTGACGGCCGCGTGATCTTCGGCGCCGGTTTCAGCTTCGATGCGCCGAATGTAAGGGCGGAGTTCGAAGCGATGGGTGCGCCGTTTGAGAAGCGTATCGGCCGCATGCTCGAATCGATAAAATTATGCCGCGCACTTTGGGGTGACGAGACAGTTGATTGGGACGGACGGTGGAAGCTGGACGGTGCGCAGCTCCGGCCGAAGCCCGTGCAGCCCGGTGGTCCGCCGGTCTGGGGCGGTGGTTCGGCGCGTGCCAGCTTGCAGCGCACGGGCCGCTATTTCGACGGCTGGCTGCCGACTGGCCCCGGTGACGCTGCGGCCTGGGCAAAGGATTGGGCCGTAGTCCGTCAAAGCGCGAGCGACGCGGACCGCGACCCCAATGGAGTCACCGGTGCGCTGTATATCACCGTGATGATCGCCGAGACGTTCGACGCCGGTGAAGAAGGCCTGATGGGTTACCTCAAATCCTATTACGGCCCCGTTGCCGATGCGCTGCGAGCGAAGGAAGCCTGCTATGCGGGGCCTCTGGACGGTCTTGGGCCCTGGATGAAGCAATTCGCCGATGCGGGGGTGGCGCACTTCGTCGTGCGTTTTGCGGGCGACCATGAGCCGCAGATGCGGGCCCTTGCAAAACTCCGCAGCGAGTTGGGCCAGTAGGCATTGGGCAGGCGTTCACACCAAAATGCACGGATTCCGCGTGATCCGAAGGGAAATCGATGATTGAAATCGAATGCGTGGTCGAAGCGAATGACATTCTTGGAGAAGGTGTCATTTGGAACACGGAAGAGCGCGCGCTCTACTGGTGCGACAACCTAAAATCCAACATTCAGCGGTTCGACCCGGCCACTAAGACGCACCGGGTTTGGCCCATGCCGGAGGAGGTCGGGAGTTTCGTGTTCCGGGAGAAAGGCGGCATTTGCGCCGCCATGAAATCGGGCTTTGCGTTCATCGACGACCTCGACGACCTGACGATCGTCTATATCACCGATCCGGAGCCGAACAGTCCGCAGACGCGGATGAACGATGGTAAGTGCGACCGCCGCGGCCGTTTCTGGTGCGGGTCGATGGACGCCGCGCTGAAGGACCCGCTGGCATCCCTCTACAAGCTGGAACCCGATCTAAGCTGCCACAAGATGGACGAAAACATCATCTGCTCGAACGGCATGGCGTGGAGCCCGGACGACAAGACCATGTATTTCGCCGACACGCGGGCCGAGTCCGTTTACGCCTACGACTATGACATCGATGACGGGACCATAAGCAACAAGCGCGTGTTCATCTCGACTGCTGACATGTCGGGGCGGGCCGACGGCGCGACCGTCGATACCGAGGGTAATTACTGGTTCGCGCATATCCACGATTCAAAAGTCTTGAAATACGACGCGCACGGCAAATTCCTTCAGGCCGTCGACGTGCCGGTGAAGCAGCCGACCATGTGCACGTTCGGCGGCGACAATCTCGACGTCCTATATGTCACCTCGGCGACCCGCTTCATGGAACCCGGCGAGGAAAAAACGCAGCCGCTGGCCGGCTCGCTGTTCGCGGTCTACGGCCTTGGGGCGCAGGGCATCGCGGAACCCCTGTTCGCCGGCTAACGGAAGTCGTCAACAGGGGTGCCGAGTAGGGGCCTTACATCGGCCACAGCGCCGTCTTGTGATGGAACTGCGACCAGGCGAACCAGAAGGCCTGGTGGCTGCCCAGATCGGTGCCGTCCTTGTCCACCGCTTTGATGCCGCCGGCGTCGAGGACCAGGCGGACATTCTCGTATCCGATATCCTCGCCCTTCTTCAGCGCGATGAACGCTTTGCTGCGCTGAAAGGCAACCGGCTTGCCGGCGGCGGTGACGATGCCGATGACATCCTCATGCACGGGCAGGCGCGGGTCGACATCGCCGACCGGGAAAAACGGGCCGTTGGCGTCCCGGTTGTTGCGGAAGTCGAAATCGCGGCCGAGCGCCAGATCCTCGATCAGCACCGTGGTCTCCGGGTGCGCCTTCTTCCAGGCACCTCAGGTGCTGGTGACCACGCTGGCCTGCTTCAACTGCACCTTCTTCTCGGCCAGCGGGCCGGTCACCGCGGTGCCAGGAAGGTATCGAAGACGGAGTAGGCCTGGATGTCGTACATCAACTTGTTCGACCGGATCAGCAGGCCCGAGGTGCGCAGCACCGGCCGGTCGACCCCGTCCGGCACCTCGTCGGTGAAATAGGCCTGCATCGCGCCGACACTATCTATCCGGGGACGGCAACACGTGCCCCGTGCTAGGGCGTTACGAAAGGCGTGCCGCGCGTCAGTCCGCCAATTCGTAGGTGGCCGCGCGTTTCTTGACGCCCTTGCGCGGGCCCATCAGCGCCTTGTTGGCGAAATCGTCGTCGAGCGGGCGGGCCTTGGGGTGGTTGAGCCAGAGGCGCAGCAGCAGGCGCTTCCGGTCTGGTTCCGCGTGGTCCTCGTATTCGGTGCGCGAATGCAGGATGACGTAGTTGTTGAGCCACTGGATGTCGCCGGGCTGGAAGTCCATTTCGTATTGCAGGTCCGGGCGGATCGCCGTGTCGCCGATGAAGGCCACCGCCGCTTGCTGGAGTTCGTTGAGCGGTGCGCCGATCTTTTCCGCGCCTTCCTCGATGGCCTTCTGGTTGTAGCGGCAGCTGAGCTGGCCCTCGCACCAGCTGAAGATCGGCAGCGGGTTGGTGACCTCCTTCGGGTGGCCAGTCGGGCCCTTACCGTCGAGGTCGAAGCGGAAGCCCTCATGGATCACCGACAGATATTCCGGGTGTTTGTCGAAGACCTCGTTATAGACGGTGCTGGAGCTGCAGAGCGTGCTCTTGCCGCCGGACTTGGCGTGGCGCACGCAGAGCAGGCCGACCACGTCGGTGATGTCGCAATGCGGGCGCAGCTTGGCGGCGGTCATGCTGCCACGGTGTTCGCTCTTGGTGTAGTCGAAGCCGCGGTCGGCGATGTCCTGCATCAGCTCGCCGTCGATATTTTGCGATTCGGCGGTGCCCATATGGGTGCCGAGGCCCCAATAGATGCGGCGCAGCTCGTCCACGCTGTAGCGCTCGACCGGGAAGCCGCGCATCAGGACGACGCCGCGGCCGTGCTCCAATTCGTCGAGCAGCTTCTGCAAGACCGCGCCGAAGGTGGGCAGCGGGAAGTCGGATTTGGTGACCTCGAAGGGGCCGAGGCCGGTCTCCTGGGAAAGGCGGAGGGCGGCGTCGAGCTCCTCAGTATGCGCCTTCTCGAAGGGCCAGATCCAGGAAGGGTCGGCCTCGAGGGTCTGGCGGGTCCAGGCGCAGGGCAGGTCGATGCGGTGCGGGGTGTCCGCGGTGCCGATGGGGGTGGAAGTCATGACAGGGTTTCTCTCCGGCGGCGTCGCACTTCATACTGGGGTTTATGTGCGGACAATCATTTGCATGACAGGAGGGGAAGTCAAATCATGGAGAAAGCCACGACGCGCCTGCGCGCGCTGTTGAAGCAGGACGGGATGCTTTATTTCCCGGCGGTGTACTATCCGCTGGGCGGGCGGATGGTGGAGCAGCTCGGCTTCGAGGGGGCCTATGTGGGCGGGTTCGTGACCGGCGGCTCGCGCGCGGTGACGGAGCCGCTGCTGACCTTGACCGAGCAGGTCGAGACGGCCTCGCAGATCGCGCGCTCGATCTCGCTGCCCGTGGTGGCGGATGCGGGGGCGGGGTTCGGCGAGCCCTTGCACGTGACCCGCACGGTGCGCGACTTCATCGATGGCGGCATCGCCGGCATCCATATTGAAGACCAGCTCTTCCCCAAACGCGCACACTACCACAAATACGTCGCCCACGCGATCCCGCTCGACGAATTCCGCGACAAGATCCGCTGGGCCTGCCGCGAGCGCGACAAACGCGATCCGGATTTCGTGATCATCGCACGCACCGATATCTGCCGCTTCGAAGGGCTGGAACCATCGATCGAACGCATGCAGGTCGCCGCGGAAGAGGGGGCGGATATGGGGCTGTTTTTCCCGCGCAATGACGAGGAAGCGAAGGAAGCACCGAAGCGGTCGCCGCTGCCGCTGGTCTATGTGCAGAGCCGTGGCAACCGCGACGGCCGGCCGCAATATCCGATGAACGAGTTGGAGGATATGGGCTACGCCATGTGCATCGACGCGCAGCTCTATCTCCTTGCCAGCTTCCACTACGCGAAGAAGGCGCTGGAGGAGATGAAAGCGACCGGGCGCTACACCGGCATGACCGAACCGGAAGCGGTCGCCGCGCGGCAGGGGGTCGAGGACTATATCGGGCTCGACGAGTATTACGCGATTGAGGAAGAGACGGTCGAAGGCAAGGATTGAGGATGGCCCGACGCTAAGAATAGCGGTGACCCGGAACAGCAGCGGCGATTCCTGAAGACCTATCCGGACATCGATGTCGCAGAGGAAGCGCAAAAACTGATTGGCGCCGGTGGCAAACAGAAGAAGAGCTAGCGGGCCACTATCTAGCTGATCTCCGAGCGGAGTTTTGGGAACTACGGCCGTATCCCGTGGCTGTACTTGCCGGGCGTGCGCAGTGGTGCGGCGAGATTGGCGAATTCGCAGAGCAGGCGGCGCGTGTCGCGCGGGTCGATGATCTCCTCGATCCAAAAGCTCTCCGCCGTACGGAAGGGGGAGCGCAGCTTGTTCAGCCGGTCCTCGATATTGCGCAGTTCTTGTTCTGGATCGTCGGCCGCGTTGATGTCGGCGCGGTAGGCGGCTTCGATCCCACCCTCCAGCGGAAGTGACCCCCAGCGCGCCGACGGCCAGGCGTAGCGCGTCGAATGGTTCGCCGGGTTGCGGTGGGCACCGCCAGCAACGCCGAACGCGTTGCGCACGATGATCGGACACCATGGCACCGAGGTCTGGCCGATCGCGGTCATGGCGCGGACGCCTTCCTTGATCGTGCCGTTCATCTCACCCTGCAGGCCGACTTCGAAGCCGGGGCAGTCGACCAGATAGATGATCGGCAGGTGGAAGGCTTCGGCCAAATCGACAAATTTCTGCACCTTCTTGCAAGTGTCCGCCGTCCAGCAGCCGCCGTAGGAATAGGGATCGCTCGCCATGACGGCGACGGGCCAACCATCCATCCGAGCCAGCCCAGTGATGACGGACCGGCCGAACATGCGGCCCATCTCGAGGAAGGAGCTTTCGTCAACCAACGCCTCGACGATCGGTCGCATCTTGTAGACCTTGCGGATGTCACGCGGGATCGCGTCGAGCAGCCAGTCGACCTGTCGTTTCGGATCGTCATATTGATCACCGCGCGGCGGCAGCTCATAGACGGAAGGGGGCAGGTAGGACAGAAAACGCCGTGCGCATTCGAACGCCTCTTCCTCCGTATCGACTGCCTCGTCGACGGCACCGGCGCGTAGCTGAATCTTGTAGCCTCCGAGCTCGTTCTTAGTCAGCTTCTGGCCCGTATGTTCGACCACCGGTGGGCCGGCGACGAACAGTGCGGATTTGTCTTTTAGCATGACGGAATAGTGGGTCGCGGCCAGATAGGCGGCGCCAATTCCCGCAACGGAGCCGAGCCCGAGTCCGACCCGCGGCACCGTCGCCAGACACTCGACGACCAGGTTCCAGCCGACACTGCCCGGCAGGTTCGCCCGGCCACGGGTCTCGATCGTCTTGACCGATCCACCGCCGCCGGAACCTTCGACGATGCGCAAAAGCGGCAGGCGCAGGGAACTCGCCATCTGCTCGCACATCATGTGCTTCTCCTTGATCGTGGCGTCGGCGGACCCGCCGCGGACAGTGAAGTCGTCGCCGCCGATGACAACGGGTCGCCCATCGACCTTTGCACGGCCGAAGACGAAGTTCGAGGCCATGAAGGAATCCAGGTCGTTTCGGCCGTCATACTGTGCCAGTCCGGCGATTTTGCCGACCTCGTGGAAGGTGCCGTCGTCGGCCAGTAGGTCAATTCGCTCGCGGATCGTGTAGCGGCCGCCATCCTTCTGACGTTTGACCCGCTCGACACCCCCGAGCTGTTCGGCAAACGCTTCGCGTCGTTTTAATTCGTCCAGTTCCGGTTGCCACGACATCGCTTGATCCCCGCGTCACTATTTTCCGACGGCCCATGGTATAGCATCGCGTACCGGTAGGCCGAACAGCATCAAGGAGAACGCGCCATGATCTATCAACATCGCCTGGTAATCGCGCGAGGCGGTAAGCTCGAGGCGCGAAACACGCACTTCCAGAATGTGGCGATGCAGGCGCTCGACGATCATGGCTCGAAGCTGGTTGGTGCTTGGGAAATACTAATCGGCCCGGACGCCGGCTGCGCTGTCTGGCAGTTGCGCGAGCATGAAAGTCTGGCGAGTTGGGAGCAGCACCGCATTCGGGCGATCGCAGACACTGCGTTGCGCCAAGGCCAGGATAAGGGGCTCTACCCGGCACTGGATTTTGTGGACACCGCGATCCTCAGGCTGACAGCGTTTTCGCCAGGGTTCCCGGAATCATGGCCGCAACTCGATGAAGTTGGCGGCAAGCCGCGTGGAATTATCGAGCAGCGCATTCTCAGCTTCCGGCCCAGCACCGTCGCAGGACATCACGCGATTTACGAAGACAGAGTGATGGCGGCACTGGAACGCGACGGCGCAACGCTGCTCGGGTTTTTCGATACAGTGATCGGGCCCGGCACCACCAATACCGGTTCGCATCGCAGCGTTGAACTCCGTTGGTTCCCCGACCTCACCCACTGGCAGCACTGGCGTGAGGCACAAGACACGGACCCAGAACTGGCACAGCTGACGAAGGAAGATTGGATGGCGAATATTGAACGAGTCGACAGCGTACTATTGCGGCCGATGGATTACAGCCGGATCCGGTAGGTACAATTAGCGCTAGAGACTTCGGGTGGCTAACGAACTCATCTTGCATAATTACGACTTCTCCAACTACGCGGAGAAGGCACGGCTTGCGCTCGGCTATAAGGGGTTGAGCTGGCGGTCCGTGATAATTCCGCCCGTCGCTCCGAAGCCAGACTTGACGCCGTTGACCGGGGGCTATCGCCGGACACCCGTTTTGCAGATCGGCGCGGATATTTATTGCGACACGAAGCTTATCTTGCGGCAACTCGAGCGGCTTCAGTCGCATCCGACACTGTACCCCAATGGATACACCGCGCTGGGTGATGCGATCGCCTTTTGGGCGGAACATCAATTGTTCCGTCCAATGTCGCTCTACGTCTCCGGCACGAATCTCGATCTCTTACCTGGCGACTTGCAGGCAGACCGGTCGCGCATGCGGGGATTGCCGATTCCAAGCGAGGATACGGTGCGCCGTGCCGCGCGCCGTAATGCTCCTGCAGTAAGGATCCAAATCGCGCGGGTCGATGCGCTGTTGGCCGACGGACGCGATTGGATCGCCGGCCCTTCCGTCACGGTCGGTGATTTCGCTGTCTACCACGCCTTGTGGTTCATCACGGCACGCAGCTATCGCCTGGCCGATGAGCTGGCACCCTATCCTAGAATCCGCGACTGGATGGAGCGCATGCGGGCTTTTGGCCATGGGATTGTCGTGGCGATGGAGGCTACAGAGGCACTCGATGTCGCGCGTAACGCGATACCTGAGACACCGCGCGTCTCCGACAGGTTCGATGAAGACCCGGAGCTGGGCACATTCGTTCGCATCCGCGCTGACGATTATGGACGGGACGCAATAGAAGGCGAACTTGTGCTGATCGACTCGGAAGAAATCGCGTTACGACGTACAGACAACACTGTTGGCGACGTCGTCGTCCACTTTCCCCGACTTGGATACGATCTGCGGGCTCAAGTGCCGTAAAGGCTGACGTTTCGTAGATACGCCTGCTTCAACCTAACGGTTATCAAAATACGCCTCGGCAATTATTCATCGGCTGCGGTGACCAAATTTAGGTCGTAATCGCATGGCCGCACTTATGGCGAGAAAATTCGCTAGCTGGTTCCTATTTTATCCGATTTTTAATGGATTCTCCGCACTGTCCCAATGACTCAGAAATTTTTCTGAATGTTGAGGTCGCATGCGAAGTGAGGGGCGGAAGATGCGCAAGCTAGTGGTCGAGAATTTTTCCGTTAAGGAAACCGTTACGAAGAGCGCAAATCGAATGTCGGTGGCGGCAGGTTTCAACCTGCGCATCCGCGCGCGGCTGATCGCCGGCTTTGTGGCGATCTGCGCCATTCTTGTGGGTGTTGTCGGAGTAACGACACTGCAGGTCAGTAAGGTGGATGGCGTGGTCGAGCGCATAAGCACGCTGCGAGTGCCGACGGCGGCCGCCAGTGGCGCCATAGTCCGTGATATCTATGGATCATTGGCGAGCCTGCGCGGCTGGATGCTGACCGGGAACGAAGAATTCAAGACCGAGAGGGCGGCCGTTTGGGCAAGCATTGATAAACAGCGCGCCAATATGGACGTGTTGTCGCAGCATTGGACCAATCCAGC
>CAJWOT010000165.1 GCA_913044215.1 uncultured Rhodospirillaceae bacterium | reverse complement strand
CCGGACTCATGGGACGAGGCGGCGGACATCGTCGTAGTCGGCCTCGGCGCGGCTGGCTTCGCCGCCTCCGTCACCGCGCACGAGCTTGGCGACGACGTACTTATTCTGGAAAAAGCGCCGGAAGGTGAGGAAGGCGGCAATACCCGCGTCGCCGGCCAGGGCTATCTCAACACCTCCAACCCGGAAAGCGCCGAAGCCTATCTGACGGCGCTGTGCGGTCCCTACAAGGTGCCGGAGGTCATGATCCGCACCTGGTCGGAGGAGATGTGCCGGAACAATGACTGGCTCGCCAGCCTGGGCGCCGACCCGCAAGAGCATCAGCACCAGCCGGTCGGCATCGAGTTCCCCGAGCTGCCGGGCTCCGATTGCGTGCACAAATTCCATGACGGGCCGACCTACGGCTATTCGCTGACCTGGAAGCGTTTCGAAAGCCTGGTCAAGGAACGGCCGATCCGTATTTTCTACGAGACGCCGGGCAAGGGGCTGATCCAGAACGGCGCGACCGGCGAAATCGTCGGTGTCCGGGCGATCCGGGACGGAAAGACCATCGCGGTGAAGGCGCGCAAGGCGGTCGTGCTGACCTGCGGCGGCTTCGAAAACAATCAAGAGATGATCCGCGACTATCTGCCGGACCTGCCTTATTGCTACACCTCCGGCTCGCCCTATAACGAAGGGGATGGGGTGTCGATGGCGCTCGCGGTGGGTGCCGATCTTTGGCACATGAACAACTACGCCGGGCCGACCATGGCCTTCAAGGCGGAAGAGATCGCAACGACCTTTTCCATGCAGGCGTTCCATTTCAGCAAGGAATTGCCGGGCGGTGCCATTGCGGTGGGGCCGGACGGCAAGCGCTTCACCGACGAGAAGTACAAGAACCGGCACGGCAAGGTGCCCTTGCACGGCACCTGGAAGAAGATGCCGACGCCTTGTCCGATGCACATGATCTTCGATCATGCGCATATGACGGCGGCGCCGCTGTGGGATGCGACGCCGCGACATGGTTGGACCCAGATCATCCAGAAATACGAATGGTCGGCGGACAACCGCGCGGAGCTCGAGAAGGGGTGGATCAAGTCCGCCGATACGGTCGAGGGGTTGGCCGAGTTGATCGGGCTCGATGGTGCGGCGCTGGCCGACACGGTGGCTCGCTGGAATGCCGGCTGCGACGCCGGTGCGGATCCGGAGTATGGCCGCAGTCTGATGCTGAATCCGATCGCTGAGGCGCCTTTCTACGCGATCGAGATGTCGCCCAGCATGCTGAATACCCAGGGCGGGCCGCGGCGCAACGAGAATGCACAGATCGTACGGCCGGGCGGGGCGCCGATTCCGCGCCTTTACAGTGCCGGTGAGCTGGGATCGATCTACAGTTATCTGTATCAGGGTACCGGCAATATCGGCGAGTGTCTGGCCTTTGGACGTATCGCCGGCCGGAATGCGGCGGCGGAAAATGCCTGGGACGGCAATTAGGAGGCTGCCGGTATGACGCGCCATTTCGGCATGCTGATCCCATCGACCAACACCACGGTCGAAATCGAGTATACGCGGCTGTTGCCGCCGGACTTGCAGGCGCATTACGCGCGGCTCGGTAAGGCGGAGAATGTCGTGTTCTCCGCCAGCCGCGACGATGATTTGTCCTATCAATCGAAGATGCTCGGCAATGCGAAGGTCGAGGTCATCGCACTGACGCAAACCTCCGCCAGCCTGCACGAGGACGGCTATGACGCGAAAGCCAAGGCGCGTATGTCGGAAGGGGCCGGCGTGCCGGCGATCACCTCGGCCGAGGCGATCGGCGAGGCGGTGCGGGCGCTGGGCGCACGGCGGATCGCGCTGATTTCACCCTATTCCGATGCGGTGATGGCGCGGGCGAAGCAATATTACGAGAGCCGGTATGGGCTCGAGGTGCTGGCGACGGCGCCGTTCGGGGCAACGGATTCCTATGCGATCGGCGAATTGGGGCCGGAGAATGTGACTGATGCCTTCACACAGTACGACCGGCCGGAAATCGATGTACTGGTCCTCCCGGGGGGTAATTTACCGACCATGGCGCATATGGCCGAATGGGAAGCGCAATGCGGCAAGCCGGTCCTCACCACGAACCAGGTCGTGATTTGGGCGGTTATGGCGGCGCTGGGTATCGATACGCCGCTGGCTGGGTTGGGCCGGTTGCTGGAAGAGTTGCCCGTTCCGGCGGCGTGAGCGTCGCCATTGTGGTGAATTTATTAACCTTTACGAACGAATATGGTGTCCGTCGGCCGAGCGAAAAATCGCCGGGACAGCGAGGACATCATGCGGGCGCTTCTCATCGAAGATAACAAGTTCGTTTCCGACAGCATTCGGACGATGCTGGTGCCGGCAGAATACGAAGTCGACACCGTCGCCTTTGGCGAATATGGCTTGGCGACCGCGAAGCGGGGTGGGCACGACGTTATCATTCTCGACCTGATGTTGCCGGATATCGATGGGCATGACGTGTTGTGCCGGATGCGCCGGGAAGGGGTGGAAAGCCCCATACTAATCCTGACAGGATTGGAAGAGGCCGAGAACAAGGCCCGGTGTCTGGATAACGGTGCCGATGACTTTCTGACCAAGCCGTTGGATCGAAAAGGGTTTCTGTCGCGTCTGGACGGCTTGACACAGGGCGGCCGGGAAGCGGTTTCACCGTCCAATGATGGCGGCCGTCTGGCGGTGAATTTCGACACCAATACGTTCCTGATAATGCACCGCTAGGCGTGTTGATCGAATCGCCTGCGCGCCAGCGCCGATTCCTATAATAGCTCTCAAAACCCGCCTCCGCTGGCCGAAGGATGTGACGTCGGGTAAGCGCTTGAATCGACGGGTCTCTGTGCTGTCATCGTAAGAAAACTCCAGGACAGCAGGCCGCGCCCAGCCCGCCTTTTTTGATCCGCCGCAAGGTTGCGATATACGTCGTTGCGAGAGGTTTCTACGCAATGGCTGGTGCCCCGATTCAAAAGAACCACAAAATAAGCCCGCTCCGATTGTCGTTGGCCGTTATTTTGTTGAGCGGTGTGGCGTTGCCAACCGGCGCGGCCGCGCAATCGCAAGGATTTTATCTGTCCGGTGCGCTTGGGGCGGTATTTCCACAGGATTCGGAGTTCAGCGGATCCGGAATCTCGGCGGAAGCCAGCCACGATCCAGGCCTGTTCGGCAGCCTGGCGCTGGGAACGACATTCGGTGAGAACTGGCGCGGCGATGTGGCGCTTTCGCACCGCATAAGCGATGTCGAGTCGATCTTGGGCGCCGCGAATGGCAGCGGCGAAATCAGCGGCACGGCTGCCATGGTCAATGGCTATTACGATCTGTTCAGCGGTTCGGACTGGCGCCCTTATGTCGGGGCTGGCATCGGCTTGATGCGCCTCAACGCGGACGGCATTACGCCGATCGGCGGGTCGACGATCGATGACGAAGATACGGTTGTTGCGGTGCAGGGCATTGCCGGTATCGGATACCGGGTGAACGACCGGCTGGGCCTGTTCACGGATTATCGGTTTCTGGCGACTACCGAGGCGGACTACACGACGGCGGCGGGTCGGCCGGCGGATGCCGACTATCGCGAACATCGTGTCGTGATCGGCTTGCGGTGGTCGTTCGGTGGCTCTGAAGCGGCGCCGAAACCGGCTGCGGCGACGTTCATGGAGCCGAAAAAGACGGCGAAAAAGCCGCTGGATATGCCGTGGTCGCCGGAGGACCGGCCCAAGGCGGTACCGAAACAACCCGTGACACCGGTGGCAAAGCCGACGCCGACACCGCCGAAACAAGTGGCCAGGGCACCGGAACCGGCGAAATCACCGGCGGCGCAGCGGCGCTTCGTGGTTCATTTCGATTGGGATCGCTGGGCGCTGACCGGTGAGGCCCGCGCGATCATCCGGGCCGCCGGAGAGGCCGGTGCCGGCGGTCGCGCGACGGGCATTCACGCCACCGGGCATGCCGACCGTTCCGGGCCTGCACGGTACAACATGATATTGTCGCAACGCCGCGCCGAAGCGGTCAAGGCGGAACTCGTCAAGCTCGGCGTACCGGCGGGGGCGATTACCGTCGAATGGAAAGGCGAGGCCGCACCTGTCGCCAAGACCGCCGACGGCATTCGGGAGCCCAAGAACCGGCGGGTCGAAATCCAGCTGAAGTAGCGCAGGCCTTCGCTGGTGCGGAGGGCGCAGGCTGGAGCCGAGGCCGTCCGAGTGGTTAGACTGCCATTCCGGATACTGGAAGAATGGCACCGTTCGAGCTGAAAGAAGGTCTGCATGCTGAGCCGTGAGGAGAACGCGTATCTCACCCGTACGGGACCGGATACGCCGATGGGCGCATTCATGCGGCGGTTCTGGATGCCGTTCATGTTGTCGCAAGAGATCGCGGAGCCGGACGGGCCGCCGGTCCGGGTCCGGTTGCTTGGCGAGGATCTGCTGGCCTTCCGGGACAGTGAGGGCCGTGCGGCACTGGTCGATCGCTACTGTCCGCACCGGCGGGTAAGTCTGTTCTTTGGACGCAACGAGGAATGCGGTATCCGATGCGTCTATCATGGCTGGAAGTTCGATGCGGACGGTAACTGTGTCGACATGCCGTCGGAGCCCGCGGACAGCAATTTCAAGGACAAGGTGAAGCTGAAATCCTATCCGGTGCGCGAGAAGGCGGGCATCCTTTGGGCCTATATGGGTCCGGCGGAGACCATGGGCGATCTGCCGGACCTGGAATGGATGGCGGTGCCCGACGATCATCGCTACGTCTCGCGCTGGTATCAGCACAGCAATTTTGCCCAAGCGGTCGAGGGCGAAATCGATTCCGCCCATGTCAGCTTCCTGCACCGCAAGGTCGAGAATGACGCGGCGAACAAGGCGGCGCTGACCGGTGCCTATTTCTCCGGCGACACCGCACCCAAATGGAAGGTCGTTGAATCGGATTTCGGCATGACCCTTGGGGCGCGCCGCCGGGTCGAGAATGGCGGCTATTATTGGCGCATGAACCAGTGGTTCTATCCGTTCTATACGATGATCGCGCCTGTACCGAGCGAAGCCACCACGACCCGCATGTGGGTCCCTGTCGACGATGAGCATGTGAACATCATCTGCGTCAGCTACCGCACCGACAAACCGGTTTCGGACGATGAACGACACCGGTGGCAAAACGGCTTGAATTCACACGCGGCGGTGATCCCCGGCACCCATACGCCCGCCGCCAATGAGAGCAACAACTACAATATCGACCGGATTCTGCAGAAGAACGAGACCTACACCGGTATCGTCGGGATTCGGGCGCAGGATGCGGCGATGACCGAAAGTCCCGGCCCGATCGTCGACCGCTCGCTGGAGCATCTTGGAACCTCGGATACAGCGATCATCAAGATGCGGCGGCTGCTGATCGACGGCGCCCGTGCGCTGGAACGGGGCGAGGAACCGGCAGCGGCCGAGGACGGGTCGCTCTACCGGGTCCGCTCTTACAGTGTGGTCATCGATACGGAAGAGGATTTCGATGAGCGGCTGGACATCGTGGAGGCGATGCAGGTCGCTGCGGCCGGCGTTCAAGCTGCCGAATAACAATAGTCTTCGCGCGGCTTACGATTCGGAGTCTTTCTCTTCCAATATCACGTTGTAGAGATCGCTCCAGTCGTTGTCGCCATGTCCGGAGGCGAGCGCCGCATCGTAAGCGGCCAGAATGCCCGGCGCGCTGAAGCTCGGGAACCCTTCGCGTTTCATGACCGCGTTCGCGATGTTGATGTCCTTGCGCGCATGCTTGACCGCGAAGCCTGGGCTCACATCACCGGCCAGCACCTTGTTCGGGAAATGGATCTTCGCGTGTCCGTTCGAGGCGATGGTTTCGTTGATGACACTGAGCGCAGTCTCGGCCGTGACGCCGAAATGTTCCGCCAGGCGTAACGCCTCCGCTGTCAGTACCGCGCCGGCCGTAGAGAGGAAATTGTTGGTGATCTTGATCGCCATGCCGTGTCCGACATCGCCGCAATCGATGGTCAAAGTGCCGATGATGTCGAGTACCGGGCCGACAGCTGCCTTGTCCGCTTCCGTGCCGCCCAGCATGAACATGGAGGTACCGTTGCGCGCATCGTCGCCCGTGCGGCCGACCGGGCAGTCGACATAGCACCAGCCTTTCGACGTGGCGCGCGCGGCTAAATCCTGTACGGCGCCGGGATCGATCGTACTCATCACCATGAGCCGGCGGCCGCTGCCGGGCGTCGAGAACAGCCCGTCCTGACCGCTCAGAACGTCTTCGATTTGCGGCGTATCCGGGACCATGACGATGACGAATCCGCTTCGGCCGCCGCCGCGCCCGGCGTGTCGGCCATCGTGCCGCCGTTTTCTTGCAGCGTCTTGGCCGCTGTCGATGACGGATCGAATCCGACGACACGCATGCCGCTCTTGATCAGATTCGCTGCGAAGGACCCGCCCATTAGGCCAAGACCGATGAACGCGACATTCTGAATCTCAGCCATAGTCTCTTCCCTGTCAGTCCCCGATCACGACCTGCTCGTCAACGACGAAGCTGGTCACGGTTTCGATGAACAGTGTTCCGTCATCGAACATGGCACGCGCTTCGGGGCTGCCGAGCGCCTTTTCCATGCCCTCCCGGTCGTCGAACCACATCTCGACGACACCATCGATCTGCTGCGTCGCGGGCGGCAGGTCGGGGTGGCGGGTCGCTTCGGTGATGTGGTTCTGCACGTAGCGGCGGATGCCCGGCACCTTCTGCGCCAGAGGGCCGTGTACCTCCAGCCAATGTTTCGCGAAGGCCTCCGGCGTGTAGGACGGTTTGCGGGTCAGGATCGAAACGCGTTTGATCATCGGAAGTCGAAGCCCTGGGTCTTCAGTTCCTCGCGCAGCTTGTCGCGCAGCGGCGGGTGGAACTTCTTGTCCATGTCATGCGTCCAGCTATCCGGTGTCGTCGGCTTGCCGATCGACTCATAATGCGCGGCCAACGCGCGGTCGTAATCGTCGAGCGAGGCGATCGTCGCGTCCTTGTCGTATTTCTCGTAATGAACCGTGGCGCCGATATCCATGCGGGGTTTTTGCGGCGGCTGTTCCGCGGGCCAGCCGAGGCACATTCCAAAGACGCAATACACCCGATGCGGCAGATCGAGGATCTCCGCCGTCGCGACCGCGTTGTTGCGCACAGCGCCGATCATCAAGCCGCGCAGCCCCAGCGATTCGGCGGTCAAATAGGCCGACATGCCGACCAGGGACGCGTCGATGCTGGACACCAGGCCGGTTTCCATATTGTTGTCGTTCAGATTGTGCTGATGCTTCATCAAGGCGTAGTCGATGCGCGTCATGTCGGCGCAGAAGGCGAGGAAGACCGGCGTCTCGGCCACATGTTTCTGGTTTCCAGTGACCACGGACAGCTTCTGTTTGATTTCCGGATCGCGGACGACGATCACGGTGTACGACTGAATGTTGGACGACGTCGGCGCTCTGAAGGCGGCGCGGAGCACTGCTTCGATGATCTCTTCCGAGACCGGTTCGTCGCTGTATTTGCGGATACTGACCCGGTTTTCCAGAAGCCGGATCGTCTCGCTCGAATAGGTCTCGTTTACACTGTCGGGCATTTGCTTTTCCTTGGAGCTCGTCTGCGGGTTTGGCCTTGCATAGCATGGATGGTCGCGGTGGGTATAATTCCTGCGGTTGGCACATGGTGCCTGTAGGACTGTCTTCGGGAGGTGAACAGATGGCCGCGTCACAGGATACGTCGCCCAAGCCGCTGGATGGAATTCGCGTCTTGGACTTTACCTGGGTACGGGCGGGGCCTTGGTCGACGCGCTGGCTTGGCGCCATGGGGGCGGAGATCATAAAAGTCGAGTGGCCGGCCAACGAGCGCGGCCGGCAGACCGCGGTGACGCCGGAAGGGGTCGAGGACAGCCTGAATTCCTCGCCGACTTTCAATGATACGAACCCGAACAAGAAAAGCATCACCGTGAACATGCGCTCGGAGGAAGGGCTCGCGGTGATCAAGAAGCTGGTCGCCATCTCCGACGTGGTGACGGAGAATTTCAGTCCCAAAGCGCTGCGCAGTTGGGGCCTCGGCTATGACGTGCTGTGCGAGATCAAGCCGGACATCATCTACGTGTCGCATTCCGGCATGGGCCATACGGGACGGCAGGGCGAATACACGATGATGGGGCCGACGGCGCAGGCCTTTTCCGGCATGACGCATCTGTCCGGACTGCCGGACAAGCCGCCGGCGGGCTGGGGCTGGTCGATTCTCGACGATCTGGGAGGCACCAACATCGTCAACGATGTGCTGAGCGCCCTGCATCGCCGCAACCGCACCGGGCTGGGGCAGCATGTCGATCTGTCACAGATGCTGAACGGGGTGTCGCTGCTGGGGCCGGCCTTGCTCGATGCCACGGTCAACGGCCGGGGATCGCGACGGGCGGGCTTTCCGCCGGGCAACCGGGCGCACTGGCCCGGCGCACCGGTTCTGAACAACTATCGCGGCCCGACGGTGGCGCCGCACAACGCCTACCGGACGGCGGGCGGCGGCTATAACGATTGGTGCGCGATCGTCTGCCATGACGACGCGGAATGGCGCGCCCTGGTATCGGCGATGGGCGCGCCGGACTGGGCGACGGAAGCGCGCTTCGCGACCCTGTCCGGGCGGCTCGAACATCAGGAGGCGCTCGACGAAGGCATCGAGAGCTGGACCAAAACGCTCGACAAATACGCGGTCATGGAAGCCTGTCAGGCCGCCGGCGTGCGGGCGATGCCGGTGCAGAGCAGCGAGGACCGCATCGACAACGATCCGCAGCTGGCGCACCGCGAACTGTTCACCGAGATGGAACACCCGGTGTTGGGCCGCAACAAGTTCCAGAACGCGCCGTTTAAACTGTCAGCCACACCGGTGACGCACCATAGCGCGGCGCCCCTCATCGGCGAGCATACGCAGGAGGTGCTGGAAGGCTTGCTCGGCCTGAGCCATGAAGAAGTCGTCGAAGGAGTCGAGAACAATATCTTCTGGCCTAAAACGATGGACCGCTTCGACTATATCGATGCGATTGCGGCCAACGGCCCGTGGAAGAATGTCGCCGTGGCGGCGCCGAAGCCGGCCGCCGTACCGGCGCAGCCGGATACGGTCGGGCCGGGCCCGCTGGACGGGCTTCGAGTGCTCGAGCTGTCGGATGAAAAGGGCCAGTTCACCGGGAAGCTGATGGCCGATTTGGGCGCTGATGTGATCAAGATCGAACCGCCGGCGGGTGCGGAAACCAGGGCCGTCGGCCCGTTTCTCGACGATCAGCCGCATCGCGACCGCAGCCTGTCTTTCTGGCACTACAACACCTCCAAGCGCGGCGTCACATTGAACCTGGAGACCGAGGGCGGGCGGGCGCTGTTCCGGCGGCTGGCGGCGGAAGCCGATGTCGTGCTCGAGACCTTCGAGCCGGGCTACTTGGCGTCGTTGGGCCTCGGCTACGAAAGTCTGAAAACCGACAATCCGAAGCTGATCGTCTGTTCGCTGACACCGTTCGGCCAGACCGGGCCGTGGCGCGATTTCAAGAGTAGCGATCTGACGCATCTGGCTGCCGGAGGTTTCATGGGGTGCTGCGGTTACGATGAAGCCGACGATCCGGAACAAGTTCCGATCGCGCCCGGCGGCGGCAATGCCTGGCATACGGCAGGAAACTTCGCCTACATGGCGATCCTTGCCGCGCTGGTCTATCGCGACCGGTCGGGCGAGGGTCAGCATATCGACGTATCCGTGCATGACAGCATCGCGGTGACGACCGAGATGCACATCCCGACCTATCTCTATCACGGCAAGGTCGTGATCCGGCAGACCGGCCGCCACGCACAGATGACGCCGAATCCGACCGCGCAATTCCGTTGCGCCGACGGGAATTACGTCAATGCGCAGTCGAGCCGCGTGCCCTTCAAACGCTTTGGTGATCTTGTTGCCTGGATGAAGGAACACGGGCTGGAGGAGGA
>CAJWOT010000164.1 GCA_913044215.1 uncultured Rhodospirillaceae bacterium | reverse complement strand
CGTTTGTCATGTCGTAGGGAAAGTAGACGATCGTGTTGACCATCACCGAGTGCGGATCGGTCGGCATGCCGGGTTCGTAGCGTTTCAAGATGACCGATTTGTTCAACAGGTCATTTTGGAACAGCAGCTTCTCTTTTTCTTCTTTTTCAACCGATTTTCCAATAGCATAGCAATCGATTGCGACGGCACGCCCGGATTGGATCATATTGCGAAGTTGCGAACGGTTCATGTGCCCCTACCCGGCCTGATTGCTTCACGATGGCGCGTCTTTTGCGCTTCCGTTTCGCAATATGCCCCAGAGTGATTTCCAGTTGGTTAACACGCTCGCCATTCACGAGAAATCATCGCAATCGTTCGTGCTGAAGTAACATTCTGAAATTTCGACGTTATTACGGTCTCTGGACGGCTTCGCCTTCTTGACTCTTTTGTAAAGAAAAGAACAAAATAGGAACATAATGTGTGTGAATGAAAACCGATGAGTGTGGCGCGAACATCGCGCCGCAACGTGGCGATGGACGCGTTGCGTGCGCAGGTCGCCGCGATCGAACGGGGCGGTGTGGTCGGACGGCGGACCGTTTCGCTGGGGTTGCCGGCCTTGGATGCGACCTTGCCAGAGGGGGGGCTTGCCCTGGGGGCGGTGCACGAAGCGACGGGGCCGATTGCTGCCGGTCTCGTCGCGATGGTCGCAGCGCAACTCGAGGGACCGCTGCTGTGGTGCGTCGACACGGATGCCCGTGCACTGCTCTATGGACCGGGGCTGGACGCCTTGGGACTGCATCCGGCGCGGATCGTCATTGCGCGCTGTCGCGGGCAGACGGATTTGCTCTGGGCGATGGAGGAAGGGTTGCGGACGTCGGCGCTCGCCGCCGTAGTTGGGGAGCCGCCGGGGATTGTCGACCTGACGGCGAGCCGCCGACTGCAATTGGCGGCGGAAGCGGGCGATACGTTGGGCATCGTTTTGAACTCGGAAAAAGGGGTGCGGTTCGCGGCAAGCGCGTTGGAGAGCCGTTGGCGGATCGACAGCGCACCAGCCGGCGATATGGCGCGTCCGCGCTGGAAGGTTGTTTTGGAACGGTGCCGCGGCGGCATTCGGGAACCGCATTGGATGGTGGAACGGGATGAAGAGACGGGTCATTTCGCTGTGGTTGCCGCGCTTGCCGACCGACCGGTTGCAGCATTGTGAGAAAAGCAATGTGCCGCAGACGGAGCGGTCTCGAGATCAAAAGACCCGCGAAGATCCGGCGCCGCTGATCGTCGTGACGGAAACGGGTGGGCGGTCCTTGGTGACAGCGTTGGACCGCGAGGCGGAGCTCACAGGGTTGACGATGGGCATGACGCTGCCCGATGCCCGAGCGGTGTTCCCGGCTGTTGTGGTGGTGCCGGCCGATCCGGCAGCCGATGCTGCGTTGCTGGACCGGCTGGTCGCGTGGTGCGGGCGCTATACGCCATGGGCGGCAGCGGAGGGGCGGGATGGCATTTTTCTCGACGTGACCGGTTGTGCCCATCTGTTCGGCGGTGAGGCGGCGATGTGCGCCGATCTGACGGCGCGTCTTGAAAGTTTCGGCTTTACGGCACGCGCCGCTTTAGCCGATACGCCGGGGGCGGCTTGGGCCATATCCCATTTTGGCGAGAGCGGCACAGTGGTGCCCTCTGACGAGACGCGTGAAACGCTTGCCCGGCTGCCCGTTGCCGCTCTGCGCCTCGACCCGGCAACGGTCAGTGGCCTGGTTCAGGTCGGTGTCCGAACCGTCGAGGCTTTGCGCAACATGCCCCGCGCACCTTTAGCGGCGCGGTTCGGCGATGTTGTAGGGCAACGCCTTGACCAGGTATCTGGCGATATCCGGGAGCCGATATCGCCGCATATGCCGGTCGTGCCGTTTCGGGCCCGGCTGGCTTTCGCCGAGCCGATCGCGTTGATGGCCGACATCGAGCGTGGCATGCGTCACCTTCTCGACGATCTGTGCCAGCAACTTGCGCAGGCGGGGCAGGGGGGACGTCGGTTGGTCCTGACCTTGTATCGTGTCGATGGGGACGTCTTCGACATCACGGTCGGGGCAGCCCGTCCGGCGCGTGATCCGGACCGGCTGGCTCGGTTGTTCGGTGGCCGGTTGAGCGGCTTCGAACCAGCTTTCGGAGTCGAGGTTATGACCCTGACCGCGTCGGTAACCGAGTCGATGGCACCGGTGGCGCCAGCGTTGTCGGTTGCGATGCGCCATGTAACAGCACCGGATGCAGCGTTTTGCGGCGATCGGCTGGCGCCCCTGATCGATTGTCTCGGGAATCGTCTCGGCTTCGATCAGGTGGTGCGTCTCGCCGCCATCGAAAGCCATCTCCCGGAACGGATGGCACGGGCAAGGCCGGCATTGGCCAATGCCGTCACGTTCGCCTGGCCATCATTGCCGCCGCGCCCCTTGCGCCTGCTTCGCCGCCCGGAGCGGATCGAGGCGAGCGTGCCGGAACAGGCTCTCCAGGCATCGCCCGAGCGATTTCGATGGCGGCGGACCGATTACGAGATCCGTCTCGCCGAAGGACCGGAGCGGATCGCGCCGGAATGGTGGACGGACGACGGTGCGGCGAAGACACGGGACTATTGGCGGGTCGAGGATATGGCGGGCCGGCGGTTCTGGATTTGCCGACATGGACTGCTGCGGCCAGGCGAGAGTGCCGAATGGTTCCTGCACGGGCTGTTCGCATGACCGGATATATCGAACTTCAGGTGACGACGAATTTCAGCTTCCTGCGCGGGGCGTCGCATCCGGCCGAACTGGTGCTACAGGCTGCGGCATTGGGGCATCCCGCCATCGCGGTGACCGATCACAACAGCCTGGCCGGCGTTGTTAGGGCGCATGTTGCGGCGAAAGAGGCGGGAATCGGTTTGGTCGTCGGCGCGCGTCTCGACCTGGCGGACGGTGCCAGTTTGCTCGCTTATCCGATCGACCGGGCCGCCTATGGCCGTCTGTCACGGCTGATCACGGTGGGCCGCCGCCGCGCGCCGAAGGGAGAATGCATCCTGTATCGCGAGGATGTGCTCGCGTACGGCGACGGTTTGATCTTCGTCGTCCTGCCGTCCGAGCCGGCGGATAAGATGCTGGACGCGCAGGTCGATGATTTGCGGGTGACGTTTCCGGGCGCGGTCTATATGGCGGCGCAAAACTTGTGCCGCGGGGACGATCGGCGGCGGCTTGCGTTGCGGGCAGATTTGGCGGCGCGGTTGGACGTGCCGCTGGTGGCAACGAACGATGTGTTGATGCATGGCCGGGCGCGGCGGCCGCTGCTCGACGTGGTGACCTGTATCCGGGAAAAATGCGTTATCGACGAGGCGGGCTGGCGGCTCGAAGCGAATGCGGAGCGTCATCTCAAATCCGCAGGGGATATGGCCTCTCTGTTCCAGGGGCACGAGTCGGCGCTGGACCGCACCGTGGAAATCGCGGAACGCTGCACCTTTTCGCTGGACGAGCTGCGCTACGAGTATCCGGATGAAATCGCGCCCGACGGGGAAGCGCCGCAGCGCCAGCTCGAGCGTCTGACCTGGCAAGGAGCCAAGTGGCGCTATCCGGGCGGTCCGGCGGCGGAGGTGAAAAAGACGCTCGAGCATGAATTGGCGCTGATCGCGGAACTGAACTACGCGCCCTATTTCCTGACGGTTCACGATCTCGTTCAGTTCGCGCGCGATAAGGGCATTCTCTGCCAGGGGCGCGGGTCGGCCGCCAATTCAGCTGTCTGCTATTGCCTTGGCATCACCGCAGTCAATCCGTCGCGGCTCGATCTTCTGTTCGAGCGCTTCGTCTCCGCCGAACGGGACGAGCCGCCCGATATCGATGTCGATTTCGAGCATGAACGGCGCGAGGAGGTCATCCAATACATCTACGAGAAATACGGCCGCGACCGTGCCGGGCTGGCGGCGACGGTCATCAGTTACCGGTCTCGCAGTGCGGTGCGTGAAGTGGGCAAGGTGCTCGGCTTGTCCGCGGATACGATCGCGGCGCTGACCAGCCAGCTTCATGGCCGGTCGAGCGATCCGGTCACGGATGAACAGATACGCGAAGTGGGGCTCGATCCGACGGACCGGCGCATTCGCATGGCGCTCGACCTGACGGCCGAGCTGTGCGGGTTTCCGCGCCATCTGTCGCAACATGTCGGCGGCTTCGTCATGACGCGGGGGCGGCTCGACGAATTGACGCCGATCGAGAACGCGGCGATGGAAGACCGCACCGTGATCGAATGGAACAAGGACGATCTCGACGCGCTGCATATACTGAAGGTCGATGTGCTGGGTCTCGGCATGTTGACTTGCATCCGCAAGGGACTCGACCTGATCAAGAGCCATTACGGCGTCTCCTATGACCTGGCGACCGTGCCGCAGGACGATGCGCAGGTCTACGACATGTTGTGCCAGGGGGACTCGATCGGCGTCTTCCAGGTCGAAAGCCGAGCGCAGATGGCGTTTTTGCCGCGCATGAAGCCGCGCAATTTCTACGATCTGGTGATCGAGGTGGCGATCGTCCGCCCCGGGCCGATTCAGGGCGACATGGTGCACCCTTATCTGCGTCGGCGGAATGGCGAAGAACGGGTCGAATACCCATCGGAAGCCCTGAAGGGCGTGCTGCAGAAGACCCTGGGTGTGCCGCTGTTCCAGGAACAGGCGATGAAAGTGGCAATCGTGGGTGCTGGTTTCACGCCGTCGGAGGCCGATCGTCTACGCCGCGCCATGGCCACTTTCCGTCATACCGGTACGATCCATACTTTTCGGGACAAGATGATCGATGGGATGATCGCCCGCGGCTACGACGTGGATTTCGCAGAGCGCTGTTTCCGGCAGATCGAGGGTTTCGGCGATTACGGGTTTCCGGAAAGCCATGCGGCGAGCTTTGCCTTGCTCGTCTATATCTCGGCCTGGATGAAGCACCACTATCCGGCGGTCTTCGCCTGCGCGCTTCTGAACAGTCAGCCCATGGGATTCTATGCGCCGGCGCAGATCGTGCGCGACGCGCGCGAACACGGTGTGCCGACCCGGTCGCCGGACGTCAATTTTTCCAAATGGGATTGCACCTTGGAACTGGATGAAGCGGGGGAAGGCGCCTACGCGCTCCGCCTCGGCTTGCGGCAGATCAAAGGCTTCAAGGCGGAAGACGGAGAGTGGGTCGAGGCCGCACGGAATAATGGCTATGCCGACCCGGCTGCGATCTGGCGGCGGGCCGGATTGAATGGGGCAGCGTTGGAAAAACTGGCGCGGGCCGATGCGTTTGCATCGATGGGGCTGTCGCGCCGGGAAGCCTTGTGGGCGGCCCGGCGTTTCATCGCCGCCAACGCTTTGGGCAATGCCAAGCCGCTGCCCTTGTTCGAGGCGGCCGGTGACGACGGATGGGGTCTCGATACGCCGGTAACCTTGCCGGATATGACACCCGGCGAGGCGGTGATGGCGGATTACGCGTCGATCCGCATGTCGTTGCGGGCGCATCCGATGGCGCTGCTGCGCGAGCGTTTCAACGATGCGACACCTGCCGAAGCGCTGGTTGAAACGGACAATGATGCCTGGGTAACGGTTGTCGGGCTTGTTCTCGCGCGGCAGCGGCCGGGCACGGCCAAGGGCGTTATTTTCGCGACGCTCGAAGATGAAACCGGGGTCGCCAACGTTATCGTCTGGCCGAAAACGTTCGAGAAATTCCGCCGTGTCGTGCTCACATCACGCTTGCTCAAAGCGACGGGCCAGTTGCAGCGAGAAGGGATCGTGACCCATCTCATCGCCGAGCGATTGGAGGATTGCTCGCCATCGCTCGACAGCCTGGCATTCCCACCTGCCGATGATGCACAGGCTCCGCGTCCCGCACCGCCGCCCAAATCCGGCTTCCGCCACCCGCGCAACCAGAACACCGTTCTGTTCCCAAGCCGGGATTTTCACTAGGCCGCGCGTCACAATCGCCCCATAGTGTCGCTTCTGACGGGGGCATCGGAACATGATCACAAACGTGACGCATGCCGGATAAGGGCACGTACCGGCGGATCGTCTGGCCGTTCGCGATCGCCGAGACGATCATCTGGGCGGCGATATACTACTCCTTCCCGGCGCTGCTGCTGACCTGGGAACAGGATCTTGGCTGGTCGAAGACCGAGCTGACCGGCGCATTTACGGCTTCGCTCATCGTCAACGCCTTGTGCGCGCCGATGGCCGGGCGGCTGATCGATCGCGGTTACGGCCGCTTTCTTTTCATGGGCAGCATGTTGCTCGGTGCGGCACTGCTCTGCGCGCTCTCCATGGTCACGCAGCTCTGGCAGTTCTATGCCGTTTGGCTGGCGATGGGTGCGGCGATGTCCGGGTGCATGTACGAGCCTTGTTTCGCGATCATCACCCGCAGTTTCCGGGAGGATGCGAAACGGGCGATCACACTTGTGACACTCGTCGCGGGTCTGGCCGGCACGGTCTCCTTTCCCAGCGCCCATGCGCTGGTGGAGATGATGGGATGGCGCATGACCGTTCTTGTCTTCGCTGCCGTGATGGTGATCACCACGGGACCGTTGGTTTGGATCGCCTGCAGCGCGGCGGATCGTATGGCGGAAGGCCGTGCCTTCGTGCCCAGCCAGAAGACACGCCACACACTACGCATCCTAAAGACCTTTGCGTTCTGGGCTCTGGCCCTGTCCTTCGCCATGCTGGCTTTGCATCACGGGATGATGATCAATCATATCCTGCCGATCTTCGACGAACGCGGTATCGCCAAGGAAGCGGCGGTGCTCGCCATCTCGATGATCGGTCCGATGCAGGTCGCCGGCCGCCTCGCCATGATGGCGGCGGAGCGGTATGTCTCGACGATGGTGATTTCCGCCGGCTGCTTTATCGCCGTCTTCGGCGCCTCGGCAGCTTTGCTGGGCACATCGGTCATGCCAAGCTTGATCGCCATATTCGTGCTGCTTCAGGGCGCGGGAAACGGGGTTGTCAGCATCGTGCGGCCGGTCCTGATCGCGACACTGCTGAGCCGGCGCAATTTCGGAGCCGTGTCGGGCATGGCTGCGACCGCCTTCATGGCAGGCACGGCCTTCGGTCCGACATTCGGGTCGCTCATCTGGGAGATCGGTGGCTATGATCTGGTCATCAATCTGGCAATCGCGATGCCGCTTCTTGGGCTGGTATTGCTGCTCGCGGCGGCGCGATATCCGTCAACCGTGTCGGACGAAGATCCGGAATAGGGAGAACTGAAATGGATTTGCGCAAAACCCTGTTGATCAGGGAAACGATCGAAACCGATGGCAGCGGCAAAGCGTGCGATCCGATCACCCGTGTCGCGGCCATCGCCGTGGTCCGCAACCCTTTCGCCGGGCAATTCGGTGACGATCTCTTGCCTCTGTTCGATATGGGAGGGGAACTGGGCGACCGCCTGATGGAAGAGGCTGTTGCCGCCCTTGGCGGCGCGCCGGTCAGCTACGGCAAGGCGGCCCTGGTCGGCGTCGCTGGCGATCTCGAACATGGCGGCGCCATGATCCATCCCAAGCTGGGCAAGCCGATGCGGGCTGCCGTCGGCGGCGGCAAGGCGTTGATTGCCTCGAATGCGAAGGTTGGCGCGGTGGGCGCCTCGATCGATTTGCCCTTGGGTCACAAGGACGAAGCCTGGTCGTTCGACCATTTCGACACAATGACCCTGACGGTTGGCGATGCGCCGCGTCCGGACGAGATTGTGCTCTGCATGGCTGTTGCCGATGGCGGGCGGCCGCATCCGAGAGTAGGGAGCGGGCCGATTACGGACTAATCCGGCGCAGGATCCTGTTGCCCGCAGGTTTGATATCGAAGTGCAGTACCCCTTCCCGCAGGCCCAGTGACTAATATAGTGCGATTGCGGGGTCGTCGCCCTGATCCGCCTGCACGAAAATCTCATGTGCATCGCAGTTTGCCGCGATCTGCTGTACAGCGCGGATCAGCGCCGTTGCGATGCCTTTCCGGCGATGGCTCGTGGCAACCGCTAGGTCGTAGATATAGATTTCGCTTCGTTGCTGCTCCAGCTTCTCAAGCGTATAGGCGACCAGGCCGCCCACGACCGTCTCACCGCTGCGTGCGGCCAATGCGATGACATGATCCTGGGCCAGTACTTTCTGAAAATAGGCGTCGCTTGGCACGGCGCCAAGGTAGGTGCCGGCTCTTCGAAAGCATCCGCAAAACCCGCAACAGCCCTTGCGCGAGCGCGGTGTCGGCGGGTGTGAGGCGGCAGATAACGGGCGGTGTCTTAACAACCATGAACGCATCTTCCAGTTTGCCGTTTTGACGTTTCTGTACAGTTTGATCTCTACGTACTTCCCCTATGCCGGAAAACAAGGCAGGTTTTGTCCGACCGAAAAATTTTGCGCATGAGGCTTGGCATGACATCTAAACCGATCAAAAACGCAGCCGAGCATCTGGCGAGTTTGAAGGACGGCCGCACCGTCTATATCGGCGGGAAGCTGGCGGGTGATGTGACCGAGCATCCGGCTTTTTGCAATTCGGTGCGCACGGCGGCGAAACTCTATGATTATCAGGCCGATCCGGCCAATGCGGAGGTGATGACGTTCGAATCGCCCACCAGCGGACGCCGCGTGAACCGCGCCTGGCAGATGCCTGAGTCGTACGAAGATCTCGTCATTCGCCGTAAGGCGCTCGTCGCCTGGGCGGAACAGCATGGCGGTTTCATGGGACGGTCGCCGGACCATCTCGCCTCCGCCGTGACCGGGCAGTTGATGGGGCTCGACATCTTCGAGGCGTATGACAAGGATCGCGCAAAGGCGTTCTGGGACTATTACGTCCACGCACGCGACAACGACCTCTACCTCACCTACGTCATCATCAATCCGCAGGTCGATCGGTCGAAATCCGCCGCCGATCTCGAGAACAACGATCCGATGATGAAGATCGTCGACGAAGACAGCGAAGGCGTCACGGTGCGTGGTGCGAAGATGCTGGGCACCAGTTCGATCATGGCGAACGAGGTTTTCGTCGCCCATCTGCAGCCCTTGCGGCCGGACGAAGTGGATTACGCGCTCTGCTGCGCCCTGCCGATGAACACCAAGGGCTTGAAGGTGCTGTCGCGTAAATCCTTCGAGCAACATGCCGTGTCGCAGTTCGACGATCCGCTTGCGTCGCACTATGACGAAAACGATGCGCTGATGTACTTCGACGATGTGAAGGTGCCGTGGGACCGCATCTTCGTGCATCGCAGCCCGGAGATGTGCCGGCGCCAGTTCCATGACACGCCGGGCCACATCTATCAAAACTATCAGGCGCAGATCCGCATCGCGGTGAAGCTGAAATTTCTCGTCGGGCTCGCCCGCGGCATTTGCGAGACGATCGGCACGATCAAGATCCCTTCGGTCGCCGATGCGCTGGGCAAGATGGCGGCGCAGGCCGCCGCGGTCGAGAACATGATGTGGGGCATGGAGGCGAAAGGGCAGCAATGGGGCCGCTATTTCGTGCCAGACCGGCATGCGGTCTACGCGGCGCAGACCCTTACTCAGGAGTTCTATCCGCAGATCATCAACACGATCCGGGAACTGTCCGGCGGCGCGCTGATCATGCTGCCCTCGTCGGCGGCCGATTTCGGCAATCCAGAACTGTCGGAGATCATCGAGAAGGTTCAGGTGTCCGCCGACGGCCGCAAGGATACGGACCGGATCAAATTGATGAAGCTCGCCTGGGACGCGGTCGGTTCGGAGTTCGCCGGCCGCCATACCCAGTACGAGATGTTCTATGCCGGGGCGCAGTTCGTGACCCGCGCGCACAGTTTCCGGACCTACGACTGGGACAAGGCGTCGTCGCTCGTGTCGACCGTGGCGGACCGTTACGATCTTGACGGATCGATCGCGGAAGCCGCCTTGAAAGAACCCTAGGCCGCAGAGCCGACGGCGCTCTCGTCCGACCAGAAGGTACGGATCTGGGTCCGGTGCATGCGCTGTCTCGTGGCTGGGTCAAATGCGTCGCGGCGGTGCAGCACTTCCAGATTGCTCCACATCAGTACGGCGCCGGCCTGCCATTCATGAGCGATGGCGAATTCGGGCCGGGCCGCGGCGCGCAACAAGCCGGTTCTGGTGATCAAGTCCGGCACCGCGGC
>CAJWOT010000163.1 GCA_913044215.1 uncultured Rhodospirillaceae bacterium | reverse complement strand
AACTTGCGCGCCGCCGTCCAGTGCGCCGATTCCGCCGAAGCGAGGCATTTGCGCCAATTTTCCGCGAAAATATCCGACAGGATGGCGTCGGAGTGGGCTTTGAACCCGTCGACGACTTCGCGGATCGCCGGTGCGGTAATGCCGCCGCCATCGCCTTTCGCCCGTTTCAGAAGTTGCCCTGGCAGGATCTCGACCGCTTCCATCGCCGCTGTGTGAATAAGCGCGGGACCGCCGGCGAGTAGGGTTTTCTTCTCTTCGGTCATGTAGCGGGTTCCTGTTCGTCCGCGGCGGGCGGCACTTGATTTTTCGGGCGGGGTAAGGATAGTCCGCGGATATTCGGATGACCAGCGTGCCAAGGACCCGCACACGATGACCGATCGACTGACCATTGCGATGGCGCAGATCAATCCCACCGTCGGCGACATCGATGGAAATGCGGAGCGTATTCTCGCGGCGCGGGAGAAATCAATCGGTGCCGATCTGGTCGTCTATTCCGAGCTTGTGCTTTGCGGATACCCACCCGAGGACCTTGTCCTAAAACCGTTTTTCCAGGACAAGGTGGAGCAAGCTGTCGGACGGCTGGCCGAAGCGACCGCTGATGGCGGAGCGGCGCTGCTGATCGGGGCGCCCTGGCGCAACGAAGGAAAGTTGCACAACGCTGTGTTGTTGTTGGACCAGGGGTCGGTCGTCGCCATCCGCTTCAAGTACGATCTGCCGAATTACGGCGTGTTCGACGAAAAACGAGTGTTCGCATCGGGTCCCATGCCAGGCCCGGTGAATTTCCGCGATGTCCGGCTCGGGGTGCCGATCTGCGAAGATATCTGGTCACCGGAAGTACCGGAATGCTTGGAAGAAAGCGGGGCGGAAATCCTGGTCGTCGTCAACGGTTCGCCGTTCGAGTCGGACAAGGACGACGTCCGTATGCAGCACGCGGTCGCGCGCGTGACTGAAACCGGCTTGCCGTTGATCTATGTGAACCAGATCGGCGGTCAGGACGAACTGGTGTTCGATGGCGGTTCTTTCGCGTTGAACGCGGATCGCAGCCTCGCGGCCCGGCAACCCGGTTTTGCGGAAGATATTCTGCTGACGGAATGGTCGCGCGAGGCCGACGGTTGGCAATGCGCGGTGACTGAACGTGCACCGCATCCCGAGGGGCTAGCGGCGCTCTATGCGGCGATGGTTCAAGGGCTGGCGGACTATGTGAACAAGAACGGTTTCCCGGGCGTTGTTTTAGGATTGTCCGGCGGCATCGACTCGGCGCTCTCGGCGGCGGTCGCGGTCGATGCTCTGGGCTCGGACCGGGTACGCTGCGCGATGATGCCGTCGCCCTATACCAGCCAGGAGAGTCTGGAGGATGCTGCCGAGGTGGCACGGCTGCTCGGTGTTCAACTGGACGATATCAATATCGGGCCGGCGATCGAGGCGTTCGGCACGATGCTGGGACCGATTTTCGAAGACCGCCCGCCCGATATCACCGAAGAAAACATCCAGGCGCGCAGCCGAGGCCTGACCCTTATGGCGATGTCCAACAAGCTCGGTCACATGTTGCTGACCACCGGCAACAAGTCGGAGATGTCGGTCGGTTACGCCACGCTCTATGGCGATATGTGCGGCGGCTTCTCGGTCTTGAAGGACGTCTACAAGATGGACGTCTTCGCACTGTGCAAGTGGCGCAACCAGAACTATCCCACCGGCGTGCTGGGGCCGGATGGGCGCGTGATGCCGAAGCGGGTTATCACGAAGCCGCCGTCTGCGGAGCTGCGACCGGACCAGACGGATCAGGATTCCCTGCCGGAATACGACGTGCTGGACGATATCCTGCAATGCCTCATCGAAAAGGAGATGAGCATCGCAGAGATCGAGGCGCATGGTCACGACGCGGAGATGATTCAACGCGTCTGGCGCATGCTGGATCTGGCGGAATACAAGCGCCGGCAAGCACCACCCGGGGTCAAGCTGACAAGCCGCGCATTCGGCAAAGACCGGCGCTACCCAATTACCAATAGTTTTCGCCGGATCATTTAGGAGCCCGTTTGCTCATGTCCGCCGCCGAACATCTTGAACAGGCGCGGACGCACCTCTCCGCAGGAGAGAGCGATCAGGCCATGGCCGCCATTCGCTTGGCCTTGGCGGAAGATCCGGAAAATCTCGATACCATGCTGTTTGCCGCCCGGCTGGTGCGTCAGGGCGGCAACGCGCAAGCGGCCGAGTCCCTGTACAGCAAGATCATCGAGCACCACCCGGAGTCGGCGGCGGCGCTCGCCGGTTTGGGGCATGTTTCGGGATGTCCGGTCGCTATGAGCGGGCTGTCGTTCTGCTTCGCCGGGCGGTCACACTGAAGCCGGATTATTTCGAAGCCTGGTCCTTTCTGGGTAAGGCGTTGATTGAACAGGGACGGACCGAAGAGGCCATAGATTGTTTCGAGCGGTCCCTAACGATCCAGCCCTACAATGGGGCAGCCTTGTCAAAGCAACTCTTCTACAGCGTGTTCGATCCGCGCTACGACGCGAAGCGGGTCGCTACGCTGAACCGCGATTGGGGCACGCTGGTCGGCAGCAAGATCCAGCGATTGCCGTCGCTATTTGTTAAAGCCGCAGATGGACGGATACGCATCGGATATCTCTCGGACGAATTTTACGAACGCGTCACGACCCGGTTCCCTAACGCCGGTGTTCGCGCATCATGACCGAACCCGTTTCCACGTCACCGGCTACGCGCGTAACGCGAGGCAGGGCGAAACGACCGAGACATTGCGGGGCCATACCGCTGCTTCGCGCGATATCGCCGGCCTGGGCGACGCCGACGCTGCAGCGAAGATCCGCGCCGAGGAGATCGGTGTTCTCGTGATCTGCACCTCCTACCGGGTCGAAGCGCGAACGGTCCTGGCCTACAAACCCGCGCCGATCCAGCCGTGTTACTCGAACCTGGTTTCGACCACAGGGCTCGAAGCGGTCGACTATCTGGTCACTGAAGAGTCGACGGACCCGGTGGGGTGCGATGATCTCTATACCGAGGCGTTGGTGCGGATAAGCAACCGAAACATCTAAATGCCCCCTGACGGTGCACCGGACCCAGGGCCTTTACATTGTCTGGAGAATGGGGCGGTTCGCTTTGCCAGTTTCAACAATCTGGGCAAGCTTTCCCCCGCGGTGGTCGGTGTCTGGAGCCGTATCCTGAAGGTATTGCCGGCTTCCAAGCTAACGTTAAAAAGCGTGAACCGGCTGCAAGACTCCGGTGCGCGTGACTATTTTTCTGGACTGTCCGGTTCCCATGGAATTTACCAAGAGCAGCTGGAATTCTTATCCGGAGACGCCGACCTGCAGTCCCATCTGGAGCGGCATCGCACCGTGGATATCGCGCTCGATCCGTTTCCCTGTAATGGTGGAACGACGAGCTGCGAAGCGTTTTGGATGGGTCTGCCCGTGGTGACCATGGAGGGCGATACGTTCATGGGCCGGCAAGGCGTGAATTATCTTGAGAAACTCGGTCTAGAGGACCAGATCGCGAAAGATGCCGAGTCATTTGTCGCGGCCGCTGTGTAGGTAGCGACGGACACGCCGCGTCTGCAGCAATTGCGCGTGGGCTTGCGGGACACCGTTACGGAAAGACTTTTCGATCCGCAACGCCACGTCACCGAGTTGGAAACCACCTATGCGGAAATGTGGCGCCGGCACGGGGCAGGGGAGGAACCGGGGGCCTTCCGCGTCGCAGGGAACCGGGTTCTCGCGTGACCGGAAAGCAGCGGCTACCATGCCGCACAATTTGCAGCCAGGAGCAGGAATTTCATGAGTGAGGGTATTCTAAGCGGCCTCAAGGTGATCGACGCCGCGAGCTTTATCGCCGGGCCCGCCTCGACGACGATCATGGCCGATTTCGGTGCCGAGGTGATCAAGATCGAACCGCCGACGGGTGACCCGTTTCGCAGTGCGCTTGGCGGCACACGCTACCCGGTCGGCGGACTCGCCCACTCCTGGATACTGGACAATCGCAACAAGAAGGGGATCGTCCTCAATCTGAAAAGCGATGCCGGTCGAGAAGTCCTCTACAAGCTGGTGGCCGATGCGGACGTGTTCGTCACCAACGCGCCGCAGAAACCGCGCAAACGCTTGCGTATCCGGTATGAAGATTTGCAGCCGCTGAATGAACGGCTGATCTATGCATCTCTGTCCGCCTATGGCGAAAAGGGACCCGAGGCACATCGCACCGGGTTCGACAGTACCGCCTTGTGGGCCCGGTCGGGCCTGATGGATCTGGTCAAGCCGTCGCCGGATTCCGCGCCAGCGCGCTCGTTGCCGGGCATGGGCGACCATCCAACGGCCGCGACCCTGTTCGGCGCTATCATGATGGGGCTGTACAAGCGCGAACAGACCGGCGAAGGCTCCATGGTCTCCACATCGCTGATGGCCAATGGTATCTGGTCGAACGGCTGCTGGCTGCAGGCGGAACTGTGCGGCAATCCGGTTCGGCCGCGGCCGGCGCGCGAGGACGCTGAGGACCCACTGATCAACCTTTACCGGACCTCCGATGACCGGTGGCTGATCGTCACCTTCATGAACAATCTGGCGCTATGGCCGAATTTCACCGAACGGGTCGGCCAGCCGGAGTTGAGCCAGGATCCACGCTTCGCGACACCGGAGGCGCGGTCGGAGAACTCCAAAGCCCTGATCGAGGCACTCGATCAAATCTTTGCGACAAAGACCCGGCAGGAGTGGCGCGATATTCTGAATGAGATGGGCCTGACTTTCGGCGAGGTGCAGACTATCGCGGACGTGCCAAAGGACCGGCAGATGCTGGAAAGCGGCGCATTGCGCCGGATCGACAATCCCGATGTCGGTGTCGAACTGACGATCGATAGTCCAGTCTGGATGGAAGGCGCGGAGAAGATGCCCATAGAACCGGCACCGGAGCTTGGCGAACACACGGTTGAGGTCCTTCGCAAGGCGGGCTATGACGACGCCGAAATTGATCGTTTAAGGAAGGCGGACGCGATTCCGTAACGCGCATGACCCTAAGAGTTCACAACACCATCGCCCGTGAAAAACAGGATTTCATCCCGATCGATCCCGATCACGTGCGTATGTATGTCTGTGGCCCGACGGTCTACGCCAATATTCACATCGGCAATGCGCGGCCGTTGGTGGTCTTCGATGTCTTGTACCGGCTGCTCAAGCGGCTCTACCCAAAGGTCACCTACGCCCGCAACATCACGGACGTCGAAGACAAGATCAATGTCCGGGCGAAAGAGCTCGGCGTCGATATCCGCACGTTGACGGAGGAAACCGCCGATCGTTTTCACGCCGACGCGGCAGCGATGGGTGTGTTGGAACCCGACGTGGAACCGCGTGCGACCGATCACATTCCGGAAATGATCGAGCTGATGGAGCGCTTGATCGCTTCCGGCAACGCCTATGAAGCCGAAGGCCATGTGTTGTTCAACGTACCCTCGATGCCGGACTATGGTGGCTTGTCGCGGCACAGCCGGGAAGCGCTGATCGACGGGGCGCGGGTCGAGGTGGCACCCTACAAGCGGGACCCGGCGGATTTCGTGTTGTGGAAGCCGAGCGACGACGACACGCCGGGCTGGGACAGCCCATGGGGGCGGGGACGCCCCGGCTGGCATATCGAATGCTCGGCCATGAGCCAGAAACACCTCGGCACCGACTTCGACATCCATGGCGGCGGGCAGGATTTGATTTTCCCGCACCATGAGAACGAGATTGCGCAAAGCCGTTGCGGCAATCCCGGCTCGCATTTTGCGAAGTACTGGATGCATAACGGCTATTTGCAGAGTGAAGGCGAGAAGATGTCCAAGTCACTCGGCAACTTCTACACTGTGAACGAATTGCTGGCGGAATTCCCCGGCGAGGCGCTCCGGCTCACCCTGCTGCAGACGCACTATCGCGCGCCGCTCGACTTCACCAAGGATGGCGTGCGGCAAGCGAAAGCAACCCTGGACCGGATGTATGCGGCATTGCGCGGTACGCCTGCGGCGGCGGACGGCGACGATGTGCCGAGCCTGGTGCAAGAGGCGCTCGAGGATGAGTTGAACACGCCGTTGGCCTTGGCCGGGCTGCACGAGGCGATCACGGCGCTGAATGCCGCCTCGGGAGACGAAGCCAAGGCGCAAGCCAAGCGCGACGTGCTGGCCGCCGGCAGCTTGCTGGGTCTGTTGCAACAGGACCCTGAAGATTGGTTCCGCTGGCAGCCCGCCGGCGGTGAAGACGGGCTCGACGATGCCGCGATTGATGCGCTTGTGGCGCAACGGACGGAAGCCCGCAAGGTCAGGGATTTTGCCGAGAGCGACCGTATCCGCGATGAATTGGCGGCGGCTGGGATCGTGGTGGAAGATAAGCCTGAGGGCACCATATGGCGGCGCGGCTAGACGATCCCTACGGGGCTTTCTGCAAGGACAGCGATGCCTATCTCGAAGGGGCATCGGAAGGACCGCTTGCTGGGCTGACTTTCGCGGCAAAGGACATTTTCGACATCGCGGGCCATGTTACCGGCGGCGGCAATCCGGATTGGAAGGCGGCCCAGCCGCCAGCGGCGAAGACGGCACCGCACGTCGCCCGCCTCGTCGAGGCCGGCGCGACCATGGTCGGCAAGACGATCACCGACGAGATCACGCGCGGTATTCTGGGCGAGAACGCGCATTACGGCACGCCCATCAATCCGCGGGCCCTGGGCCGGGTTGCCGGCGGATCGTCCAGCGGGTCCGCGTCGGCGGTCGCTGGCGGTCTGGTCGATTTCGCCTTGGGGTCGGACACCGGCGGATCGGTTCGCGTTCCGGCGAGCTTCTGCGGTCTATACGGCATGCGGACGACGCATGGCCGGCTGTCGCTCGACGGCATGCTGCCGCAAGCGGAATCCTACGATACGGTCGGTTGGTTCGCACGCGACGCTGCGCTGTTCGGACGTGTGGCCGACGTGATGTTCGGCACGGATCTTATGGATAAAACGCCAACCCGGATGATCGTTGCGGAAGATGCTTTCGAGGTCGCTGACGAGGCCGTTGTCGAGGTCCTGCAGAAACCCATAGAGACTGTCGGCAACCGGATCGGCACTGTTGAGACAGACCGTCTTTCGCCGAACGGATTCGATGAATGGCGTCAGGTCCAGCAGATGCTGCAAAGCCGGGAAGCGTGGGAGACGGTGCGCGACTGGGTCGATCGCTGCAACCCGCGCTTCGCCTACGACGTCGCCATGCGGTTGGCCGGTGCCGCGGAAATCACCGACGAGATTGTATCGGCGATGTGTGCACAACGCGATGCGGTCCGCGCACACATGGCGGAAATCCTGACACCGGGTACGGTGATCTGCCTGCCGACGACCCCGTTTCCCGCGCCGGAAGCCGGCCTACCTCAAAGTCAGATGTGGGAGCGGCGCCAGCGGATCATCACTCTGACCTGCCTTGGTGGCATGCTCGGTGCGCCGCAGATCAACCTACCGTTGGCGGAACTGAACGGTCTGCCGGTCGGATTGTCCTTTCTGGGACTGCCGGGATCGGACGAGCTGCTGGCGGGATTTGCGCGCGCGTTATCGCGTTAAGGGATTCATCGCGGCTGCGCTTGGCGCAGTCTTGGTAATGGCTGGAACCGCCTCGTAGCGCGCGTACCACTCAGCCACTATCGGATAGGTCTCCCGCCAGTCCGGCATCAGATCGTAGAAATCAAGGATACCGAGTGCAGCGACCAGGCACAGGGCCTCGAAGGTCAGGGGCGGGTCGCCGTCGGGCGCCGTTCGCGTGCCATTCAGGTGCGCCAGTTCGCGGCGCATTTGCTGGTCAGCGACCTCCTTAAGGAAATCCGACTGCACGTCCGCTTCCCGCCGTACCTCGCGGGACCAGACGATGACGGCGTCGAGGAATGCGAGGGTTTCCGCCTCGGTAGCAACGGCCCGCCAATCGCCGTAGGGCGCGACCGTCCGCGTGCCGTCGCCTTTCTCATCCAGATAGCCGCAGATATGGCGGGCTTCGCTCAGAACCAGTTCGCCGTCGGTCAGTACAGGAATACGACCCATCGGCGACAACGGAATGACCGGGCTGTCTGCGGTGCGCAGCTTGACCGCGACGAGTTCGAGCCGGTCCATCAGGCCAGCCTGCGCGGCGACGATCCGGCAGATGCGGGCATAGGGTGAGTTTGGCGTGTAATAGAGTTTCATCAGCAAATGGGCTTCCGGTTGGAAATGGTTACTGCCGCAGGCGGAAATCGTTTTGTCCCGAGGCATCACCACCGCGCATCAGGAACAGCGTGCGGACGGAGTGGTCGACAATGCCGATCTTGTCATGCTGTTCGCGGGCGACCGCACGGTCGTAGACCGAAGTGGTGGGCATCAGGCGCAAGGTCATGCCGCGCCGCGGCTTGCCGGACGTGTTGGCGGCGGATCCGTGTACCAAGAAAACGTCGTGCAACGACATCTGACCGGCTTTGAGCACGATATTGGTGGCATAGGATTCGTCATGTTCGCTCAGAGGCAATTCCTGGTTCAGCGTGAGGTTCGGGTCGGGATTGGTTTCGTGCTGCCGCAAATCCTTTTTCTTGTGCGATCCCTTGATGACCCGCAGGCAACCATTTTCCGGCGTTGAATCATCGATGGCAATCCACACCGTGCAGGTCGCAAGCGGCCGGATCGGCCAATATTCACCGTCCTGGTGCCAGGGTGTTGCGCGGCCTTTCTCTGCCGGTTTGGCAAAGAAGCTGGAATTCCAGAGGGCGATGTCGGGTCCGATTAACTGCTCGGCCATGTCGAGGATTTCCGGAGTCCGGGCATAATTGAGGAAGGCGAGATCATAGGCGAGGAGGGAGGGGCAATAATCGATGAACTCCGGGTACCGGGCTAACAGACGGTCGTGATCTGCGCGGATCGCTTCGAGCGTTTCCTGCGGTAACTGAAACTTGGGTATGACGTAGCCGTCTTCATGATATTGGGCGATTTCAGTATCACTCAGCGTTGCGGCGGCGGACATGGCGTTCTCTCCGTGCGGGTCTCTCACTGATTTCAATTGTGTCGCGGTACTGCTGTCAAGAGCTGCTGGTTCGCTCGGACGATGGTATATGATCCTCTTCACGCCGCGTCCGCATCCCGAACCCCGAAAGGTAATGAATGAGCGCTCTCATCGTTTTGGTTGCGTTCAGCGTTTTTGTCGGTGCGCTCATCGGGGCGGCAGGTATCGGCGGCGTATTGCTGGTACCGTTCATGGCCTATGCGTTGGGCCTCGACGTCCATACTGCAATCGCAGGGGCGATGTTCGGTTATATCTTCGCGGGTGGGACCGGTGCGCTACTATACGCTGGGCATGGCTCGATCAAATGGCGCGTTGCGGGGTGGCTTATCCTGGGCGCGATGCCAGCGGCGTTTGCCGGTGCTCTTACGGCGTCAGCAACGTCGACGCGTCTTCTGGAATTGGCTATTGCGGCGCTGTTGTTGTTTGCTGGTTTCAATGCATTGCGTCCGGCTAGCACCGGCACAAGCCAAGAGCGACGGTTGGGGCCGCTGGCCCTGACGGTGATTGGTGCGGTCGCGGGGTTCGGGTCTGCGATGACCGGCACGGGCGGCCCGCTTATCTTGGTACCTTTGCTCCTATGGTTGGGTTTTCCGTCGCTGGGGGCTGTTGGGCTGAGCCAGGCGGTGCAGTTCCCACTGGCCAGCCTGGCGACGGCAGGAAACATATTCTTTGGCGAAATCAATTACGCTGTCGGTGTCGCGATTGGCGGTGGATTGGTGTGCGGCGTTGCCCTTGGCGCGAAAATAGCGCACGCGCTGAATCCCCCTGTATCGAAGCGAATCGTTGCCTGGGTTACCGTTCTTGTTGGCATTTTTGTCACCGTTCGTCTCGCCTATCGTTTTCTCGGATTCTAGCGAGATAAGGCTCTTTCGCGGCGTGGCGCCGTGACGGCACATTTTAATGGAAAATTGATTTTCTTCCCGGTTTATGGTGCGGTAATTCGGGTAGCGTGTGTGATTGGAGGGTGGAGCCACGGCCAATCAGGAACGGCGTCGGCAAACGCGATACAAGATCGATAAACCTGTCACAATCCGTGATGGAGCAGACCAGCATACAGGTCGTTTGTCGG
>CAJWOT010000162.1 GCA_913044215.1 uncultured Rhodospirillaceae bacterium | reverse complement strand
GGTAGTGCGACCACTAAGGATACGATCGTCCTGATCATTCTTTTGCTCCAAATCTGCGATTTTGTTTCCAGAGTACCTTAGATACGTTCTAAGAAATTTATTAGATCCCTCATATATTATTATTTTGTCTAAACCGACAGGAGCGTGGCTAAGTTGTTCGGGCGATTTCCCGCCGCAGAGGACTCGGTGCGGCACCTGGTCTCAATTATGTCAGCGCCGACGCTCTTGATCCGGCGGTTGTAGCACCGGTGTGTCCGTGGGCGGTCTTGTTGGCGCAAACCGGCCCGGTCCTGTAGGAAGGGGCAGTAACCAATATGAGGCAGACATGATCACGCTTGACCGGGAAGACGACGTCTTCGTCCTGACGATGGAGGCGGGCGAGAACCGCTGGAACACCAATTTCGTGCGCGCTTTCGATGCGCGGCTCGACGAGGTGCTGGCCTCGGACGGGCCGGCGGCACTGGTGACCGCGTCGAGCGATCCGAAATTCTTCTCCAACGGGCTCGACATCGACTGGCGGCGCGGTGAGGGCGATGGGGACGGCGGCGACAAGTCGGTCTTCGGGCCGGAATTCTTCGCTCTCATGGGCAAACTCATCACCTTTCCGGTACCGACGGTCTGCGCGGTCAACGGACACGGTTTCGGCGCCGGCTTCATGATGGCACTCAGCCATGATTTGCGGGTGATGCGCGAGGATCGCGGCTATCTCTGCGCCAACGAAATCCAGATCGGCATGTCGATCCCCGATGCGGAACTGACCCTGTTCCGGCACAAAATGTCCGGCAGCGCCTTCTTCGACACGGTGCAGCTGGCGCGGCGCTGGACCGGCCCTGACGCGAAGGCGGCCGGCTTCGTGCGCGATGTGGCGCCGGCGGAATCCCTGTTCGAGCTGGCGATGGCGCATGCGAAACAGCTGGCGCTGCTGGGCGAAAACCGCGAATTGTTCGCGCGCTCCAAGGAACGCATTTTCGGTGAAAGCCCGTCGATCAACGACCCGCACGGTGCCGCCTATCAATTGCGCGAGGGACGGCGCGGCCGCTAAGCGCCGATGATCGCGTCGATCTCGGCGAGATTGTCCGCCGTCAGTTTCCAGCTTGCGGCCGCCGCGTTCGCCGCCATCTGCTCGGGCCGCGAGGCCCCGGCGATGATGCTGGCGATTGAGGGCTGGGCGGCGAGCCAGGACATGGCGAGGGTCAGTAGTTCGTGGCCATGGTCGCGCGCGTAGGCTTCGAGCCGTTCTATGCGGTCGAAATCGGCCTTCGCCAGAACCGCGTCGCCAGCCAGGCGGCTGCCCGCGGGCGCGTCCGCATCGCGCTGGTACTTGCCGGTCAGCAGGCCCCGCGCGATCGGGTAATAGGGTAACAGCCCGATGCCGTTGGCGTCGCAGACCGGGATCAAATCGGCCTCGATGTCCCGCTCCAGCACGTTCCAGGCGTTCTGCGCCGTAACGAAGCCTTTCAGGTTCGTGCGCGCGGCTTCGTCGATCGCCTCCTGCATTTCGGCCCCGGTGAAGAAGGAACAGCCGTAGAAGCGGATCTTGCCCGCGGTCACCTGGTCCTCGAGCGCACCCATGGTTTCCGCGACCGGCGTGTCCGGGTCCGGGCGGTGCAGCTGGTAAAGGTCGATCCAGTCGGTCCGCAGGGCGGCGAGGCTGCGGTCGAGCGCGGCCTGGATGTTCTCCGCCGAGCCCTTCTTCTTGCCTGTGACATGCGATTTGTTGAAACCGAACTTGGTGGCGAGCACGATCTTGTCGCGCTTGCCCTTCAGCCCGCTGCCCATGAAGCGCTCCGACTCGCCGTCGCCATAGGTCTCGGCCGTGTCGAAGAAGGTGATGCCGGAGTCAATGGCCGCATCCATCACCGCGCGGGTGCCCGCCTCGTCGACCCGCCGCCCGAAGGCGTTGCAGCCGAGCCCGACCAGGGAAGCCTTCAGACCGTCCGCACCACCGATCATTTTCGTTTCCATATCCTGTTCCTCGCGCTGTTGCGTCTACTCGTCCGCCATTTCCGGGATCGGTGTCACCAAGGGCTGGCCGCTGAAGAAGTTCTTCAGGTTCTGTTGGAACAGATCGACCATGGTCTGGCGGGCCTCCGGCGCGCGGCCAGCGATGTGCGGGGTGATGGTGGCGTTCGGCGCCTCCAGCAGGTTCTGCGGCGCCACCGGTTCGCCCTCGAACACGTCGAGCCCGGCGGCGGCGATGGTGCCGGCATGGAGCGCCGCGACCAACGCATCCGTGTCGACCACCGAGCCGCGGCCGGCGCTGACCAGATAGCCTTCGGGGCCGAGCGCCTCCAGCACCGTTGCGTCGACCAGATGATGCGTCGCCTTGCCGCCCGGGCAGATGACGATCAGGAAATCGCTGGCGCGCGCCAAATCGACCGCGCTGGGTTCGTAGACATAGTCCACATCGTCGCGCCGGCTGCGGTTGTGATAGTGGATGTTCATATCAAACCCGCTCGCCCGCCGGGCGATGTGCAGCCCGATCCGGCCGAGTCCCAATATGCCGAGCGTCTTGCCGGTCAGGGTCGGCCAGCTGTCCGCCGCGGTCTTCCAGCCGCCGGCTCGCACCTGTGAGTCGTAGGCCGGGATGCGGCGCACGATGGCGAACAGCAGCGCCATGCAGTGGTCGGCGACGCAAACGGTGTTGGTACCGGGCCCGTGGCTGACCGCGATGCCGCGGCGCTTCACCGTCTCGATGTCGATCTGGTCGTAGCCCGCGCCGATGCAGGCGATGTGTTTGAGGTTTGGCATCAGCGCCATCTCGTCGGTCGAGATACCGAAGGTGCCGTTGGTCAGCACCGCCTCGATGTCATTGCCATTCGCCTGCAAGAACGCTGCCCGCTCGTCCTTGTCCATGATGTGGTTGACGTCGAATTGGTCTTCCAACCCTTCCAGCCCGCCGGGGAAGACCGGCACGTTCACCAAAAGACCCGTTTTCATCTCGTCCTCACACTTTTCCTATCGCGTGTTCAAGCGATCATTATTCAAAACAATCCGGGTCCGGTCACGCGCTCGCCCGTCTTCGCAAAGCTTCGCGGTGCACGATGTAGATGCCGCTGCCCACGATCAGAAGGATGCCGAGCCAGTCCAGCCCCGACGGGATATCGCCCCAGACGACGAAGCCGATCGCCATTCCCCAGACCAGGGCGGTGTAGCGGAACGGCACGACCACCGCCGCTTCCGCGCGCACGAAGGTTTCGATCAGCAGGTAGTGCGCCGCCCCGGACAGCAGGCCGGTCATTACCAGCAAGCTGAAATCCACCGCGTCCGGCATCCGCCAGGTGCCGTCGAACATGAAACTGGCGGCCGCGATCATGGTCACGATGGTGGAGCAGAGCAGCACTGACAGGGCCGACTCGGTGTCGCTGATTCGGCGCGTGATGATGTCCTGGAAGGCGCCCGTCACCGCGCAGGCGAGCGGTAGCAGCGCGTAGAGATTGATCGACTCGCCGAACGGCCGGACGATCGCCAGCACGCCGCCGAAACCGACCAGCACCGCGGCCCAGCGCCGCCAGCCGATCGTCTCGCCCAGCAGCGGCACCGCCAAGGCGGTGATGATCAACGGGCTGGCGAAGGCGATCGCCGTGTTGATCGCCAGCGGGTTGAAGCGCAGCCCGTTCAGGAACAGGAACACCGAGGCGGTGAACAGCAGCGCGCGCAATAGCTGCCAGCCCGGCCGGCGCACGCGCAGCGTGTCCAGCTTGCCGAGCCGCCAGGCCAGCAGCACCATCGGCAGCAGGATGAAGGCGCCGCGTATGACGATGATCTGCGTCACCGGATAGCCGTCGGTCAGCCATTTTACGAAGCCGTCGCTCGTCGTCAGCAGCCCGGCGCCGGCCACCGTGCAGGCGATCCCGATCCCGGATTGCTTTCTGAGGGCCGCGGTTTCGGTCATGCCGCCTATAGATCGCGTCCGCCAACAAAATGTAAAGCGGACGCTGTATTCAAATTAGTCGTCCGCGTCCATCGAAGCGCGAACGGACTCGATGGTCGGCATGTTGTAGCGGTCTTCCGGCTTGAGCCAGCCCTTCCAGTTCGGCTTGCGCTTCTCGGCGAAGGCGGCGCGGGACTCGACCCGGTCGGACTTGTCGCCATGTTCGTGCAGCGCGTCGGCCAGCGCGGCCAGGTCCGGCGCCACTTGCGGGCGCATCTGGCGCATCATGTAGATCGTGTTGACGCGCGCGGCCGGTGGCAGGGTGAGCATGTGCTCGGCCATTTCCATCGCGGTCGGGATCAGATCGTCCGGCTCGGCCAGGCGGTTGATGAAGCCGACCTCGTAGAGGCGTTTGGCGTTAAAGCGAAAACCGAGCGCCATCTCGGTCGCGACCGGATGCGGCAGGCTCGCCACATGGCCGTGATTGTAGCCGCCGAGCAGCCAGCGCTTGGCCTCCGACATCTCGAACACCGCGTCCGGCACAGCGACGCGCAGATCGGTGCGCTCCACCATCATGAAGCCGCCGCCCATGGCGAAGCCGTTGACCGCGGCGATGACCGGCTTCTCCAGGGTGCCTTTCATGAACGGGTCTTCCAGGTCCGGGTCCGGGCTGCCGACGATGCCTTTCTCGAGCGATTCCTTCATGTCCTCGCCGGCGCAGAAGGCGCGGCCGGTGCCGGTGAAGATCGCGACCTCGAGATCGTCGTTGGTGCGGAACTCGGAAAACGCCTCCGCCATGCCCTGGCGCAGCTCAGAGCCCATAGCGTTCATCCGGTCCGGCCGGTTAAGCCGTACGATGAAGATTTGTCCGTGGCGTTCGGTTTCGACGAAGGCCATATCCTGTCTCCCTGTTAAATGTCGTTGTTGCGGTGATGTATAGACGAATAGGTAGGGCGGTGTGGACTCAGATCACCCCGTCCGCCGTCAGCGCCTCGATATCCTTGTCGGAATAGCCGAGCCGGCCGAGCAGTTCGGCGTTGTGTTCGCCCAGTTTCGGCGCGGTGCCGATCTGCGCCGGCGTCTCGGAGAACTTCCAGGGCGTGCCGTGCACCTTGGCAGTCTTGCCGTGTTCCGGGTACTCGATCTCCGAAATGTAACCATTCGCCAGCACGTCCGGATCCTCGACGGCTTCGAGCAATGTGTTGATCGGGGCAGCGACGATATCAGCTGCGCGTAGGGTTTCGACCCAGCGGTCGCGGCTGTCGCGCGCGAAACACGCGTCGAGGGTTGCCAGCATCTCGTTGCGTTTGTCCTCCGAGACGACGGCGGGGCCGAGATCGCCGAGGCCGATCGCCTCCAGCTCCTCGTGAAAGCCGAGCGCCTGCATTGCCACCTGCCATTTCGGGCCGGCGAGCTGGAAGACGAAGGGCTTGCCGTCGCGATCCTCGAAACAGACGCTCATGCCCGGGCGCTTTTCAGTGCCGACCATGCGCGCTTGGCCCGTGACCGGGTTGCTGCCGCGCCACATGGTGGTGGTCAGGGTCCAGCCCATCAGTCGCAACTGCCCGCCCAACAAAGAGGTATCGACCTTCTGCCCGACCCCCGTAGTGCGGGCATGGGTCAGCGCCGCCAGGATGCCGCCGAACGTCAGGATGGCGCAGGTCTCGTCCGCGACCGAGACGATGCCGGTGCGCATCGGCCGGCCCGGTTCGGAGAAGGCCTCGGCGATGCCGCCCAGCGCTTGGCCCATCGCGTCAGTGCCGGGCAGGGCGGCGTGCGGCCCGTCCGGCCCGTAGCCGGAGATCGAGGCGTAGACCAGCTTCGGGTTGATCTTCTTCAGATCCTCGTAGCCGAAACCGTTGCGTTCCGCCGCACCGGGCCGGAAATTCTGGCCGAAGATGTCGGCCTCGGCGACCAGCTTGTACAGGATATCGAGCGCGCGCGGATCCTTCAGGTTCAGGGTCAGGCTCTTCACGCCGCGATTGTTGGTCTCGAAATAGGAGCTCGGATATCCTTCCACCTGTCCCGCCGTGCGCGACGGATCGCCCCGTCCCGGGGTCTCGATCTTGATCACCTCCGCGCCCAGATCGGCCATCAGGGTATAGGGCACGGTGCCCGCCTGCGCGGTCGAACAGCTGACGACTTTGACGCCCTGCAACGGTCCTGTGGCTGTGGTCATGATGCGGCCTCCCTCGCGAAAACATTAGGGGGCGATAGAGGCTGCAGCAACTGGCCCGCAATTGATCCGTTTCAAAGGTGACGCGCAAAGTCCATGCGCTGATGCAGGATGTGGATGATCTCGATCATGTCGCTCGATGTTTGCCGATCGAAAATGAAATGCGAGCCAAGAGGATACCATAAATATCCTCGCCTTAAATGATCGACTCTACGACCAATCCTGGGATTTTTGGCGAGCCTCTCAAAGGCGTCGACACTGTCGGCGTGATAACTGTCTGCCTGCTGGACCGACCAATTTTCAAAGGTGTAGAGCCAGATACCTTCTAAGTCGTCCCGGGCTCTCGGGCTTAGCCGGTAGGAATTAATCGTCGCTGGCATATTTAGCGTGCATTTCCCGCAGGAACGCATCGCTATCGAACGGTTCCGCGGGACCGCTCTGTTCGCCTTCGATCAGGGCGGCGCGGAGGGCTTCGAGATGGGCTTCCCGCTCCTCGAGCAATCGCAGTCCCGCGCGGATGACTTCGCTGGCAGAGCCGAATTGGCCGGATGCGACCCGCTCGCCGATAAAGGTCTCGAAATGATCGCCGAGAACGACGGAGGTGTTCTTCGCCATACTTATCGCTCCATGGATACCAATACTTGGTATCGCTGTTTCTTGGTGCTCGCAAGGCAGCCGGACGGGGCGACGGAAACCTTGGGAGGGCTATTCCGCGTCTTCCAACAACCCTTCGGCCTGCAGCATCGGGATGACGCCGCCCTTCTCCGCGATATCGAGCAGGGTGGCAGGCAGGGGCTTGCCGGTGATCTCACCGCCTTGCGCCAGGTTGCGGACCGCGCCGCTTGCCCAGTCGACCGCGATGCGATCGCCATCGCCGATGGCATCGGCGGCGCCGGGACAGGGCAGCACGTGGATGCCGTAATTGACGCAATTGCGCAGGCCGAGGCCGTTGAAGCTGGCGGCGATCACGCCGGACACGCCCAGCTTCTGGAAGACGTTGCCGATCGGCCGGGCGGAGCCGACGGCAAAATTCTCGCCGGCGACGATAATGTCGCCGGGCTGCACCTGGTCGCTCCAGCCCGGTCGGTTTGCCGAGAAGCAGTATTTGATCTGCTCCTCGACCGGCAGCAGGAAGGCCGCCCCCGGCAGGATCAGGTCGGTGTTGATGTCGTCGCCGAACACCCAGGCGGTGCCCTCGATTTGCAGCGCCATGGCTCAGACCTCCCGCGGATCGGCGATCGTGCCGGTGATGGCGGACGCTGCCACGGTGGCGGGCGAGCCCAGATAGATTTCCGCCTCGGGGCTGCCCATGCGGCCCTGGAAGTTCCGCGTGCTGGCGGTGATGCAGACCTCGCCGTCGCCCAGCACGCCCATATGGCCGCCATAGCAAGCGCCGCAGGTCGAGTTGGTGACAACGGCGCCCCCCGCCATCAAGGTGTCGACATAGCCCTTGGCCATGGCCTCGCGCAGCACGCTCTGGCTGCCGGGGGTGACGATCATGCGCACGCCGGGGGCCACCTGCCGGCCGCGCATGATGTCGGCGGCGACGGCGAAATCCTCGATCCGCCCGTTGGCGCAGGACCCGATGAAGGCCTGATCGATCCGGGTGCCAGCCAGATCGCGCGCCGGCTTGGCGTTGTGCGCCATCTTGTTCGGCAGCACGACCAGCGGCTCCAGGGCGCTGACATCGATGCGGATCGTCTCCTCGTAATCCGCGTCAGGGTCGGGATCGACCGGTTCGTATGGTTTTGCGGCCCGTCCGTCGAGATAGGCTGCCGTGACCGCGTCATGCCGGAATAGCGAGAACTCGCAGGACAGCTCCGCCGACAGGGTGGCCAAAGTGAAGCGCCCCTGCATCGGCATCGCCGCGACCGCTTCGCCGTCCCATTCCAGATTGCGCCCGGGAAAGGCGCCGTGCCGGTCGGCGATATGGTGCAGGATGTCGCGCGGATAGACACGCTCGCGCAATTCCCCGTCCAGGATGAATTTCACCGTCGGCCCGACCATGTACCAGGCCTGCCCCTTGCACAGCGCGTACATCATGTCGGCCAGGCCGAGTCCCCGCGCCAGGCAGTTCAGCGCCCCGGACGAACAGGAATGGGAATCGTCGCAGGCCAGGGTCATGCCCGGCAGCGCCAGCCCGTCCTCCGCCAGCACCACATGGGCGATCCCGTGCCGGCCCTCGGCGTAGAACTTCTCGATTCCGAACTTCTCCACAAAACGGCGCATCCGCGCCATGGCGTTGGCGGCGGCGATGCTGGGCGCCGGTACCGTGTGGTCGGCGACCACGGCGATCTTGTCCGGATCGAACACCTTGGCCGGCGATTGGTGGCCGCCGGTGATGCCGAAGACGATATCCAGATCGACCACCAGATCGAGGTCGGCCATCACGATGTCGCCGGGATTGACGGGCTGCCCGCCCGCATGCGCCGAGAGAATCTTCTCCGCAATAGTATGTCCCATGAGGTCCCCTTGATTTGTCGCGCTATTCCTGGCCGTATCCTGGGACCGGCGTGGTGCCCGGGGACCCGACGCCGAGGGCTTTTTCCGGTCCGCCATGGCGTGCGATCAGGGCTGCCTGTGCAGCCTTCGCCTGGGCGTCCACCGCTTCTGGGTCGAGCCGTTCGCGCAGCAGCGCCTCCATTTCTGCGAGGGTGCTCGCATGGCCGGGGTCGCTCGCCAGGTCGGTCATTTCCTCCGGATCGGATTCCAGATCGTAGAGCTCCGGCCCGTGACCAACATAGTAATTGTACTTGTAGCGTCCGCGCCGCAGCATGAAGCCGCCCGTCGGCGAGGCGAAGGCGTGGTACTGCTCCAGCACGATCCGCTCGGGGTCTTCAGGCGCGGCGGCGATCTCGAAGAGCGAGTGTCCGTCCGACCCCTCGTCGCGGTCGGCGATGCCCATCGCGTCCAGCACGGTCGGATGAACGTCGAGATGGCTGACCGGTGTCTTGCAAACTTTCCCCTGTTCGGTGCCGGGACCGGCAAGGATCATCGGCACCTTGGCCGACTCCTCGAAGAAATTGAACTTGCCCCATAGGGCGCGCGCGCCAGGCGAGTCGCCATGATCGCTGGTGTAGAGGATGCGGGTCTCTGCATCGAGGCCGAGCTCCTCCAAGGTGTCGAGCACGAAGCCGATCTGCGCGTCGGTAAAGCTGAGCAGCGCCAGGTAGGACGCGTAGGCGAGGCGGCGCTCTTCGTCGTCGCGGAAGAATCCGTCCTGGGCGATGAATTCGCCCTGCGCCCGGACCCAAGGATGCAGCCGCTCCGCCGGCATGTCGTGCGCCTTGGGCAGCGGCACATTGTCGAGCGGGTAGCGGTCGAGATATTCGCGCGGCACCAGGAAGGGTGGGTGCGGCGCGACGAAACCGACATAGAGCACCCAGGGACCGTCGCCCGAGTCGGCCCGCGCCTTCAGCCACTCGGATGCATGGTTGGCGATACGCCGGTCGTAGAGATTGTAGTTCGAGACGCCGGCGCCGACCTGTTTGATCAGGCGGAAAGGCGGGTCGAGGGTCGGGAACGGATCGCGCAGTGCACCCCACACCATGCCGACGCCGTCGTGGATATGCATCGGTTCGTGCTGCCGGTCGAAGCCCAGCGGGTCTTCCGCGCGGCGGAAATGCATCTTGCCGATCGCCTCGATCGGATGGCCCGCGCGCTGGACCAGCTGCGCCCAGCCCGGGATATCGCCGTCATAGGCGTGCGCATTGTCCCAGCAGCCGGTCTCATGAACATGGCGGCCGGTCGCGAAGGAGGCCCGCGCCGGCACGCAGATCGGACAGGCCGTATAGGCGTTGCTGAACTGGGTGCCGCGTTCGGCCAGCCGGTCGAGCGCCGGGGTGTGCATCAGCGGATGGCCGGCCGACCCCAGATAGCGCGGGTCATGCCCGTCGCTCATGAAGACGATCAGATTTTTCGCGTCCATGGTTTCTCTCGTCGCCCCCAGTTTCGCTGCGCTCTCACCCCACGGCGCGGCATCATAGGCGAAACGCGCACGCGCCCAAACGGTGCTGTGGCAAAACGC
>CAJWOT010000161.1 GCA_913044215.1 uncultured Rhodospirillaceae bacterium | reverse complement strand
GCTGGCCGAAGCCGGAAATGCTGCCATAGATCAGCCGCGGGTTGAGGGCGCTCAGAGTGTCGTAATCGATGCCGAGGCGGTGTTTGACGCCGGGCCGGTAATTCTCGATCACGATGTCGGCATCCTTCACCATCCGTTTGAGGATCTCGACCGCTTCCGGATCTTTCAGGTTCAGCGTCAGGCTGCGCTTGTTGCGCTGTAGGTTCTGGAAGTCCGAGCCGTCCCGGGCGCTGCCCATGACGTCGCCGCCTTCGATCGCCTCCGGAATCTCTACCTTGATCACGTCGGCGCCCCAATCGGCGAGCTGACGCACCGCCGTAGGTCCCGCCCGCGCCCGGGTGAGGTCGATGACAACGATATCCGAAAGCGCCTTCGAGGCGGGTGTATGCGCCATGCGCAACCTCCTTTAGGAATTGATCTCTTAGTAGAACATCTGCGGCAGGAACAGTGCGATCTTGGGGAACGCGACGAGAAGGCAGATCATCACGAACATTGTCACGACAAACGGTGAAGCGCCGATGATCACGTCGTTCATCGTGCCGCCATCGCGCACGCCATGGACGATATAGAGGTTTACGCCGACCGGCGGTGTGATCAGGGCGGTTTCCAGCAAGATCGTGATCAGAATGCCCAGCCAGACCGGGTCGAAACCCATGCCGATCAAGATAGGCGCGATCAGCGGGGTCGTCGTGATCAGCATCGACAATGTTTCCATGAAACAGCCGATGATGATGTAGAAAGCGATAACGACCCACAGGGTCTGCATCGGTGAGACGCCGAGACCCTCGATGACGGCGAGCAGTGTGGCGGTCATGCCGACGGCGGCAAGGACAAAGTTCAGGAACAGGGCGGCGAAGATGATCAGCATGACCATGGCCGTCGTCCGCAAGGTGCCCTCAATCGCCTCGCGCAGCATCCTCCAGTTCAGCGATTTGAAGCAGGCAGCCAAAATCAGGGCGGCACAGACACCTACGGACGCGGCCTCCGTTGGGGTCGCGAATCCGGCATAAATGGACCCGACGACGACAACGAAGATTCCGAGCGGTGGCAGTAGATGCGGCAGGGAGGCCCACCGTTGGTCCCAACTTGTCTCCACGGCCGATCCGCCCCATTCACGCCGGAATAGCACGGCGATCAGCACGGTCAGCATGAACAGGCTGGCGAGGATGAAGCCGGGAATGAACCCCGCAAGGTACAGCTGTGGGACCGACGTATCGGTCAGTAATCCGTAGATGATCAGATTGATCGACGGCGGAATCAGGATGCCGAGCGTGCCGCCCGCGGCGAGCGTGCCCAGGAAGAGTGGTTCATTATAGCCCCGTCGCGCCACTTCGGGATAGGCGACCGTGCCAACCGTTGCCGCCGTCGCGACGCTGGAGCCGGAGGACGCCGCGAAGATCGCGCAGGATCCGATATTGGAATGCATGGTTCCGCCGGGCAGCCACGACAGCCACTGCACCATTGCTGTGTACATACGCTCGGCAATGCCGGCGCGAAGCAGGATCTCGCCCAGCATGATGAAGAGCGGGATTGCGACAAGCACGTACTCGATCGCATTCTGCCAGACGATCTCGCCAAGCGCGAGATGCAGCGGCATGATCGAATATTTCCACTCCAGAAAGAGGCCAAGTACACCCAGCGCTGCGGCGACCGGCACGCTCAGGGCAAGCAGACCCAACAGTACGAAACCTGTCCAACCCAGCATGATCAGTTGCCCTTTTTGTCGTTCATGCGCGAGTGCTCACGATCAAGTTCCGCCAACGCGTGTTCGCGCTCTTCTTCGACTTCCTCCTCAATCCCGCGCGGACCGACGAGGGCGGCAATACGGTTCCAATCGCGCGCAAACGCCGCGGAAATGATCCGCAGCAGCATGAGCGCGAAGACGATGAAGAAAAAAACCATCCCCGCAAACCAGAACCCCTGCGGCAGCGCCAAAGGCGTCACCAGCGGCGTGATGGACACGGAGGAATTCTCGAAACTGTTCCACCAGACATTATAGGACCGCTCGGCCATGAGCAGGAGGAACCCGCCTAGCAGGAGGAACCCGACGACGTCCAGGAAGAGCCGGACCGGCTGCGGCAGCCGAATGTACAAGGCGTCGATACGGACGTGGGCGCGATGCAAGGTCGCGAAGGCAAACGCGAACGATGTCGAGATCGCGAAGATGTAACCGGCGATCTCGTCTGCGCCGCCGAACGAGAAGTTCGCAAATTTTCGCAGAATAACTTCCAGGGTCGTCAAGATGGCGGCGAAAATCAGCAATCCGCCGCCGATCCAAACGATGATCTGGGAAACCTTTTCCGCCTGTTCCAGAAGTCGGTCAAGCATGATCCTACAGGGGGGTACGTCTATCACAGACGGACGCCGCCCTTTTCAGGACGGCGTCCGCCGCGAAAGACTCGGTTGGTCTTTACTTGGCCGCTTTTACGCCAACAACCTTGGCTGCGGTCGCGTTCCAATCCTTGATGCACTCGTCACTGCAGCGCGCCGCCCACTTTTTCAGGACGAAGTCACGCAGGACGCGTTCGCGCTCTTTGACGTCAGACGCGGAAGGCTGGGTCAGCTTGACCGTACCCGGTGTACCGCTGCCGCAGGGACCGCTGCCGGACAGGCAGTTCAGCGCTTCTTCGTCTTCCTTCTGCGCGTTGGCCCACTGGCGATTCATTAGATCGTCATACTGAGCCTGGATGAAGTTCTGGGTGTCCTTGTTCAGAGACTTCCACATCTTGTTGCTCATCGCAGCGAAGCCTAGGCCGGCACCGACCGGCATGACCATAGCGTGCGTGATGACTTCGTGCCATTTCGCCTGGAAGGCCGGCATCGAACCTGTGATACCGCAGTCTGCGACACCTTTTTGCAGGGCCGGAACGACTTCTGCGAACGCGATCGTGACGCTCGTGCCGCCGACGCCCTCGACGAAGTCGCCGAGCGTGGTGCTGTAGACGCGAATCTTCTTGTCTTTCAGGTCAGTGACCTTGTTGATCGGCTGGTTGCAAAAGATGAACTGGCTCGGCCAGCGGAAGGTGCCGAGGTAGTGCGCGTTGAAGACTTTGTCGAAGCGCTTGCGAATCACCGGCTCATAGGCTTTGACCAATTCGCGGGCTTGTTTGAAGTCGGCGGAGGCGCCGGAGAGGTCGACACCTTCAAGGGCTGGATCCTCAGAAGCGACATAGCCATACACGCCGTGCGCAACGTCGAACACGCCAAGCTTCAGAAGTCGCATGACTTCCCAGCCTTTAAGGCCGAGCTCGGTGATCGGGTTGACCTGCGTCTGGATCTTGCCGCCGGAGGCCTTGGTCATGTCGCCGCCATAGAACGGCTTCTCGAAATCGTAATAGTTCGTCAGATTGGCCCAGGTGCCGACCGCCTTGATCTTGAGATTCTGAATCTCGGCTGCGGCGGGCGCTGCCATGCCCAAAGCCACGGCACCCGCAATGGCCGCGGCCGCGGCCATCTTGTGTCTGGTTTTCAGCATTGTGAAATCTCCCTGCTGTCTCTCTATTTAAGAGTACGCTTGTCGCCAAAGTTGGCGGCAAGCGTTTTGTTTTCGAAGATACGAAACCTTCATCGAACGAGCGCTCACCTTCCCCCTAGATAGCGATCCAGATCGCGCGAATGCGTAGTTAAACGGACTCTCACGCTCGCAGTCAAATACGGAATCCGGTACAGAGATAAGCGCAATCGCAATCCGGGTCGCGCCGATCCGGATTGTTCGCGAAATAGGAGTACCCGATGGTCTGGTTTGTCGGTGTCGATGTTGGCGGCACATTCACGGATTTCTGCGCGTTCGACATGGAACGCGGACAGGAACGGGTCTTCAAAACGCCGTCGACGCCGGACGATCCGGCCGAGGCGATACTGGCCGGTTTGGCGACATTGCAAGAAATGGCCGCCATTCCGCCGGACGATGTTTCCCGCTTTGCGCATGGCACGACCGTCGCGACCAACGCGTTGCTGCAGCGCAAAGGCGCGCCGGTCGCCCTGATCACGACGGAGGGGTTTCGCGATCTGCTGGAAATCGGTCGTCAAATCCGGCCTAAGCTCTACGATTTCAAGGCCGATAATCCGCCGCCGCTGGTTCCGCGGCAGAACCGATTCGAAATTGCCGAGCGTATCGGCGCGAAAGGCCAGGTGGTGCGCGGGCTCGAGGATGAGGCGATCGCCGACGCGGTTGAACTGGTCCGGCAATCGGGCGCGGAGGCCTGCGCGGTCGGTCTGCTCTTCGCTTTCCTGAACCCGGCGCATGAACGGCGCATCGGTGCCGCCTTGCAGGAAAAGCTGCCCAACGTCTTCATCTCGCTTTCCTCGGCTGTGCAGCCGGAATTCCGCGAGTTCGAGCGTCTGTCGACCACGGTCTTGAACGCCTACCTTCAGCCCCTGGTGACCCGTTACATGGAGCGGCTCCGCACCGGTCTCGAGCCGTTGGCGCCGAAAGCCGCTGTCGGTATCAATCAGTCGTCCGGCGGGCTTATGTCGATCGAGCGGGCGGGGGCTTTCCCTGTTCGAACCGCTCTGTCAGGTCCGGCGGCAGGCGCTGTTGGCGCAGTTCATACGGCGGTGCTGGCGGGCCGCAAGAACGTGATCACCTTGGATATGGGCGGCACCAGCGCGGATGTATGCCTGATCCGCGATGGCGATGCGGGTATCGCCTATGATCAGATGATCGCGGAATTCCCTGTCCGCTTGCCGATGGTCGATATTAACACAGTGGGGGCCGGCGGGGGGTCGATCGCCTGGTTCGACCGTGACGGGTTGATGAAGGTGGGACCGATCAGCGCTGGCGCCGTGCCGGGGCCGGCCTGTTACGGGCGTGGTGGCACGGAACCGACGGTCTCCGACGCGAATTTGGTGCTCGGACGGCTGTCGCCGGCCGGGCTGTTGGGCGGCAACATGGCTCTTGATCTGGATGCCGCGCGCCAGTCGCTTGAAAGCGTGTCGGCGCGGCTCGAATTCGGCGTCGAAAAAACGGCGCATGGCGTCCTTGGCATCGTGGTTTCCAACATGGTCCGCGCGATCCGGGCGATCTCGGTCGAGCGCGGTCACGATCCGCGCGAGTTCGCCCTGATGGCGTTCGGCGGCGCGGGTCCCTTGCATGCGATCGATGTGGCGCGGGCCCTGGAAATGAAAGAGGTCATCGTTCCGGTCGCGCCCGGCATTCTTTGCGCGCAAGGGCTCGTGGTCTCGGACCTGAAGGAGGATTTCGTCGTCAGCGCGCGGATCGTCGCCGATCCCGATGGCATGCGGTGCACTGCCGAACATGTGGCGATATTGACCGGCGAAGCGGAAGAATGGTTTGCCGAGGAGGAAATCGCCGCGGCCCAGCGAGACCTTCGGCTTAGCTTCGACATGCGCTATGTCGGCCAGAATTACGAGCTTAGTGTTGGTTTGGACGGGGTGCCGAAGAAATTCGATTGCGACGATCTGAAGCAGCGGTTCTTTGCGGCGCATGAGATGAATTACGGATACTTCAATCCCGACGACCCGGTGGAGATTGTCAATTTCCGCCTGACCGCGCGCGGACGCTTGCCGCGGCCCGAACAGGCGAAGAGCGCGCGGTCACAGGAGAGCCCCGTGCCGGTGGGACGACGGCAGGTCTACTTCGACGCCGAAAATGGGGTCGAGGCTGCGCTCTACGACAGGGCCGTTTTACAGCCCGGGCAGGTTATCGTCGGGCCTGCGGTGATCGACCAGCTCGATTCAACCACCCTGGTCTATCCCGGCGATACGGCGCGGGTGGACGACGCGTACAACATCATCATCGAACTGGCGGGGGCGGCATGAAACCGGCACTTGACCCGATCACCCTGGAGATCATGTTCAACGGTCTGCGCTCGATCACCGACGAGACCTACATCGCGCTGACCCGCAGCGCCTATTCGACGAACATCAAGGAGCGCCGCGATCATTCGACGGCGATCTGCGCGCCGGACGGACGGTTGATCGTGCAGGCGGAGAACTCCCTGCCGATCCATATCGCCTCGATGACGGGGCTGATGGACAGCCTGCTGGCGAAGTTCGGGCTTGAGGATATTCACGAAGGCGATCTGTTTGTCGCGAACGACCCCCATGTCGCCGGCGGAACCCATCTGCCGGACATCAACCTTGCCCTGCCGATTTTCGTCGAGGGCACGCTGGTCGCCTTCATGTGCAATATCGCGCATCACGCCGATGTCGGCGGCATGGCGCCGGGCTCGATGGCGGGCGGCATGTCGGAAATCTACCAGGAAGGGCTGCGGATTCCCGTCGTGAAACTGTTCCGGCGCGGCGAGGTGCAGCAGGATTTGTTCGATCTGATGTTGTTGAATGTGCGCCTGCCGGAGGAACGCCAGGGCGACTACTACGCGCAGATCGCCGCCTGCCGGCTGGGTGATCGGCGGTTGGCAGAGCTGATCGGGAAATATTCGGTAGCCGAGATGACCGTTGCGTTCGAAGAGATCTTGACCCGGACCGAACGGCGCATGCGCGACGGCGTGCGAACCATCCCGGACGGTGTCTACGAATTCGAAGATGTAATGGATGATGACGGGCTGGGCGCGGTCGATATCCCGATCAAGCTGCGCATGACGATCGAGGGCGACCGGCTGCACGCCGATTTCACCGGCACGGCGCCGCAAGTCCAGGGCAATATCAACGTGACGATGAATGCGACCCAGGCGGCGGTGGCCTATTCGCTGAAGGGGATGCTCGATCCCGATATACCCAACAATCAGGGCGTTCTCGATGTGTGTGAAACGACGGCGCCCGCCGGTTGCCTGCTGAACTGTGTCGCGCCGGCGCCGGTCGCCGCGCGCGCCAACACCAGCCAGCGCATCGTCGATGTGGTGATCGGCGCGCTGGCCAACGCGCTGCCGGACGCCGCGGTCGGCGCCGCTAACGGCGCGAATACGACGGCGGTATTTTCCGGTACCGACCCCGCCACCGGACAGGGCTACCTCTATCTGGAAACCCTCGGCGGTGGGTTCGGTGGCCGCAATGACCGGGACGGTACGGATGGGATCCAGGTGCATATCACCAACACCTCGAACCTGCCGATCGAGGTGATTGAAACCGAATATCCGTTGCGCGTGGAAAGCTATGGTCTGATCGAGGATTCCGGCGGCGCCGGGCGCTATCGGGGCGGCATGGGGATTCGCCGCGTCATCGGTCCGGTCGGGCACGAATGCATTTTCAACGGCGCCGGCGAACGGTTCCGGCACCAGCCTTGGGGTATCTTCGGCGGTGCATCCGGCGGCTCCGGCCGGTTCGTCCGGATCGGCGCGGACGGCGCGGAAGAGGGGCTGGAGATCAAGCCGGCCGGTATCGCGATGGCGGACGGCGAACGAATCATCGTCGAAACGCCGGGCGCCGGCGGCTACGGACCGGCGGCCGAGCGGGACACGGCCGACATCGAGGCTGACCGGACAAGCGGCAAGTTCAGCACGGAATACCTGCGAGAATACTACGGTTCGGCTGGTGGTGATGATTAGCCCATGTGCGGCAGGAAGCGCGGCCTTGTCCGGCCTTTGTCAATCCTGCTAAACAGCGCGCCGCATCCCGACACTTTGACCGCAAGATCGAGAGCCCCGTTTTGAACCGACATCTTTGGTTTCGTCGGCGTTGGGTAAAACCACGAGTCTAGGAAGAATGACCCGTACTGAAACGACGCCGTCGCCGCGCAAGGCCGCGATGATCGCCTGGATGGACCGTTTTGCCGGTAAACGGGAAAGCTGGTTGCGCCGGAACGAATATTTCCATACCGAGCATCAGCGCTACATGCAATTCCTCGTCCCGAAGGGTGCGCGCGTTCTCGATCTCGGTTGCGGTACCGGGCAACTCCTGGCGTCGCTCGATCCGGAATACGGGGTCGGTATCGATTTCAGCAGCCAGATGGTCGAGATCGCGCGCGAGAAGTTTCCCGCGCTGACGTTCGAGGTCGGTGATGTCGAAGCGCCGGAGACGATCGCCAATCTCGAAGGCCCTTTCGACGTCATCATCGTTTCCGACACAATCGGTTATTTCGACGATTGCGAGCAGACGCTGCGCAACTTGCATCAACTCTGCACGCCGGATACGCGCATTATCGTCGCCTATTTCTCACGCTACTGGGAACCGGTGCTGCGGCTGGCGGAGATCTGCGGCTTCAAGATGCGCCAGCCGTCGCTGAATTGGCTGTCGACAGACGATATCGGCAATCTGCTGCATCTCGCCGATTTCGACATCATCAAACGGGACTGGCGGCAGCTTGTTCCCCGCCGTCTGTTCGGCGTGGGATCCCTGATCAACCGTTTCATCGGCACGATGCCGGGGCTGCGCCGGTTGTCGTTGCGTAACTATCTGGTCGCCCGGCCGCTGCCCAAGCAACCCGACGACGGCCTGTCGGTGACCGTCCTGGTGCCCTGCCGGAACGAGCGCGGCAATATTGAATCGGCGGTGACCCGGATGCCGCGTTTCGCCGACGACATGGAGATCCTTTTCGTCGAGGGCAATTCCAGCGACGGCACCTTCGAAGAATGCGAACGGGTCCGCGACGCTTATACCGGCGAATGGGATATCAAGGCGGTCCGGCAGGACGGCAAGGGCAAGGGCGATGCGGTGCGCAAGGGGTTCGACTTGGCGCGCGGCGACGTGCTGATGATCCTCGATTCCGATCTCACCATGCCGCCGGAAGATTTGCCGAAATACTACGCCGCGTTGGTGTCCGGAAAAGGCGAATTCGTCAATGGCAGCCGCCTCGTCTATCCGATGGAGCGCGAAGCGATGCGGTTCCTCAATTGGGTCGCCAACCAGATCTTTTCCCTGCTGTTCTCCTGGTTGCTCAACCAGCGTTTCACCGACACGCTGTGCGGCACCAAAGTGTTGCGCAAGCGGCACTACGAACAGATCGCGGCGAACCGGTCCTATTTCGGCGATTTCGACCCCTTCGGCGATTTCGATCTGATTTTCGGCGCGACGAAACTGAACCTCAAGGTCGCCGAGGTGCCAATCCGCTATGCCAGCCGGACCTACGGCGAAACGCAAATATCGCGCTTTTCGCATGGCTGGCTGCTGATCCGCATGGTGGTCTTCGCTTTCTTCCGCTTGAAGGCGTTCTGATGACCGCGCCGGCCAATCCGGCGGACTATCGCGCGATCTGGGAAGCCAAACCGGTACTGCGCGCGGTCTATCGGGATTGGTACGAGCGCATGGTGTCGCATTGCCTGCCAGGCCGGACGTTGGAGATCGGCGGCGGGTCCGGCAATTTAAAGGCCTTTGCGCCGGATGTCGTTTCGACCGATGTGTTGCCGGCCGACTGGCTCGACACGGTCTGCGATGCGCAGCGGCTGCCTTTTGCGGACGGAAGCTTCGACAACATCGTCATGCTCGACGTGCTGCATCATCTGGAGCGGCCGGTACGTTTCTTCGACGAAGCGTCTCGGGTGCTGAAGCCTGGCGGACGGATCGTCATGTTGGAGCCCGGCATCACGCCGGTCAGCCACATCTTTTATCGTTCGTTCCATCCGGAGCCGGTCGATATGGCCGTAGACCCATATGTGGACGGCCCGATCGATCCGGATAAGGACCCGTACGATTCGAACCAGGCCATCCCGACCCTTCTCTTCGGCAAGCCCCACGACCGGCAGGCCTTTGAACGGCGGTTCGAAGGGTTGGCCGCGATCCGAACCGAACGGTTGGCGTTGCTGATCTATCCGCTGTCCGGTGGCTTCCGGACCTGGAGTCTGGTCCCGGCCGGCATGGTCAGACCTCTGAACGGCCTGGAGCGCCTTCTGGTACCAGTGCTGGGGTGGCTGGCTGCGTTCCGGCTGCTGATCGTGGTGGAAAGCCGATGCTAGCCAAACCGAACGGTCGATGGAACGCGTCACGATGACAGGCTCGCCAACCGCGCGTGGAATATTGCCACGGGATCGTCCGTAGGCATTGGCGGCGGCGGCGAAATTGGCGGACGGACGTTGCGGGGGCGCGGTCTCCTGGGCGATCTGTTGTGCGAGGAACTGAGTCGAAGGCTGCGCGGGCCGGCTTAACTGGTTGCCGGTGAAATTGAAGCCACCTGGGCTGTGCTGCGCGGCGCTCTGCGCGCCAGGATCCACGCAGACGACGTCCCGCAGCATCCGGCGAC
>CAJWOT010000160.1 GCA_913044215.1 uncultured Rhodospirillaceae bacterium | reverse complement strand
ATACAGCCAACGATGAGAATCGCGACCGCACCGATCACCTTGAGCCCATAGACGGTGATCAATGCCGTAACCTATTCGGCAATCGCCGTGACATCCTGTTCCATTATTCCTTTCCCCAGCGTTCGTTAGATCGGACCGGTTTATTCATCGTCCGGGACGCGCCCCCAATCAAGTGCAATTCGCAACATCGCCAGAATGGGCTGTATCGATACCGACCCAGCCCAATTAGGGCATGTAGACCGGCTGTTTGCGCCTAGTCGTTGCCTAGGATGAAAGGCGCTCCACAGCCTTCCGCTACCGCACGCACTTCGTCAAAAAGGGTATCAGTCATCGGGATCCCTTCAACCAACCGATTCTCCCGCTCCCTGTGCTCCAGGTCGCCGGCAACAAGAACCGGCTGTTCCGGATCGACCGGGTCGGTGCCGTGCAGCATGTCGATCAGATCGTCGAGATTGTCCTCGAACTCGCCTTCTTCGCGGAACGCCGCCGGGTCGAGCGCCAGACAGAAATGGCCGACATTGATGTACTGCTCGCGCGCGTCGGTCTTGAGGTTATAGCCGCCGATGAAGGAACCCGAGAGTACGCTCGACAGGATATCGACCATCATGGCGAGGCCGTACCCCTTGTGCGATCCGAGCTCTCGCGACCCACCGAGCGGGGAGAGACGCTTCGGCGTCGCCGCCAGCGCCACTTCCGGATCGGTCGTGGGATGGCCTTCGGCATCATGCGCCCAGCCCAACGGCAGTTCCTTGCCGGCGCGACGTGCAATCTGCAGCTTGCCGACCGCTACCGTGCTCGTCGCCATGTCGAGCGAGAAGGGATCGTTGCGTTTCGCCGGTGCCGCAAAGGCGATCGGGTTGGTGCTATAGCGCGGCTCCTTGGCGAAGGTCGGCAAGACGGAGCGCTGCGTTGTCCCCGTCGTGCAAAGTCCGATCAGGCCGCGATCCACCGCCATGGTCGAATAGACGCCGGCAGCCCCGAAATGGTTGGAACCGCGCGCCGTGACCGCGCCGACACCAAACTGCTCCGCCTTGTCGCAAGCCATCTGCATCGCCTTCGTACCGGCGACATGGCCCAACCCGTGATCCGCATCGATCAGCGCGACCGCGCCAAAGTCGCGCACCACCCGGACATCCGGTGTCATGTTCAGCGCACCGTCCTTACGCTGGCCGTCATAGCGCGGCAGCATGCCGACGCCGTGCGAGTCGATACCGCGGAGATCGGATTCCACCATGTTTTCGACAATCACCGTGATATTTTCATCCGGCATGCCCCAGGCGCGATAGACCTCGGTGAGCTGCCGGCGCAGCGTGCCCGCTTGAATCGTATGCATGATGGTTTCCTTAAATCGACGCGACGTAAACCCGCGTATGCGGGCTTCGGTCAAGATGCGCTACCGCACCGGTCGCATGCAAATGCTCAGCCATCGAGCTCGGGATAGTGCCGGAATACGCCATGCTCGTTGAACGGAATCCGGCGGTCGGACGCCAGGTAGGCCGACACGTTCGGCAATCCCGCAACCCTGTCATGCAGCGCCGCAAGCTGGGGAAAATCTGGTTCGATGCGCGCCATCGCGGCCGGAAAGGCGTATCGCAGCCCGGCGATGCATTGGAACAGCGACAGGTCCGGATAGGTGATCCCGTTACCGATCAGCATCCCGGACCCAAAGGGATTGCGCATCGCCACACGCTCGAAATAGCCGAGATATTTCGGTACCCGAAGCTCGAGAAACTTCGCGGTGTATCGTTGCGCCTCGTCGACCTGGTCCTCGTAATAAAGCGCGGTCGAAACCGGATGATGCGTATCATGCGCCTCCTGCACGAGGTCGGTCACGGTCAGTTGCAGCTGGCGCGCCCAAATCCGGCCCGCCTCGTCCATCGGTGCGAGCCCAAGCCGCGGCCCCAGATAGTCCAAAATATTCGCCACCTGGGCGATGATCAGGTCGCCATGCTTGAGAAAGGGTGGCGCAAAGGGCGGCGCACCCACCACATCGCCTGCGACGAACGCCTGCATCTTCTCCATGCCGCCCTCTGCACGTGCGGCATCCACATAGTCTGCGCCCGCTTGCTCCAGTGCCAGCCGGACGAACTCGCCACGCCCCTGGATACCGGGCCAGTAATAGAATTCGTAGCTCATCCTCTTCTCCTCACGACGAAAGGCGCTTCACATAGACGGCGTAGGGCGCGCCATAGTTCGCTGGCACGTCCTTCACCTTTTGAAGCTCCATCTACCTCCGTTTGCGCGCCAGCACCTGCAATGTTGGCGCGTCCTTCTTGTAGAAGCGCTTCACGATATCGAATCCAAACGTATTGAACAGACGCGTCAGAGTGGCTTCGGAGAAGAACTGAACATGGCGCGGCGGCGAGAACATGTCCCAATCGGTGACATCGTCCGGCACGGTGGGGTGCGCGATGTCAGGCGTCGTCAGGAAAAGCTTCGCGCCCGGCCGGGCGATACCGGCGAGGAAGGTCATGTAGCTCTTAACGTCGCCGATATGCTCGATGACCTCCGAGGAATGAATGAAATCGAAGCTTTCGCCGCGCGCCAGGAAGGTCTCGAAGGTTTCTTCGTAGAAGCGTACCTTCGAAAAGGCATCTCTCGCATAGGCGATCGAACCCGGGCTGATATCGAGGCCCGACGACCGCGCACCCAGCCGCCGCATCGCCTCTGCGACGAATCCACCGCCGCACCCGACATCGATCGCATCCTTGCCAACGAAATGCGGCCACAGACGCAAGGCGCGCATGGTGGCGCGCCGCATGCGCGATTTCGCTTTCGGATAGCGGCCGACACCGAACGCGGCATCGTCATAGACAGCCGCCAGCGACGCGTCATCGGGCATGGGAAACAGGAACACGAAGCCGCAGCTCCGGCAGGCGACGAAATCGTACTCGTCCTGGCGTGCGTAGAAGGCGGTCTGTACGCCATCGCATATGGGGCAGGCATCCATCGCCGACTGTCTATCGCGGAGGCGCTGTGGTGGCCATTGGAAAATTAGTTGTCACGCGACAAGGGCGCAGACGATTCATTCCGCCGCCTGTTCCGCCTCACGCAAATCGACATCGAACTGCAGTGCGGCCAAGCGGGCATACAGCCGGTTCGACTGCAGCAGTTCCGCGTGGCTGCCGCTCGCCACGGCGCGGCCTTGATCCATCACAATGATGCGGTCCGCATTGACCACGGTCGCCAGCCTGTGCGCGATGACCAGTGTCGTGCGACCGGCCTTCAGCTTTTCAAGCGCCTGCTGCACCAGCCGCTCGTTCTCCGCGTCCAACGCACTCGTCGCCTCGTCGAGCAACAGGACGGACGGGTCGCGCAACAGGGCTCGGGCGAGCGAGAGACGCTGCCGTTGACCGCCGGACAGGCGCGCACCTTTTTCGCCCAGGAAGGTCGCGAAACCGTCCGGCAGTTGATCGATGAACTCGGCCGCTGCCGCCGCTTCCGCCGCCGCCCGCACCGCTGCCTCGTCTGCATCCGGTCGACCGTAACGGATGTTCTCCAGCGCATCGGCACCGAAAATCACCGGGTCCTGTGGCACCAGCGCGTAGCGCGCCCGCACCGCCTGCGGATCGGCCGTACGAATATCCAAACCATCCAGGGCAATGCGCCCGGAATCCGGATCGTAGAAACGCAACAGCAACTGGAACACGGTCGACTTACCCGCTCCGGAAGGACCGACCAGCGCGACTGTTTCTCCCGGCTGCACGTCCAGCGAAAATCCGATCAGCGCCGGCAGGTCGGGCCGCGAGGGGTAGTGGAAGGTGACATCCTCGAACCGGACACGGCCTTCCGCCGGCTCCGGCAGCGGCGCCGGATTGGCGGGTGCCACGATTTCCGGCTCCGCCTCAAGCAGTTCGATCAGGCGTTCGGTGGCCCCAGCGGCGCGTTGCAACTCGCCATAGACCTCGCTGATCACGCCAACGGAAAACGCAACCATGGTCGCGTAGAAGATGAAGGCCGTGAGCTCACCGCCGGTGATCTCGCCCGCCTGCAGATCACGGCCACCGACCCACAGGATAAAACCGATCGAGGCGAACACCAGCAGGATAACGATCGATGTCAGAAAACCGCGCATCAATATGCGCGAAATCGCAACGGTAAACGCGTTCTCGACCTCGCCCGCGAAACGCCACTGGTCCACTCCCTCATGGGTGAAGGCCTGGACGGTGCGCATGGCGTTGATCGATTCCTCCGCAAACGCTCCCACATCGGCAACCCGGTCCTGGCTGGCGCGCGACAGGCGCCGCACCCGGCGGCCGAAAATCATGATCGGCGCGACGACCAGCGGCACGACCAGCAGAACCATACCGGTCAGCTTGGGATCGGTGACGAACAGCATGATGAGCCCGCCAATCAGGTTCAGCCCGTTGCGCAGCGCCACGGAAGCGGAAGACCCGATCACCGTCTGCAGCAACGTCGTGTCGGTGGTCAGGCGCGACAGCACTTCGCCGGTACGCGTGACCTCGAAGAAACCGGTATGCAACGACAAAATGCGGTCGAACACTGCCTGGCGCAGGTCGGCCACCACCCGTTCGCCGACCCAGGAGACGAAATAGAAGCGGGCGAAAGTCCCGGCCGCCATGATGACCGCGAGCGAGAGCAAAAACAGCAGCGCCCGATCCAGCGCCGCCGCATCGCCCGCCGCGAACCCACTATCGATCAGCACCTTCAGCCCCTGCCCGATCGCGAGTCCGGTTCCGACGGTCACCAGCAATGCCACGACCGCCGCCGCCACGCGCGCCTTATAGGGCTTCAAAAACCCAGCGGTGCGTCGGAGATAGCGCAGATTGCGACCCTTGGGTCGGTCGAAGGAAGCGGTGTTGGGCGGCACAAGCCTGTCCTAAGCAGTTGGATCGTATACATGTTGCAGACAATGCGAAAAGGCAAGGGTAGCAACCTCAGTCCACCTCCCCTTGCCCGCCCTCATCCCAGCCCCTAGGATCGACGGCCTTTTTTCAACGATCCAGCGAGAGCACAGCCGTGAGCGAGCAGACACCCGAATATCCGTCCCTGCATGACATCGTCCAACGCGCATACAACAACCTATCCGACGGGGCGTGGGGGTATCTGGCCGGCGGCGCGGAGAGCGAGACGACCTTGCGGCGCAACCGGATGGCGCTGGATACCTTGGCATTCCGGCCGCGGGTCTGTCGCAACGTGCATGAGCTCGATACCAGCGGCACCCTGCTCGGCCAAAAAATGCGTATTCCGGTATTGCTGGCACCGATCGGGTCGCTGGAAACGTTCGACCCTAGCCGGCGCGGCGGGCCGAGTTCGGCCGAGGCGGCAGACGAGTTCGATATCGTGCATATGCTGAGTTCGCGCTGCGCGCCGGGTCTGGAGGAAACAGCGGCCGCTGCCGACAATGCGCGGATTTTTCAGCTCTACGTTCGCGGCGACGACAAGTTCGAAGACGATTACGTGAAGCGTGCGGTCGACAATGGATACTACGCCTTCGCGATCACGGTCGATACGGCGCATTACAGCCGTCGCGAACGCGATTTCGACAATCGCTTCGTCAAGACCTGGCGGGTCGGTGCAGGCGGCATGGAGTATCAAGCGCTCTACACCTGGGACAACGTCAAGCGTTTCAAGGACAAGCACGACGTGCCGCTGATCCTGAAAGGCATTGCCACGGCCGAGGATGCGGCGATGTGCGTCGAGCTGGGCGTCGACGGTGTCTATGTCTCGAACCATGGCGGCCGTCAGCTCGATCACGGGCGCGGCTCCGTCGACGTTCTGCCGGAGGTCGTCGAGGCGGTCGGCGGCAAGGCGGCGGTAATCGTCGACGGCGCCATCAACCGCGGCACCGACATCGTCAAGGCGATCGCGCTCGGCGCCGACGCGGTTGGCATCGGGCGTATGCAGGGTTACGGGCTGGCCGCGAACGGCAAGGATGGGCTGGTCCGCGTGCTGGAGCTGCTGGAAGAGGAAATCCAGATCGCCTTCGGCCTTCTCGGCGTGACGAGTTTCGCGGAATTGGATTCCAGCTACATCACGCAGGCGCAGGCGGTGAACTTGCCGCATGTGACCAGCGCTTTCCCACTAATGGAACGGCTGCCGGGGTACTAAATCAGTTAATCCCTTTACCCCTGCGTTGCCGCCAGCGCGGCGATCAGGTCGCCAACGATTGCTCCCGGGTTTTGGGCACGCATCACGGATCCCATAACGGCGACACCCGCAGCGCCCGCCGCAATGCAAGAAGCCGCGTTCTCCGCAGTGACACCACCGAGGGCCAGGACCGGTATCCGGACAGAGGCGACGATTTGCGCCAGCCCCTCCGGTTCTAAGGCGGGGCCGTAACCTGGTTTACTATCGGTCGCGAAGACCGGACTCGCGGTGACGTAGTTGGCCCCTTCGGCCGCAGCGAGCTGTGCTTCAGCGACGGAATGCGCGGAGACTCCGATGAGGGTTTCCGGTCCCATGACACGGCGGATCGTCGCGACTGGCTGACCTTGCGGCAGGTGTACCGCCTTTACCTTGCAAATCGACGCCGCGGTAAAGTCGTTATTGACCGAGACCGTGGCGCCGAAATCCTTGGCCACGGTCACCGTCGCCTCTACGACAGGGCACAGTTCCGCCGTCGCCAGATCCTTCTCGCGAATCATAATCCAGCGGCAACCGGCCTGAAGCGCCTGCGCCAGTACATCGGATAACGGCAGCGCCGTATTGTTCCGGTCGGTAATAAGAAGCAGCGACGGCGCCGCCATGGAATTTCGTCCCTATGCCGCGTGTGTCGCGGCACTGTATCGGAAATCGCGCGAAAGCGTAATCTGCCTTCACGGGTCACGTTTTTCCGTCCGCCGTTGATCTATGTCAATTCACGAAGCGCTATGGCTCGTTAATGTCGAAAGCGTGAAGACGAGAGCACGTTTTTGTGCCTCCCTTCCCCTCTGCTCCAAGATCGGGCCGTGTCACCCTCACGGCCCGATCACTTGTGGAGCCACCTCTTCTACTGAATCTGCCAGCTTCCATCCAGCTGGCGACAGGCGGTGCCGAAAGCCTCTTCGGTACGGCCGCCGACCGTCACGGTCTGCTGATATTCACGGCAATACGCCCCCGTTGCCGTCTGACGGCCCTCGCGAACCGGCGTGACGCTGCCTTGGTTGCCACTGTCAGGATTACGCCATACCACTGGCTGTCCGATCGGCGCAGTGTGTGCACTTTCCGCCGCACGGCTGGCGTGAAGACGATCTGCCCGATCAAGCGACTTGCCGACGGAATTGCCGAGCAACGCACCACCCAGCGTACCGATCGCCACCGCCGCGAGCTTGCCGCGTCCGGAACCGATTTGCGATCCTGCCAAAGCGCCGAGACCAGCCCCAAGCAAGGTACCGCCAGTCTGTTTTTGTCCGCCCGTCGCGGTACAGGCCGACAGCGCGGCCGCAACTAAAACGACAGAAAGAACCCGTCCCAACTTCTTCGTCGTCGTCATCTTGTGCTCCTTTATCGATCCGCCTCGTCGAGGCTCTTATGAAAGGTTTAGGCGGACAATCTGCTCACCCGACCGTTTCGTGTAATTTTTAACAACTTAATTAGTTGCATTTTTAGTGTCAAATTAATATATAATCTGTGACAACGGTCACACGGACAGTGATTTCTTCGCGGATTTCCGCGAACTTGAAGGTTTTGAAATCCAACAGCTTTTCCGTCGGCCGCTTGCACCTTGCGGGAATCGCGTGTAGCTATCGGGAAAAATAAATGCAAATTCGGCGGAAAATCGAATATGGGGTCGCAGAAGGCGAGGAATGGATGGCGCTGAAATACAACAATGCGCAGCACAAACAGTATTTAGAGATGATCGACGGGGTGGGCCGTCGTTGGGTGGAAGTTTTCGAGGGCAATACAGAATTCTATTCCGCTGCGTATTGGGACTTGCTGACGGGAATCTGGCGCGCGGACGGACCCGTTCGCAAGACAGACGCGCTTCGCTACATGACCGCGATCAAGAGCGCCCACACCGCCAGCAAATATGTCGACCACTCCATCAAGGAAGGCATTCTGGTCGAATCCGACAATCCGGACGATGCGCGTTCGAAATTACTCGTTCTGTCTGACGACATGCGGGAACGTCTCGACAGCTTTTTCGATTCGGCTGTCGGCCGGGTGCGGCGGGCCAGCCGGGCCATCGACGAGAAAGGCCCTTCGCCGGAAAACCCCTGATCCCCGGCAAAGGTTTTGCCAGTGCCGGCATTAAGACCGAAATCCATTAGGACTACAGCATGACGGAAATCGTGAAGGGACTTCGTCTCGTCGAAGTCTCAGCCTTCATCGCCGCGCCTTATGCCGGCCTGACCTTGGCCCAAATGGGCGCCGACGTAATCCGGATCGACCCTGTCGGTGGCGGGCTCGACTACCGGCGTTGGCCTATTACCTCGGACAACAGGAGCTTGTATTGGGCCGGTCTCAACAAGGGTAAACGGTCGATCATGCTCAATGTCCGGGAGGCCGAAGGCCGCGAATTGGCCCATGCGCTGATGACCAAGCCGGGGCCGGAAGCGGGTATCGTGTTGACCAACCTGCCGGCGCGCGGCTGGCTCGATTATGAAGGGCTGAAGGCCAAACGAGACGACCTGATCATGCTCGGTATCACCGGTAACCGGGACGGTTCCGTCGCGCTCGACTACACCGTCAATGCCGCCGCTGGGTTCCCGCTGGTGACGGGACCGGAGGATTACGCCGGTCCGGTCAACCACGTCATGCCGATGTGGGACGTGGTCGCGGGCCTGTCCGCCGTCAACGGAATCCTCGCGGCCGAACGGCAACGCCGCGAGACCGGCAAAGGCCAATTCATCGGCCTCGCGCTTGCCGACACCGCCTTTTCCACCTTGAGCCATCTCGGCTATATCGGCGAGGTTCAGATCAATGGCGACGACCGTCCGGGGACCGGCAACCAAGTCTACGGTACCTTCGGTTGCGACTTCGCGACCAGCGACGGACGGCGGGTCATGATTACCGCCTTCACACCGCGGCATTGGCAGGCCTTGCAGAAAGCGACGGGTACTGAAGACCGGATCGCCGCACTGGGGGACGAGCTCGAGCTCGATCTCACCAAAGAGGAAGCGCGCTGGGCGGCACGCGACCGTATCGTCGCGATCATTGAGCCTTGGTTTTCGGGCCATACGCTGGACGAGGCGCGGTCGGCACTCGATGGCGCCGGCGCCTGTTGGGGGCCCTATCAATCTTTTACGCAAGCGGTACAGGAAGACAGCCGTGTCTCCACCGAAAATCCGATGTTTGAGGAAATCGACCAGCCCGGGATCGGCCGCTACCTGGCGTCAGGGCCCATGCTCGACTTCGGCGCCGCGCCGCGTACATCGGTCGTGCCAGCCCCGTTGCTTGGCGGCAATACGGACGAAATCTTGGCAGGCGATCTCGGCCTCGGCGATGGCGAGATCGGCCGGCTCCATGACGCCGGCATCGTCGCCGGCTCCATGGCTTAAAAGCGCAACAGTCCGCTTAACTGCCGGCTTTCAGAGCGTCCCAATACTTCTTGTTCACGCCGTCGATAATTTCGTCATGCATCACGCCGAGACAGGCGCGATAGCTGTAGCGTGAATCATAGCGCTTGATGACCGCGTGATCCGTCACGCTGCGGCAGGCGAAGAACGCATCCTTGACGTAAGCCACCGCATCAGCCGAAGCGGGCTGTTGCATCGCGGCGTTACGCGCGGCTTCACGCTCCGTCTCGCTGGACGCTCGATCGCGCGGCAGCGCATTGATCGCATAGCGCACCATTCGCGCACCGGTCAGCTCATCACCATGTTTGGACAGGACCCGTTCGGCAGTCCCGCGCTGCGTCGTTTCCGCGATCTGCAGGTCGGACGTTGTCTGCGGATTCGGGTCATCTTGATCGGCGTCCGGGAACAGCAAGACATTGCCGGTAACGCGGACCGCCAGAGAGGTTAGTCCATGCTGCCGCATGACCGCTTCATCGACGCTTAAAGTGACAGCGTAATGTTCGCGTTCCGCATTGACATTGAGCAACTTCGCAGCGGGCAGCACCGTCTCCTGGCCCGCGGCCGTGCGGCCGATCAACGTCATCGTATCCTCCACACGGCTACTGCGCGCGCCCTGAATTTTTGCGTCGCTCGCGCGGACGCTATA